>JBCCOH010000057.1:0-32460 GCA_039111275.1 Cyanobacteria bacterium P01_D01_bin.1 | reverse complement strand
TCTGGCGATCGCGCAGTCTCGCCAGCACGAAGACGATCTTCAATATCGTCCACGGTGGGTTCGGGTGGAAGCACAGGCCACCAAAGTCCTTTGCTATCTGGGCCAGACCCGGCAGCATCGGGGCGGATACCGTTGGTAGTAGTCAGAGTCGTGGACTCGAACTGTTCTAGACGGCGGTCGTTGGGCCGATCCTGACTATTGCCACGAGGAACGTATTCGACTTGCCAGGTGTAGGTGGTTGTGGCGATGCCTTGAAAGTCGGCAGTGGCTTCTGAGGCGTTAGTTTGGACCTGGGTACAGCCAAGTGTGCTCACGGAGACAACTAGAGCGGCCACAATAGGTACTGCTGGTTTTGACCACGAGCGGCAGGCAAGGGGATTGTACATTCTCAAGGGTGCCTCTTCTGGGGAGGTCTTTTTATTCGGCGGTCTTAGCTTAACGCTGACGGTGGATTTTGCTCTCCTGCCTGTGGCAGAGGCTGAAGCGGCTTATCACTGAAGAGCAAATTGAGCGACTCACAGCACGCCAGAAGCCCGCATGGAACCACTCTGCATAGAGTCACCAAAGTATTCGAGAACTTCTCTGACTAGGCCGCTCTTACCATGGCAGCTAACGCGGATGGAGCCCCCTGCCAGCATTTGAGCATCTTTGAGCTGCTTGACGCATTTGGCGACAGAGTGGTCGACATAGCTAGTGATAGTGATAACAAGATCGCAATTGCTAATTTTGTCTTTGATCTGGCTGCGGCTGTGGCTGGCAATACTGTGAGGCGGCACATGGACACAGCGTTTGAGACCATACTGCTTTAGGACTTCTGTGACCTCTCTGTAGGTGGTTTCGTGGCCGCCCACAAGGGCAATCGAAAGGTTGGATAGGTCGACAAATGGTTGATTGGATAGGAGGCTATCACCATCCGAGTCACGCTCTGAATCGGCACCTGAACCGGGAGCTGGGGCTTCACCATTAGCGATCGCCTCGGCCACTGAGCGTATTTCTGAAGTAGCGTGATCGCTCTGATAGTTTCGTAGGTCAAGCTGTTGTTCTAGAAAGGCAACCTTGCCAAGCAGAGATCCATTCTTATCTTGTAGGGCGATTTTGTCCGTTTCGCTCTGCCTAAGTCTGCGCTGGAGGTCTTCGTTTTCAGTGACCAAAGAGCTGACTTCACTATCAGCAATGTTGAGCAGTTCGTCTGTATCGGTTTTGCTCCGGCTCAGACATTTAGTCAGGTCGATTTGCTTTTGCTGAAGGCGGTTGTATTTTTGTTCTAGGGTACTGTAGTCTGCCTGCAGCTGGTCGTATGCGAGCTGCATCCGTAGTAGATGCTCAGATAGGTAGTGTTTAGCCTGACGATCTTTTCCAGTGGCTCCTTTAAGGAATAACTGGACAGCATGAAGCACCGGCTTAAGCATTGTGGCCCTCGGCAAAAGATGGTTATCTTCTACGATAGCGGGTTGCTCAAAAGTGAGACCATCTGCGCCGCAATCTCTCATGAACTTCTCAGTATTCCTTCAGAAAAATTTATCCAGAGAAACGGTATGTAACAACCTCCTGCACGGTCGGTGGTTAAGCGCTATTCGCGCGGTGTAGAGCGGCTGGCTCGATCGATATTGTTCTTTTTGATACTGTTCTTTTTTACGATATCCGTTTTTGAAGTAGTTGTTTCTAGCATGAAGCTACGAATGATGTCTTGAAAGCTGTGATCGCACTCAAATCCTAGTGTGATCGCCCGCGTCACATCAAACTGACTCGGCCAGCTCGCCACTATCTCTGAAATAGTCTGATCTGGCCGATAGCGAATATGGTCAGTGACTGCTTTGCCTGCGATCTCCTCCAAAGCGTCGATCATGGCCTGCACCTTCACTGTGATGCCTGGCAAATTGAGCGTACGGCTATCTTCAAACTGTGCAGTTCTTAGCGTCAGCGCGTGCATCAGATTGTTCACCACTGCTGTCGGACTAGACAGCCAGAGAGAAAGCATTGGATCGACTGGACAAACAGCCGTTTCACCCCGGAGTGGCTCACGAATAATACTGCTAGCAAAAGACGACGCGGCGGCATTGGGCTTGCCAGGACGAACACAAACCGTAGGCAGGCGCAGTACTCGTCCATCGATAAACCCTTTGCGGCTATAGTCATTGACCCAAAGCTCGCAAACTGCCTTTTGGGTGCCGTAAGAGGACTGAGGCCGGAGAATGGTGTCATCTGTGATCACAGTAGGCAGATCACCGCCAAAAACAGCCAGGGAACTAGCAAAGATAAACTGTGCACCGGGAGCCTGATGACGAACAGCTTCTAGCAGATAGCGAGTCCCCTCGCAGTTGACGGCCATGCCTAGATCGAAATTAGCTTCGGCCTGACCGCTGACGACAGCGGCCAGGTGATAGACCGTTGTGACATCTCTAGTGACTATCTCTTTGCTAGCTAGCGGACGGCTGAGGTCTGCACAGAGGCTGATAACTCTCGAATCGTTGTCAGGAATGGGCGGCGGCGCCAAATCGCTAAGTGTGAGTCTTTCTAACTGAGGGTTTGCAAGCAGATGGCGGGCAAGACGCTGTCCGAGGAATCCAGCTGCGCCAGTGATGAGAATATGCATAGAAGAGAAGGATGAACTTTGTCGTTTCGCCTTCATCATCAAACTCAGATGGCAATTAAGCAAACATAATGGCAATGGAAATGACAGCAGGAATGACAGTGAAGCTGCCTAGTCGGATGGACCTGACCAGCGACGGCTACTTGTAGCAATATTGCAACCTGTAGAGATATTGCAGCCAGATGACCATAGCGTTGAGTTTCGAGAAAGATCTAAGGGAGTTGCCTCGCCTAGAACAACAAAGTTTAGGTTGCGATAGGCTGGATACACTTTGTGTAGGCAGTAGCAGTGGTAGATCCAGTCCAACAGGTCACTGGCCAGAAAAGGTATTTTAGTCAGCGCTTCTGTATTGTTGATAAATATAACGGTCGGCTTCCCGTAGAGGCTAGCTATCAACAGTTCACGAGTGAACTTTTCAAGCTGGCGTTGGGGAAGTAGATGCGTGGTGTTTGCATACCACTCGCGCAAGTTAGCAGAATCGGTCGGATACAGACCATTCCACAGTGCCTCGATCAGCTGCTTTTCCCATCGATAGTAATAGTCTGTAGACTCTAGGATCTGACTAGCATCCACATTGGCGCAGCGATAACCAATTTTTTCTAGCTGATGACTAGCTTGAAGTCGCAAGTATGATGTACCCGTTTGGGCTGGACCTAGCACGTAGCAGAATTTTGAATGTCGGACTCCTGCGATGAGATCAGCGCCTGCTGACCTGCGTGGATAGGTCGGATGGTCCCACACGGAGCTGCTAACTCGGTGAGTTTCTTCACCTTTTTTGGTGGTTTTCCTGACAGTTTCTTTCAAGCACCTTACCCAACAAACGATCCAATCAGCTTGACTACAGTATGATCTAGATCACAGCGCGATCACTTCCTGCGATAGGTGAGAATTGGTTGGTTCTATTGGAGGAAAATTACTTACCCATATGGGTAGTATGGGGCTTACTCAGTAGTGCTTACTCGGTAGTGCTTACTCAGACGACAGCGCCAGGCAGCGTTATGGTAAAAGTGGTCCCCTGGTCTGGAGTACTGACAAAATCGATATGCCCTTCTAGCTTCTGAGTAACTAGGTTATAAACTAGATGAAGACCTAATCCGCTGCCACCGCTGCTGCGAGCAGTGGTAAAGAATGGTTCAAAGATACGCGATTGATGCTCAAGGTTGATGCCACGACCATCATCGCTATAGCACAGCTGCAGGTTAGCAGTCTGGCGTTCTGCCGAAGAATCCTCTACCTGAGAATGAAAAGATACCTTGAGATGGCCGCTACTGCCGCCAGGATAGGCATGGGTGAGAGAGTTGATAATGAGGTTAGTGACGACTTGGGCGATCGCACCTGGATAGCTACAGACGAGCATATCTTCATCGCCCACTAGAGAAAGCTGGTGAGAAGTTTGCTTCAGCTTTGGTCCTAGATTGCTGATGACTTCTTCGAGATAGGGTTTTAGAGCAAACGCTCGCTTTTGCAAG
Organism: Cyanobacteria bacterium P01_D01_bin.1; assembly: GCA_039111275.1. Classification (GTDB taxonomy): domain Bacteria; phylum Cyanobacteriota; class Cyanobacteriia; order Phormidesmidales; family Phormidesmidaceae; genus Phormidesmis. The sequence continues at coordinate 28,401 of JBCCOH010000057.1, read as the reverse complement.
CTGCTTTGATCAACAGCAACTTGTTTGAAGCTTTGAATCAGTTCACCCGCTCGCTGTAAGTTACTAACAATCAGATGACTACATTCGCTAGCAACCTCTAGATAGTTACTAAGAGAAGAGCGCTTGAGGTCACCGCGTTCGACTTCTGTCGCTAGCTGATAGCTGGCGTTTTCTAGTGTCGAAGCAGTCATAATCGCAGTCCCAACAGGCGTATTGATTTCGTGAGCGACGCCCGCCACCAGATTGCCGAGGGCAGCCATTTTTGCTGTGCGAATGAGATCCTGCTGGGTGGACTTGAGTGTTTCTAATGTTTTTGAAAGCTGCTCGGTTCGTTCCTTTAGCTGAATTTCTGCATGCTTTTGCTCGGTGATATTAATATTGGTACCAATCAACCTAACGACATTACCCTGCTCATCAAAAACTGGCGTATGCGTGATGAGCAACCACAGCGTTTTTCCATCGAAGTCTACAACTTCCTCATTGGTGATAGGAACGCGTTGTTCTATGCAGGCTTTATGGTTTCTCTCAATCACATCAGCCGGTAGCACATCGTATAGATTAGCGCCTTCTAGCCTTTGGCGTGACATGCCCGAACATTTCAAAGCAGTCTGATTAACAGCGTCAATTTTGAGCCGTCCACTGGAGAGCACGTTCACAACAGAGATAGAAGCTTCGATGCTGTCGTATATGTTTTTGAGAAACTGCTTTTGCTGAACGAGCTGTCTTCTTAACGACTGAATCTGGATATGATTTTTTACCCGGCTGAGCACTTCACCCCGTCGGACAGGCTTGGTAATGTAATCAACTCCACCAAGTTCAAAGCCTTTGACAATATCAGTAACATCATCAAGCACCGTTAAAAAGATGATAGGAACAGCCTGGGTACGCCAGTCAGCCTTCAAACGCCTACAGACTTCATAGCCGTCCATTTCCGGCATCTTGATATCTAGCAAAACCAAGTCTGGGGGTTCTATCTGCGCAGCGGCGATCGCCTGTGCCCCCCGCATGCTAGGTCTCACCCGATACCCTTCCGCTGACAGGAGAGTGACTAGAAGGCGAAGATTGTCTGGACTATCATCAATTAATAGAATGTCGGCAGACAGACTGTCAGCAGATAAGCTATCAGTAGACAGAGCATCAGCAGACAGAGCGCGAGCAGTAGTATGAGTCATAGTCAAACCTATGGGCTGAGATCTGCGTCTTTGCTATCTCTTTAGCATACTGCGACCGTACAAACGTGGGACCGTTATCATCGTGTCGTCGGCGTTTGACATGAGAGTGTTTACTCATACTGTCGTAACTATCTAAACGACTACCTGGGCGTTTGACATCCGATCGCTCGAAAGTTTTTATATCCGATTGATGAAAAGTTTCGATGATACTCTCGAAGCTGGAGAAAGAGTCTAGAACCGAGGGGGGCATCCGGTCGATTGGGATTGAACCAAAGACAGCAAAGCTGAGATGATAGTAAGTCAGATAAGTATCTCTAAGCTCGTAGCAATATTCAATCCAAAACAGAACGTCCTCCATGATGCCTAGCTTTGAAGCATTGACCTCTGGAGCATTCACCTCTGGAATACTGTCTAAAGATAGAAACGCATCAATATCTTCTATAAAAAGAACGAACGGCATGGCGCAAATCTCGTTGAACAAAAGGTCGCTAGTAAAGGCTGCTAGTCGCTCCTTTGCTGAAAGTTCAGCAGTTGTGGCTAGCCATCGAGACAGCTGAGTAGGATTGGTAGGATGAAGGCTATGCCAAATAGCCTGGATGAATTGCTGGTCCCAGGTGGGCTGCGTTTCAGGATTTGAGATAGTTAGCGATCGCATCTGAACTACGATGCTGTGATAGCCCCGGCTGTGCATTTCTACTCGGGTCCGTTCACATAGCGTTTGCTCATGCGGCGAAGGCCGCGCTTGAACCACGTCTGAGCCCTTTTGCTGCACGACCTTTTTTTCGACAACGTAGCAAAACTTCCCCTGCTGCAAAGAATGGCAGAGGGAAGTCTCCACGGAATAGGTCATAGTAAGGATCTCCGGAAATGTCGCAAGACTGTGATTCGTCATGATAAGTTGACTACCCTCGCAGTGTGCCTAATATCGCCTCCGATGTCGTGCTGCTTTAGTAGATTGTCAATAGCAACGATTGGATAGTCTTGGCTTTACCTGATTGGGTAGGTACAGCAAGAGAAGAGCTATTAGGCTTCAGAGTTATGTTCGGGAAGCTGCATTTGGGACTATGTTCAAGAAACTGTATTCGAAGGCGTCGTCGGGGACTGTACCGGCTGCAATCAGGGTTCTAGCAGTTTTGTTTTAGCGGTTTGAATGCTCCCGATGATTTGGTCGTAGCGAAAGTTCTCTACCGCGTGACTTAGTCTGTTCGCTAATGTTTCGTCTACGGCGCGAATGGTTTCGATCTGGACAAAGATTTCATCCCACTGGAGACGCAAGGTGGCAGATTCTAGGGCACTTAGGGTGTGAGCTGATAGCGTCGATAGCGCATTGATATGGTGTGATTCTTGGCTCTGTGATTCCTCATGCTGTGACTTTTGGCTCTGTGATTCTTGGCTTTGCTCTTCGGTGTAAGGGGATAGTTCAGAGGGTGATTCTTCGGACTGGCTGGCTTCTGCGTAGGTATAGCAAGCGCCTAGCTGCTGAGCGATCGCCTCAAAAATCTCGCTATCTCTGAGAGGCTTACGGATAAAATCATCACAGCCTGCTGCGATCGCCTCAGCTTGCTCCGACTGGAGACTGCTCGCAGAAAGAGCAATAATTTTTAGGGAAGGCTGCCTAGCCGCAGTTGGCTCATCGTCTGAAAGCCTTCGGAGCAGTCGTGTCGTTGCCATTCCATCTAGCACCGGCATTCTTAGATCCATCAGAACTAGATCTGGTTGCCAGTTTCGAGTCATCTCTATAGCCGTTTGTCCATTGTTTGCAGCCTGTAGTTCAAAGCCAACTGGCTCTAAAAGTTTGAACAATAGCTGCCGATTGACTGCTTCGTCATCCACAATGAGGATTTTGTATCGCGGCTGCTCGGCAGCTAGCGACAGAACACAGCGTTTGTTCACAAAGCGCGGCTGATCGATAGCACCTGCGGCAGCTGCTGTCGGTTGGATATAGAAACTAATGGTAGTGCCTTGCTCGAGCTGACTATCAATAGAAATCTCTCCTCCCATTATCTGTACAAACTTACGACAAATTGCCAAGCCGAGTCCTGTTCCTTTTTGTGACGTTAGACCAGACTCTGTCTGAACAAAGGGCTGAAAAAGCTGGTCGATTTCATCAGAGGCTATACCAGCACCTGTGTCAGCAACAGAAAAATACAGCAGAAGGGAGGAAGCGGACGGGGCCCCAGATTGTTTCTCAGACTGGGTTCCAGTCTGGGCTTGTAGAGTAATCGTACCAGCATGGGTGAATTTGATAGCATTATCCAACAGATTGATCAGAACCTGATAAAGCTTAGCCCTGTCAGTGTAGATATATTGAGGAAGAGCGGGTGATTTTTCAGCGACAAGCTGAATCTGTTTCTCTTCGGCTTTGAGCTTGAACAGGTCATAGAGCTCATCTAGAAGCGTATGGAGATTGAAGCTAGAGGGAGTAAGAACAGTGTGGCCTGCCTCAATCTTAGCAATATCAAGAATATCGTTAATCAGACCGAGCAAAAATTCGCCGCTGCGGTTGATAATGCTGACGTTTTCCTGATGTTCTGCTGGTAGAGTGTCACTGCGAGACATGACCTGAGTAAATCCAAGAATAGCGTTGAGCGGTGAGCGGAGTTCGTGGCTCATATTAGCTAAAAATTGACTTTTAGCCTGGTTAGCAATTTCTGCTTTTTGCTTGGCCTGAATGATATCTGCTTCGGCTCGTTTGCGTAGCGTGGTGTCTCTAACTACGGCTTGAACAACGCGATCGCCTGCTAGTTCCATAGAAGTAAGCCGAACTTCAGAAGGGAAAATAGTTCCATCTGAGCGCTGGTGATACCATTCGAAGTTGTAGATACCAGCACTTAACGCTGCTGCAACAGTCGCTCTCATCACTCGTCTTGAGTTACGACCGTCGGGCTGAAGCTTCGGTGAAAAATCTCCAAGTAATCTGCGACAAAATTCTGCTTTTGTCTCACAGCCAAACATCTTTAGAGTCGCCGGATTGCAGTCTATAAATCGATATCGACTGATCAAAATGGCAGCATCTTGAGTGGATTCGTTGAGAGTTCGATACTTTTCTTCGGAGATTTGTAGCTGCGCTTCGGCCTGCTTGCGCTGGCTGATGTCTGTAGTGCTTACGATGACTCTACTCCAGTCTTGCTCATGCCCAGAGGCGATAAACTCTCTAAGGATTAGATGTCTTACTTGACCAGTAGAGGCGTATCTAACAATCTCTGTTTCGTATTTGTTTTGGCCTTCACATAGAGAGATAATCTCTTGCTTAAATTGTTCAATAGCTGATATGTTTTGGTTGCGTTCTACAATAGATAATAAGTCAATTTCTTGCCCAATCTCAAACAGACTAAGGGCCGCCCGATTGACTTTTAATATGCGAACGCGGGCTATGCACTGGCGGACAACCTGAGGATGCGCGTCAAAGTAAGCTCGAGCGTTTTGAACATCGCTCTTGTCATCAGGCTCTGCGCTTGCTTTAGGAGGATAGCTCAAGACACCTAATTCTCTTAGATATCTATTGACTTCAGAAAAATCTTCTTCCCAAAGACCAATAGGAGCATCTTCAAACAAACTACGATAGCGTTGCTCACTGGCTTTGATAGCCGCTTCTGCTCTCTTTAGCGGTGTGATATCAAAAAGGACGCCCTCTAGATAGAGCAGCTCACCTTCGTCGTCAAAAATGCCTCTTCCTTTGCCATATACAGAACGGATGCTACCGTCTGCATGCACAATTTGATACTCCAAGACATAAGGACGGCGCTGCTCTACTGCCTCAGCAACAGTCGCTCTAATATCGTTATCTTCTAGAAGACCAATATCGTTGAAGTTTCTAGTCTTATTTTCAATAAAATCGCTAGCGGGATAGCCACACAGATCAAAAACTGCTTCGCTAATGAATTCCATTGTGCAGGCTTCATCTAGACGGCAGCGGTATACGGTGCCTGGCATATTGGCAACTAGCGTTTTGAAGGTCTCCTCACTGCGAGTGCGATCGCGGACCTCTTGCTCCAATTCCTGGGTTCTTTTTCTGACCTCTCTTTCCAGTGACTTAGAGTAGTTCTCCATTTGGCTATAGGAACTTCTAAGCTGATATGCCATGTGATTGAACGCTTTAGCAGTTTTATCTAGCTCTCGAACTTTGAAACCCGACAGATAATAGCTTAGATCGCCTGTCGCTACGGCCTGACTAGCTGAGCTAATTCGCAGCACGCTATGGCTCAGACAGCTGGCAATCAGTACTGTCAACAGAAACATACTTGTCACAATACCAGCAGAGAACAATAGCGTCACGCGAGCCTGATCTCGAATAGTGCCGGTAAAGTCGGACTCGGGAACAACAACTACTACAAACCAGTTGAGACCGTACTGATCTAAATAGGGTGAAACTTGAACAATGTTTTTATCTCTTTTGTTTCCAAACTGAAACATTTGCGGCTGCGCGATATTCTGTAAACCCAAAGCTGGCGTCATTAGGAAGTCTTTTGTCAGCTCAACTAACATTCCTTTACTAGAAGCTTCACTGTTTGATAGCTCACTATCATCGGGTGAGGAACTTACTTCCGATCTTGCCAGCAACCGTCCGTTATGATCTAAGATAAAAGCCTGGCCGGATTCGCTGATGTCTAGACTATTCAAGAATCTATCAATATCTAACAGAGCCAGGTCTGCGCCAATAACGCCTGCTAGCGTTTCTTCATTTTGAACATTGCTTCTAACATAGTAGGGTCGAACAAAACTAATACCGACCGTAGGTGGGGTACGTCCGTAACGTTCTGACTCCATCCCATCTGATATAAACTCATAAGGCTCTGTCCACCTAGGTTTTTGCGTTTCAGCAGCGCTTTTGTACCAGGGTCGTTCCCTAGGATCGAATGGTTCTATGGTTTGTTGTGTAGCAATCCGCCCTCTTGGGCCTGCATAAGACTGAACGACAACCTCAGGTTGGGTTCCATCTATCAAACTAATCTTATCTAGGCTGCTACCACTCTGGTGAAGCTCTACATAATCGCCCGATCGATTGCCAAAGTAAAGAAATGTGAGGTCGTCGAAAGCGACACCCTGGTCCGTCAAATAGGCTTCCCAATCTGATAGATCGTCTGGATCTAGATCGCCTCTACGAATAGCAAGCGACAGATTATCAACAGCAGCTACAGGCGCTTCAGTCAGGGTGATGATGCGTTCTTGAATGCGATCGCCTACCTGTTGCTGTAGCTGTCTGACTAGCTGTTCTATAGCTTTTTGTTCATTTCTCCAAGCTAGATACTGAATGAGAACTGCCGAGCCAGTCAACGGCAAAATGAACAGAACAATTAGAATCTGTAAAAGGGTAGGTCTCCAAGCGCCGAGTTGTCTGTTTGAGAAAGACATGGGTGGAAGTAGGAAGTAGGCAGATTAAGCGTCAAGAGGCTCTTGGATACAAGAGGAGTGTCGGACCGGCAGCGTGAACCAGAATTCCGTACCGTTGTGGTCAGGCAAGGGGCTGTTTACGCCAATAGTACCGCCGTGAGCTGAGATGATGCACCGGCAGATGTAGAGTCCTAGGCCCAAACCCTGACTAGGACTACTAGAAGCGCCTCTTTGGTAAAGCTCGAACAGAGCAGTGCGCTGCTGTTGTGGGATTCCTACTCCATTGTCCTGAATAGCGCAGTAGACAACAGAGCTACGGAAAATAGAGCTACTTGATATTGAGCTAGGCTCTGTATCAAGATCAGAATCCTTAGGATTAGGCGCCTGGGAATAGAGATTGATTGTCAGCGTTAATGTAATGCCGGGGGGATTGTATTTGAGAGCGTTGTCGATTAGGTTTTCAAAGACTCGCCATAGCTGAGTGCGATCGCCTTCTACGGACAAGTCAGGGGCAATCTGCGTTACTACGCTCACTCGCTTCTTGTTTAATCTGGGCTGCCAGTTCTCTAATATTTCAAAGACCATAGCCCCTAGGTCAAAAGGATAATGTTTTAAAGAAACGCCCCAGACTTTTACTTCTTGGGTTTCGAGCAGAGTGTTGATCATCTTCAGCTGGCGATCGCACCCAGCTTTCATCCTAGACAGTACGGAGATGGAGATCTGCACCTGCGGCGGATCGCCGGTAGCGGTTCGACCGAGTAGCGTCTGTAGAATAGTACTCATGCCAGTCACGGGATTGCGCAGATCGTGAGTTAGCGCATGGATGTACAAACGGAGCGATTCTTCAGCCTTTTCTCTTTCTTCGATTTCGTGGGTAAGTGCTTGAGTGCGATCACGAACTCGCTGCTCTAAGCTCCGATTCAAAGCAGCCAGCTCGCTATTGGCCTTAGCAAGGGCCGCTTGACTTTCAAAGAGCGCTACTAGATCGCAGTAGGCGCGGATGCTAGAGACAACTGTAGTAAATAGCTTTTCTTGGGTGAGTTCTAGCTTCGTCTTGTAGTCATTAATATCGTAGTTAATGACGACAGACTCTTCTGGAATTTGGCCGGGTTGCCCAGTTCTAAGGACGATGCGCACAGCAGTATTGTGCAGCTCTTCTCGAATATATTTGGCGACCTGGAGTCCTGCGTCTGGGGTATCCATAATCACATCCAATAGGACTAGCACCGTATCTGGATGCTTAGCTATCAGCCTTTTGGCTTCTGACGCGGAGTACGCAGAAACAAAGCTAAGCGATCGCCCCTTGAACGTAAAAAACTTCAGCGCTACCTTCGTCGCCTGATGAATAGAGGGCTCATCGTCTACCAGCATAATCTTCCACGTTCGCTGAGGCTCAGACGCAGGCTCTACAGACGGCTCCTCAGCAAAACGGACTAGCTCGTCATTCATGCTAGTCCTGCTCTTAGCGCTTTTACAGCGACTTGTACGCGATCATTGGCGGCTAGCTTGTTCATTAGCCCGCGCATATGAGCTTTGACCGTATTCGTACTAATAAATAGCTTCTTAGCAATTTCTGGATTGCTCAGACCCTCAACCAGCAGCTCTAAAACCTCCTGTTCGCGTTTAGATAGATCCTGAGAGACAGTCCTATCGATTGAGCGACGCTCTACATCGAGAATGGCGCTTTGCTTGAAGCTTTGTAGGGCAATATGAGCAACTTTAGCGTCTAGATAGACGCCGTTTTGGCTGACAGCAGCGATCGCACTTAGCAGTCCGTCAATTCTGCCACCTTTAATGCAGTAGGCATCTGCACCGCTAGAAAATGCGGCTAGCACCTCATTTTCACTGCTATGAGATGTCAGCATTACAACCTTTGTTTCTAACAGCTTTTCTTTAATTCGACGAGTTGCTTCAATTCCGTCAATTCCCGGTAGCCCGATATCCATCAAGATTAGCTCTGGCCTGTATCGCAGAGCGGCCTCTATCGCCAAATAGCCATCGTCTACGGTCTCTACCACCTTCATCTGAGTCAGATCTGCTAGCGCTTGCTCGATCCCTAACTGCACTAGAGGATCGTCTTCGATGATCAAAACCTGCCAGGCAGGCAGCTGAATCGGGAAAGTCATAGGAGAGCAAAGTCAGTAAGCATCCACGGCAAAAGTGTCTACTCTAAAGGCCGAAGATACAACTTATTTCATTTTAGAGATGATAGCGCTACTCTTTTAAGTGCGAATTGATGAGTACCTAATCGTTACAAAAGCACCTAGATTCAACTACTAGGCCGATCATTTGCATAGCAATTGGTCAGTTATGTTTTCGCAGCATCTCGATATGAGGAATGCCATCTTCTAGGTATGGCTTACTCACAGTTTGGAACCCAAACTTGTGATAGAAATCACTTAAGTATTGCTGCGCAGATAGCCGAACATTCTGATTGGGAAACTGCGCTCTTGTCTCTATCAGCCCTTGTTGTAATAGCTGTTTTCCCAGTCCTCTCCCACGACAGCTAGCGCAGGTCACAACTCGTCCAATAGAAGGTTCAGCATACTTTCTTGTAGGCTCAACCACCCGCAGATAAGCAATCAGTTTCTCGTCCTTGTCTAAGCCTAATAAGTGATAAGAAACGCTATCTAGACCATCAATATCTAAATACAGGCACTGCTGCTCTATGACGAATACCTTCTGTCTAAGCTGTAGCACTTGGTAGAGCGATCGCGTACTTAATTCTGAGAACGTTTTCCACTGCCAAGTGACCATCATTAGTTCCACCGTTTCAGTTCCACCGTTTCGATAGCTTCATCGTCGCCGTTTTTTCGATAGACAATATTCTAATGAACGATATGACGGTCTCGCAGCTTGCTAGGCAGTGATCCTGACTTTTCTAGTAGCCTTTTGCTCGACTGGAGCTTTTGTGAAGCGCTTCAGCTGCTGCTCATATTGTGCGATCAAGTCAGCCTTGGACAAGTTTCGACGAGAGCCAATGGGTCGGATACGAACCCCACAGGTCTTGGCGATGTTGGCCTTACGTAGATCGCCTACCTTCCACTTCTTCCAGTTGACGGGTTCGCAAGTGATTTTTACAGCTTCTACTGAGCAGGCTGTAGCAGGGATCGGCAAGTTAGCCTTCCGGTTTGCTTTTACGGCAGAGGCTTTTTTGACTGTGCGCACTTCATCTGCAATCACAACAGGCTCTTTAGTCACAGCTGCATCAAGCTTTATTGAAGGGCGCTCATGGGTAGCGACATACAGGCCAAAGGCGGAAACGATCCAGGCTTCGGATCCGTAGATCAGACCACTGAGAATAACGTTTAAAGCATGATCGATGAGTTGAATAGTCATGAGTGATGCCTTTGTTTTATATGAATAGCTGTTAATGCCACTATCTTAATAGTACATATCAACTATAGTTCAATTGAACTTAAAACAAAAACTTTAAAGATGACTTAAGAGTCGAGCTATGTTTAAGATACGACGCTACGCCCCCACTACAGCTGCGTTTGACTGTCTTACGGCTGCCGCCAGTTTCGCTAGCATAGTAGCCGTGGTCTCTACATTGACACAGGCGTCTGTAATGCTCTGACCATATGTCAATGCCTTTAGATCGTCAGGAATGGGCTGATTCCCTGCCACTAGGTGGCTCTCGATCATCACCCCCATTAGGTGCTGCGATCCGCGCTCTACTTGCTGGGCTAGGTCATCTAACACAGTGACTTGACGGTTGTGATCTTTGTTGGCGTTGGCATGGCTACAGTCCACCATCAGTCGGGGATTGAGGTTCTGCTCGGCCAGGGTCTGAGCAGCGCTCTCTACGTGAGTGCTTTCGTAGTTTGGTCCTTGTTTACCACCGCGCAGCACCAGATGGCCGTCAGCGTTACCTGTAGTTGAAACGATACTAGCGTGGCCGTCGCCGTTTATCCCTAGAAAATGGTGAGGCTGGCTAGCGGCTAGCATGGCGTTAGAAGCGGCCTGTAAGCTGCCGTTGGTATTGTTTTTGAAGCCAATTGGCATAGACAAACCCGAAGCCATCTCCCTGTGGGTTTGGCTTTCTGTCGTACGCGCACCGATGGCTGTCCAAGCAATCACATCGGCAATGTACTGCGGCGTGATTGGATCTAGTAGCTCTGTGGCCGCAGGTAAGCCCAATTCAGCTAAATCTAGCAACAGCTTGCGAGCGAGGCGCAGCCCCTCATTGATGTCGTAGCTGCCGTCTAGGTGGGGATCGTTGATTAGACCTTTCCAGCCAATGCTAGTGCGCGGCTTTTCAAAGTAGACTCGCATCACAACTTCAAGCTGGTCCGAAAACTTTTCCCTTAGCCTAATTAGCTTTTGTGCATAGTCATAGGCAGCGTCCACATCATGCACCGAGCAAGGTCCGACAATCACCAGCAGGCGATGGTCCTCGTTGTGCATGATGTTGCGGATGCGATCGCGCGTCTGAGTAACCAAGGCAGCAGCTGTCTCGGTCAAAGGAAGCTTCTTGAGCAGTTGGTTAGGAGCAAGCAAGGGGCGATTTTCGACCACGTGGAGGTCTTGAGTCTTGTACATAGGTTGGACGTCTATCAACAGGTATGACCGAGAGGTATAGCAAGCCGCTGATGCATTAGTGGCTTGCTGTGCACTTAGCGCTTCATAGAACAAGGAATAACACTTTTAATGATGGTTTAAGCTAAGTGCAAAAAGTTACAGAAAAGACTTCCCTCATTGTGCCAGGTCACCGACTCATTGTGTGTCAGCGACTACACATCAGAGCAGCCTACTTACGAATTCTTCTAAAGGTATCTCTTTCTCTATGTATTGAGGTGATTGCGGCTGGTAGGGACCTTTTAATCTATCTATATGGATGATCTTGGCGTTCTCAGACAGCACAGGGACTTCTGGGTCAAAATCCGTAGGACGCATCAGCGAACTCGAAAACCCTCTAAAAACCACAATCTCGTCTGCCTGCTGCTCGATTTGGGCATGGACTATCAACACCTCTTGGGGGTGCTGAAGAGTATAGTTTTCTAGTCGACTAGCTAGCGTTGCTTGACTCATAACTGGCTCTACTGGCTAAACTCAATAGCGCCCCTAATGGCGCCAAACTCAGCACTATCAAAACTTAGCTGCCAAAACTTAGCTGCCAAAACTCATCTGCCAAAACTCGGCTGCCAGAACTCACTGGTTCAGAGCCGAACGGCCTTGTCGACCGAGCTTAACGAATACAAAATAAGCAAGATATGCGGCATAAGCCACCAAGCCCAAAATTCCCCAAAACCCTAGGAACCCCCTAGTCAAACCGCTGTGAACGTAGTCTTTGAAAAATAAAGAGGGCTCTAGCCAAGCTTGGCAAGCAGCGCCGTTGAATTGAGCGTTAGAAAATGCACAGGGAATAAACAGTAGCTGCAAGAGCCCACTAACTGCGCAATAGGCAGAAATGGCCCAGCGCCAGGCATTGAACCCCAAGATTAGCGATCGCCTCGGCTGCTCCCTAATCTCTTCATTGAGATCGGCCCAGAACCATACGCTTAGCGGAATGAGAATCTTAGCAATGAGCGCAGTGATAAAGCTGAGCCCCAAACCACCAATCATCAGATAGACCGTAATCATCAGTAGGCTCGCGACCCGCCAATAAATTATCATCAGCGAACTAATGGGCTCCGACTTCTTTATCCACGACCAGATAAGTACGGTTAGTGGGACAAAGACGGTCACTAGTAGCGCTAATCGATAATCGGTCCAAACCAGAGGACGCACTGAGGCAGGGTTTATAAGCACGCGGCAACCAGGGGGATAAATAGGCAGTAGTCAATTTAGCACGTATGGCTCTAGATGCCGGATGCTACACACTGCTGAGTAGATGCTCTATTTGCATTACCAGTGAACGAAACCGTAGAGGTACAGAAGATGAAAGACACAAAAAGTACAGAAGAGGCATACGCAGTCGAAGACATACGAATAGCAAAGGGAGAAAGCAGCCCCAATCCATACGATCTGAGTGCTTTCTCCCTTTGCTAATATGCTCTGTTTCAAAGCCGTCTGTTTCAAAGCCGTCTGCCTCAAAACTGTCTGCTTCAAAGCTGTTTGCCCTGAGGCTGTCTGCCCCGAACATACAGACGGCAGCTAAGTGCTATCCGAGGGCTAGTTGTCGTAGACGCGGCACTCATCCGCCTCGGGGTTGTCATCGCAGTACTTGTCGAAGGAAGACTTCTCAGGCACCTTGGCACGCTGGTGAGAAGCTTCGGCCTGAAGTTCTTCAACGGCATCCCAGGCAGCAGCACAAGCCTCTGAGTCATTGTTTTCTACAGAACAAGCTTCGCGGGCTGATTCAATTTCAGTTTTGATTTTTTCTTGGATATCGCTCATGGCAAACCGTATTTAGTAGAGTTTTGACGAGGGTTAGTTCGGTCTTTGGCTCGAACTCTGTTAGCTCGGACCTTAGTTAGTTCGAACTCTATTCTAGCTTTGGCCCGCACCAGAGTGCCATATCGTGTTTGGCAGTTTGGCAGGCGCTCGCTTCATCCCTGTGAGATATTCACCCCTATGAGATAATAGTAGAGTCGTACTCACAAATCCTGGTAGGCCAGGTATCACGAGGCGCTCTTGCGGGGTGAGTAACCATAGTATGTCAGCAGTTTTTGGCAAAAAGCTCTACCCGTAGGATAATCTTAAGGAATTGGCAAATATGAAGTGGGCCAGCGCAATTTCAACCGATGCCTCTTTGGAGATGGCTGTGAAAGAAGCCGCAGAACAGGTGCGTGATCGCTTAGGGGAGCAGCCCAATCTAGCGTTTGTTTTTGTGTCAGTGGCGTTTGCTAGCGAGTACGAGCGCCTACTACCGCTATTACAGACATATATGCCAGTGGCCCATGTTGTGGGCTGTAGCGGTAGCGGCGTTATCGGAATGGACGACGACTTCCCTGCTGAAATCGAAGCGGGTCCGGCACTGAGCCTGATGGTGGCGCATTTGCCAGGCGTCAATATTAATAGCTTTCATCTCACAGAAGCAGACCTGCCAGATTTAGACAGTCCTCCGCAGTCATGGATCGACCGTATTGGGGTCGATCCAGCTGAACAACCGGGATTTGTGATCATGGCAGACCCGTTTTCAGCTGGGACCAACGAGCTGCTTCAAGGGCTGGACTTTGCCTATCCAGAGGCGACCAAAGTCGGTGGACTAGCAGGCATCGAAAGCTTTAGCAAGTACAGTGGATTGTTTTGCAATCAGCAGCTATATCGGGAGGGAATTGTGGGCGTTGCACTCTCAGGAGAGATCGTGCTAGAGGCTATTGTGGCGCAGGGCTGTCGGCCAATTGGTGAGCTCTACCGGGTCAGCGAGGGCGATCGCAACGTCATGGTCAAACTAGAGCGAGCCGATCTGAGCGAATCGAGCGCGGCGCAGCCGTCTCAAACGCCGCTAGAAATTTTGCAGGCGCTTTTCCAGACCATGAGCGAAGAAGAGCGAGTACTGATGCAAAATTCTCTGTTCATTGGGGTGGCGCAGAGTGGATTCAAGGCTAATTTAACCCGGCGGGATTTTTTGATTCGAAATTTGGTAGGAGTCAACCCCCAGAACGGGGCGATCGCAGTGGCAGACAAAATCCGTCCGGGTATGCGTGTACAGTTCCACATGCGAGATGCCCAAACCTCTGAAGAAGATCTAGAGGCGATGCTGCGCCGCTACAGAGTAGAACGTCTAGAAAATCAGCTAGCGGGCTCAGAAAAAGGATGTTCTCCAGTGGGAACCTTGCTGTTCTCCTGTACCGGTCGAGGTGAGGGGCTTTATGATGAGCCAAATTTTGATTCCGATTTGTTTGAAAAGTATTTAGGACCGCTGCCAGTTAGCGGCTTTTTTTGTAACGGCGAGATCGGTCCGGTGGGCGGCTCGACCTTTTTACATGGGTTTACGTCGGTATTTGGCATCTGCTGCCAGCCCAACTAACGTAGGGTATGGTAGCAGATGCCTCGCCTTTACTGGCGTACGAAGCCATCAAGCTCGGGCCGATATCTAGCCAAAAATTCTCCGCTCGAATCGTGCAAAACAACGGGAATCTGAGCCTGTTTGCTGAGCAGAGTAATCTGCTGAAGCAGCTGATTGCCCTGCGCTAAAAGCTGCTCGCTGGCGACCGTTTCTACTCTTTGGTCAGGAGGCGTAATTGATTGGTCAATGACCTGGTCGTAGCCTTCGAACAGATCGATGCGAACGCCGCCCGCTTTGACAGCGTAGGTGCATATCTGAACGCGGCTGACTCCGCAGACTAGGAAAAAGCTGGGTTCAATGGTCTGAAAACGAAGGGAAACTTCTTGATTCTTGCCCGCTTCGTTCCATGATTCGGTGTATTGGGGCAGTAGCGCTTTTGCTTCTGAATAAGCTGAAGTGTCTTCGGCTACGCTTTCTAAATCGACTAGCGCTGTATTCCAACTGTCTAGCGCTAGTGTCCAGAGCGATTCGGATTCGGCGCGTTGAGCTTCGGTCGCTTTCTGTTTGGCTTCTGAGAGGCGATTGTCGGCGCTGCGTTCTTTTTCAGCGCGATCGCGGGCGGAGCGCAACTGCTGCTCATATTCAGGCAGCATCTGCTGCGCTTCGGCGTAGGCTTGCGTCGTTTGAGGAATCTGTCGCAGGTTCTCGACTGCAGTTTCCCAACCTGCTGCTGCTGCTTCCCAAGCTTCTACAGACGAAGCGACCTCTGCTTGTCGCGTCGCCTGACTAGCAGACTGCTGAGCCTGACGCAGACTCACTTCCGCCCTCGATTCCGTTTCAACTCTAACTAGAATAGTAGATAGATTGGCGCGGTACTCTGCTAGCTTAGTCTGAGCTAAATCATATACCGGACTGTCGTCCGGAACAGCGGAGAGTGCCGCTGTCGCCTCACGCCACTGAGCTGCAATTTCTTTCCAGGTAGAAACTGAATGGGGTGGATCTTGGGACTGAACGGCAGCATTGTATGCTTTGCTTTGGGCCTCGCTGACTAAATCTAGTGCGTTGAGCTGACGTTCATAGGCAGGAATGGCCGCTCTAGCTTCGTCGCGGTAGCTAGACCAGACAGGAATCGGCTCTAGTCGTCTGATGGAGCGTCTGAGCTTTTGCTGGGCGGCTTCGATACTGTCAGTAGAGTCGTCTGTTCGCAGCTGATCTAGGGCTGCCTCACTTTCGAGTCTGGCTGCTTCTAGGCGATCGCACCGACCAAAAGTACAGGGTCTCGTCAGCACAAAGCCCAACACGCCAGCGACCAAGAAGCCGAAAAGGCCCACAAACGCCCAAGGACTTCGCTTTGCCTGCTGAGCCCACTGCTCACGCTGCTGCTGAACTTCGTGTTCATCGATAGGCGCGATATCTTCTTCTAGCTGCGTGTCTAAGTGGGTGCGATCGCTCTCTAGGTCATAGGCCAAACCATCTTCTATATCATCCTCATTGCCGTAGGCTTCGTCTGCATCGGCATAGGTTTCATAGTTCTCATCGGTCCCATCCTCGTAGGCTTCATCCGCATCCGCCTCGGTGGCATCGTCCGCATATGCATCGTCCGCATCGGTATAGGCTTCCGGCGAATTAGCAATCACCGCATAGACATTAGGCAATCCACTTGGTCCGTCATATTCAAAGAAAGTAGACTCCTCTTCTAAAGAATTCGCATCTGATTGACCGATGTCCTCTTCAATCAAAGAATCGTCTAGGGGTGATTCCTTTATGGGCGCTTCCTTGAAAGTCAGCTCTTCTGAAGCTAGCTCTTCGGGGACCAAGTCTTCTAATGCAAACTCTCTAGCTGCTGCCGCCTCAGGTACTGGTTCTTCCAAATCCAGGTTTTCAGACGCCATATATTCGGACGCTGATTCGGACGTTGAAACTTCGCCTGTCGCGGGTTCATCTGTTAGAGCTTCGAGTTCAAAATCTTCAGGCGCTGGCTCTGTAGATATTGGCTCTGTAGGTATTGACTCTTCTGGCGCTGACTCTTCTGGCACTGACTCTTCTGGCACTGGCTCCTCAAATGCCAATTCTTCGAGTACCAAACCTTCAGAAGTGGCGCCTTCGAGTGACAGTTCTGGAGGGGTCAAACCTTCTAGAGTCAGATCTTCGGGGGTTAGGCCCGTAGGCAGTGGGTCTTCGAACGATAGGTCGTTTGATGTTGAGTCTTTAGGCGATCGCGCTTCAGGTGTTGCTGCTTCAAGAGCTGTAGCTCCAGATGCTGCTCCGGTTGAAGCTTCCTCAGCTTCTAAATCTTCATTTCCTAGATTTTCGTCCGTTAGGGCTTCGTCCGCTAAGTCTTCGGCTTCTAAACTTTCGGTCTCTAAGTCTTCGGTCTTTAAGTCTTCGGCTTCTAAACTTTCGGTCTCTAAGTCTTCGGTCTCTAAATCCTCGGCTTCTAAAGCTTCGATCCTTAGGGAATCAGAGCCTAGATGAGAAGTCTGGCGCTCTGCAACAAACTCACTGTCTGTAACAAACTCGCTGTCTACAGGCGCGTTCTCCTTGAGTAACTCATCTGCCGCAGGCGGTTCATCTAACTCGAATAGTGCATCTAGCGCATCGCTACTGAGCTCTTCATCAGCTAGTTCTTCGTCTGTGACGATATCGTCTGACTCAAGCGAAGGGGTTAGGTCAAACAGCTCTGTCGCTGCCTTCGAAGGTTGCTGCTCTGTGGTTACATCGAAGAAATCTGACGCTCTATCGTCAACTGGATTGCTGACGACTGGCAAGTCAACTGTTGGCAAATCCAGATCAGATGACAGATCAGATGAAGCGGTCACAGGCGCTTCGTCTGGTACTAGAAACTCCATCAAGTCATCGCTAGACCGATGTGCGGGTTGCGAAATACCCTCGGAGAGATCGGCGTATAAGTCGGTAGCACTATCAGCCGAAAAGCCGATAGACACAGGCGTAGCTAGCGCTTCCATCTCGGACATTAGCGCCATCTCTTTCTCTAGAGAATGTTCCTTTTCTAGATGACGCCTAGATAAGTGCACTGAGTCCGACTGGTCAGTGTCTAGACTGCCGAAATTTGGCTGTCCGAATAGATCGGCAAACCCATCTTCGACTCTCCAGGTAAACGATCGCATCGTGAACGGCTTAGATGCGCTTATGTGCTTCAAGTAAAGCTGTACAGCCACTTCTTCTGTGGCTTCTGACAAATCAGCCAGCTCAGCCGGAAGTCCAGTGATGTCAAACTGCTGACGCAGGCGCTTCTCTAACCAGTCCAAAGTCTGCGTGGCCAGCTTTCTACTATCATTTTCTTTTTGAAAAGGATACTCGACTAGCACCATCACCTTGTCGCGGCCCAGCGTGCAGCGAGCCGTTGCTCTAGGCGGGATATCACGCCGCTTGGCAAGGGCTTGAGTGATTTCTGCCGATAGGGTCTCGAAAGTAGGTGCAGACATAAACGAGCGCATTCACATTAGAACGCTAAAAATTCTAGAGACAGTCCAGGAATAGTGAGTTGGTGAGATAGTAACAGCTAAAGTTAATGCATTGTTGACGCATTAGAGCAGAGTTTTGTGGAAATAGGAGAAAGTCAGTTGATTGGTCAGTCAATTATGAACGCCTTGTTATGAATATATTGATTGTGGAAGATGAACCCGATATCGCTGAACTCATACAGCTGTATCTCTCTAGAGAAGGGTTCGAGTGCCACGTTTGCCGGGATGGTAACACCGCGCTCGACCGCTTTAAAGCGATTGAGCCGGATCTCATTATTCTAGACCTTATGATTCCGAGTTTGGATGGACTAGAGGTGTGTGCCAGGATCCGTCAGCAAAATGAAATCAAAGATCCCTACATTATGATGTTGACCGCCAAAGGGGAGGAGATAGATCGGATTATTGGTCTGTCAACGGGTGCAGACGACTATATGGTGAAGCCCTTTAGCCCCAGAGAGCTGGTGGCTAGGGTGCGGGCGGTGCTGCGGCGTAGCTTGCGAGGTGGTCAACAGGCAGCTGCAACCTATCAGACTAAGCACTTTACGGTAGATGTCGACCAGCGAACGGCAAGCCAGATCAAGCGCAATTCCGAGCGACAGGGTGCCCAAGATGTTGGGGAAGTAACGCGAGTACCGCTGGAGCTAACCCCACTGGAGTTCGATTTATTAGCCACATTTATGAGCTACCCGGGCCGGGTGTGGAATCGGGCTCAGCTAATCGAAAAACTGTGGGGTGAGGACTTCTTTGGAGACGAGCGGGTGGTAGATACGCATGTGGCTCGGCTACGGAAGAAGATTGAGCCTGATCCGGCTGCGCCTGCGTTTGTAAAGACGGTGGTGGGGGTGGGGTATCGGTTTGAAGATGAAGGATGAAGTAGGCGCGATGAAGGATGAAGCGGGGAAACAGGGGCGGCGGCGGGTTGGGCTGCGTGACCGGCTGCTGATGTCGCAGCTGGTGGTGCTGGCGGTGGCGATCGCATCGCTGGCGATGGTGAGTCGGCTCTATACACCGCGCTATTTTGTGGTGACATTGGAGCGGATGGAGCTGCGGGGGGTGAGGATTCAGCAGCAGGTAAAGGGGCAGATCTTACAGGGGTTTGAGGAGGCTTGGCTACAGGGATTGTTTTGGTCGGTGGTACTAGGCGGGGGAACGGCTGGGGGCGTCAGCTGGTGGCTGTCGCGGCGAATTACGCGACCTTTGCTGCGGATGGAGAAGATTACGCAGCAGTTTGCAGCCGGGGAGTTTTCTTCGCGGGTGCCACCGCTAGAGATTCCTGAGTTTGACCGACTGGGTCATAGCTTTAATCGAATGGCGAATGATTTAGAAGGGGTGGAGCAGCGGCGGCGGGAGCTAGTGGGGGATTTGACGCATGAGCTGCGAACGCCACTGACGATTGTGAAGGGGTATCTAGAAGGGTTAGCTGATGGCGCGATCGCACCGACGCCAGCAACCTATCAGCGGCTAGCCAATGAAACAGAACGGCTACAGCGACTAGTAAACGATCTGCAAGAACTTTCAAAGCTAGAGTCTGGATATCTACCCATTGAGGCGCGAACGCTGGAAATTGGTCCGTTGGTTCGCCAAGTGTGCGATCGCTTTGCTAACCAAATCATCAACTCAGAGCGGCTAAAGCTGACAACCGATCTGCCAAACAATTTGCCAGCGGTCTGGGGGGACCCGGCGCGGATAGAACAGATCCTAGTGAATTTGTTGAGTAACGCCTTTCGTCATACTGATGCCGGGATAATATCGGTACGAATTTATACGCAGTCTGTCAATGGTTCACAGCGAGTTTGGATAGCGGTTGCTGATACCGGTGAAGGTATCGCTGAAGCTGACTTGCCGCATGTGTTTGAGCGGTTTTGGCGGGCGGACAGATCGCGCGATCGCACCTCGGGCGGCTCGGGGGTAGGGCTGGCTATCTGTCGCCGTTTAGTCGAGCTTCAAGGCGGCACTATTACTGCCATTAGTCAGCTTGGGGAAGGAAGCACCTTCAGCTTTTCATTACCAACGGCTGCGGCTGTATGAAGTTTTTAGTAGCACGGTAGGCTAATCAGTAATAACGCGGTCATCATCACATCAAAGCCACAGTTTGATACGCAGCTTTACTGAGATCTATGATTGCCCAGACACAGCCAGTCAAAACCTTGTTTAGAGATCGATTCGAGATTATTCGCAAGGTTGGCAGCGGTGGGTTCGCCTCTGTCTATCTCGCTCAGGATCACACCGTTCTGAGAGGTGGGCTCTGTGTGGTCAAACAAATCCGCTACAAAGCCAACGCCCGTAAAACTGATACTGAAAAAATCCTGTTAATTGCCAACCCAGAGCTAGCCAAAGCCAGAGCTAAAGCGAAAAACCAAAGACGCTTCCGCAAAGAAGCTCGCATCATGGCTAGGCTCGGTCGCCATCACCAGCTACCCTGTCTGCTTGACCATTTTAGCCAGAACGATCTGTTCTACCTGGTGCAAGAATACATCTCTGGTGAGACCCTAAAGCAAGAGTTCAACAGAACTGGGGCTCAAAGCGAAGCCCAAGTGAGAGCCTTTTTACGAGAGATGGTCCCGGTCATACGGTATATCCACGCTCGCAACCTGCTGCACCTAGACATCAAACCGACTAACCTAATACGCCGCAGCAGCGATCAAAAGATAGTACTTGTTGACTTTGGCGCAGTGCGCCGCTACAGCAAATATGACCATGCAGTTTCTGATTACGGCTGCGCGGCAACTGTTGGCTATGCACCGCCTGAGCAGCTAGCGGGCAGACCGACCCCAGCTAGCGACCTGTACGCGCTTGGCGTTACCTGCTTGTATCTTCTAACTGGTCTTTCCCCCATTGATTTAGCAGTTTTTCCTAAAGGTCAAGACCTACGCTGGCAAGACACCGTTCAGGTCAGTGCCGCTTTCCATCACGTTCTAGAAAAGCTGCTAGCCCCTGATCTCAAACACCGTTTCCAATCTATCAACGAACTAGAGAATACTATGAACCGCATCAAGTCAGACCACGACCTCAAGTACTGCTTGACTAGTGAACCGATGGGCGATCTTCAGTCCAAATCAGCTAAAGCTTGCGACCTGAATCGTACCTGTGAAGGCGTAGAAGAAACCTACGTGGGCACACGCGGTCAGTCTCAGGCCAGTCGTCAGGCGCAATCTATTCGCCGATGGAAGCAGCGGCGGCGACAGTTCGATACTTTCACACCTAGCTGAAGACGATCACAGCTGAAGACGATCACAGCTGAAGACGATCACAGACGATGAATCAAAATTGGACTAGATTCATGCGCTTCGGGGGCTTCGGCATCTTCGATGGTGATAGCGATCGCGGCAATCTGAGTGCGATTGCGAAACGCAGCGGGCAAAACAATCTCTTGACTTCGATTGCCTGCCTGGTCCACTGTAAAAACAGCCGTCAGAATAGCGTTTTGAGCATCTTTAGTGATAGGCGCGTCTGCTGGGACCACCGTCCACAACGCATAGACCTGGTCTTCTGGCAGCGTGGGCAGTCCTCTAACAGCCAATACCGCCTCTAGTCGATCTCGATCTGTTGAAAGTTCAACGCTGCTAGTTTGTTCATTTTCTGTTGCGTTTTCTGTTGGATCTAGAGAATAGGTTACTAGCTCAGTGGCGCTATCTAGCCCGTTTTCTGACTCGATAGCGGCCTGTTCAAGCTTCGTCTCGCGAAGTGCCTGCCGTAGAGTATTGTTTTGCACTCCTAAGTAGAGACTCAGCGCAGTTAGCACACCAGTGGCTATCAGCAAAAGTCTCTGTAAGCTCTCTGTTGCGCTGCGTGAACTGACGCTGTACGAGTTTGCAGACGATTCAATAGGTGATGGCACTGCCTGCTCTGCCGCTGCTAGAACCGAGGCTTTCAGAGCAGGCGGCGGCGTTACCTCTTGCCCATAAACCGTATCCAAAGACATCTGTAGCGCTGCAAGCTCTTGACGAAGCGCCGGATCGCTAGATAGCAGCTGTTCTAATGCACGGCTTTCTTCTGCATCGAGATTGCCTAAAACATAGCCTGCCAGCAAAAGTTGTTCAAATTCCTGCTCGTTGTCCCGCGCGTTATTTTGCGCGTCATTGGGTGCTGAGGTGTTCATGACTCTATCCTTCCTCCCTGCGCATCGCTCTTTCGCATACTCTCTCTTGGCGTGGTCCTTTGCTGCGTGGGCTCTGTTTGAACGGTTTGAATGGTCAAAATCTGCCGAAGCTTGAGCAAACCGCGCCGCGTTCTAGCCTTAATCGTACCCAGGGGAGTATCGAGGCGCGAGGCAATGTCAGATTGGGTTAGCCCCTCATAGTAGGCCATGCACAAGGCTTGTTGCTGTTCGGCAGAGAGCTGAGAAAGCGCTGCTTTGACTGTTTCGGACTGCTCATTGGCGATCGCGCTTTGAGCCGCAGAATCAGTATCTTCGGCAGAAGCAGCGGCATGATTGATTTGGAGCCTGCGCCGGGAGCGACGAGCCGACTGACGCGATCGCAGCCGATCCATCGCCCGAGAACGCGTCAACATCATCAAAAAAGTTCTTAGCGTTCCTCGCGCAGGATCATATTTCTTGTTTTCAACCAGTTTAATAAAGATATCTTGAGTCAAATCTTCCGCTTCTTGAGCATTGCCCAGCATATTCAGACTGATGCCATATACCAAACCGGCATGGCGGTCGTAGAGTTGGCCCAAAGCAGCAGTCTCGCCAGCGCACAGAGCTTGCCATAGCTCTATATCCGTTTGGGATGCGTCAGCTTGAGCATTGTCTTGAGCATTGTATTTAGGCCGATTAGAAGGCGCAGGGTCCATTGACTCAGGAAAGTAGGACTAAGAAAAGTAGAACGGCGTGAGTGAGGTCATCCTACTACACCTATAAACTACAGCAACTAAACTACAGCATCCAAATCACAACAACAGAACGTACCTACAAAAAGAATACGCATTTAGACAGAGATTTGGATGCATCTAATTTGCACAAACGCGCGTACTAACTATAGAAACGGGGCAAAACACAGCTTTTTTTTGCTCTGTTAGTTGACCTCGTGTCAACAGCTCGGAGTGCATCTACGCCAGACAACTCTATGCCAGAAGATTCTCACAAAAATATTTAAACATGCCTTACGCGAACAACACAGAGCGAGTGCCCTCCTTGCTCAAAACCGCAGCGCTTCCGCTCGAAGAATCTCAACAGACGGCCCCTGTCGTTGAGACTGACTCTAACGGTAGCTTTTCTGCCAGACTAGACGGCAACGTTTTGAGCGTTGACGGTAGCTACGCTCAGCTAACTAGCCCGCTGCTACCGATTGGCGGCGCAGATCCGGTCGGCAATCCTGAAAGCGCTGTTCATATCCATATTGGCGAACTAGGCGCTAACGGGCCTATTGTCAGAAACCTAACGGTTAATGAAAAGCTAGGCAAAGAAAGGGCAGGTAAGTTCACAGGTACTTTCAAGCTTTCAGACGATCAGGTTGCCAGCCTGATTGCAGACGGTCTGTATGTGAACTTGCACACACAGGGCAACCCCAGCGGCGAGCTACGCGGTCAGATTACCGTCGAAAGCAGTAACCTAACGGGCGGCGAAGTGCTGGCGACTGGACTGCCGCTAGAAGAGTCTCAGCAGCCTAATGATGTTGTAGATACTGCCTCTACTGGTGATCTTTCGCTCAGCTTGAATGGCAACAAGCTAGTCGTCTTAGGCAACGTTAGTGAGCTGACTAGTCCACTGTTGCCCATCGGTGGCGAAGATCCAGTCGGTAACCCCGAAAGCCCAATTCATATCCACATTGCGCCTGCCGGAGCGAATGGCCCGATAATCAGAAACCTAACGGCGGACGAAGCCGATGGTGAGTTTAGCGGTATTTTTACGCTAGAAGATGATCAGGTGGATAGCCTGCTAGCAGACGGTCTGTACGTGAACGTGCACACGCAAGATAACCCTAGTGGTGAACTACGCGCTCAGCTCAATATTGACAGCACCGACTTAGGCGCTAGCGAACTCAAGCCAAACATCCTACCGCTAGAAGAGTCTCAGCAGCCTAACGATGTCGTAGATACTGCCTCTACCGGCAATTTTTCGGCCATTTTGAACAACAATCGGCTGGTTGTTCTTGGCAACTTCAGCGATCTGACTAGTCCCCTGCTGCCAATTGGCGGTGTTGACCCAGTGGGTAACCCAGAAAGCGCTATTCACATCCATATTGGCGAGGCAGGCATGAACGGCCCGATCGTCAGAAACCTGACGGTAGATGAAGCGGGCGGCGAATTTAGCGGTGCCTTTGACCTTTCTGATGCGCAGGTTGATGCTCTAGTTGCCGACGGCTTATACATAAATGTGCATACAGAAAACAATCCTAGCGGCGAACTGCGTGGTCAGATCGATGTGGCGCTAAGGGCGGCGGCGACAGCAGAAGACGACATTGGCAACGATGCTGTTCTAGGCGGCAGCGGCAGAGATACCTTGGCGGGTCTAGCTGGAGATGATGTAATCAAGGGATTTGGCGGCAACGATATTCTGCGCGGCGACGGCAACTCCTCTGGGCCACAGTTCAACTCACCAGGGGGGAATGACATCATCTTTGGGGGTGCAGGCAGAGATCGAATTGGTGGTAAAGGCGGCGATGATATGCTCTACGGTGGCCTCGCTAACGACATCATCTACGGCGATGGCGGCAATGACATCATCAGAGGTGGCAAAGGAAAAGATACGCTCTTTGGCGATAGCGCTAGGAACAAAGGCAGCGATACTTTCGTGCTGGCGCTTGGCGAAGGCCGCGACGACATCATGGACTTTGAAGTGGGTAGAGACTTCATCGGTTTGGCTGATGGTCTGACGTTTGGCAGCTTGTCTATTGCTGTAAGGGGCGACTCTACGGTGATATCAGCTGGCCATGAAAAGTTGGCCACGCTGAAGGGTGTAAATGGACTTTCTGAAAGCTCATTTGTTGCCTTTGAAGATACGACCTTGCTCGCGCATAGCTAGTGTCGAATATCTAAGAATTTGAACAGCTGAAAACCCGAACGCTGGAAAAACCTGGTAGAAAAGCTCACGTGGATATACACACGTGAGCTTTTCTTGAATCTCATAAGAAAGTTCTGAAGCCTTGAGCGGAATCAGTAGAGTGAGAAAGGTAAATGCTTTTTACCCTTTCACTTCACTGCCAACAAATGACTGATTTTCTACCAAAACGAGTTCTGACAGCTGCAGCTTCATCAGGTTAAGAGCCTGCTGACTGCCTACCGTAGCTAATAAGCGATCGCCATTAAAAATACCCCAGCGGCCAGAAGGTAGCTGAGTTGCTTTAAAAGTCATGTTTTTTACCAGTGTTGTTTATAGTCTCAATATGAGCCATTAATAGGTATTTATTCCTATCCCATCAGACATAGCTCTAGTGGCTCGGAAGATATATTCTCTGAAAAATATTTAATTCATATAAGTTTACCAAACAGATTGCTGGTAGCTAACCAGTACCGATGGTGCTCAGGAGAGCCAACGCTCGACCGTGGTGTGAAAGTCGAGCGCCAACTCATCATAGAAAAAGTGTCCGGCCTCTTCGATCTCGACGAACGTCAGCTGGTCGCTGAGCGTGTCTACGTAGCGGCCCCAGTCGATTGGAATGACGCGATCACACTTTCCCCACAGCAGCAGCGTCGGCATCTGCACCTGCTGGACCAAATCTTTTGTCAGCGGACTAAAGTCATCTGCCGTGCGAGATTTGACTAGATAGCAGAACATCCGAGCAGCACCGCGATCACGCGTAGGCCGAATGAATCCATCAACTAGGCCATCATCAACCTTCTCGGGATTGCGGGCGATCACACGTAGAGCCGATCGGATCAGCCAGGGCTGGCGAACCAGGCGAAACAGCGGTCTAATCAAAACTGGAGAGGAAAACCAGCTTTCTACAACTGCCCCAATCTTAGAAGCTGCGCCGCCAAGCTCCTGTCTGGCCGCTGGCAGCGTGAGCATAATTAGCCGCTCAACCTGTTCTGGGTAAGTAGTCGCTGTCTGCAAGGCGACCAACGCGCCTAGCGAATGTCCGGTCAAGATCATGGGCCTACGCAAAAATACTTTCCAAAAGTCAGCGACTTGCTCCATCCATAGCGTGGTATTGACAGAGTTAGCAATTTTTTCCGAGCCGCCAAAGCCTACCAAATCAAGGGCATAGACAGGGCGATCGCGTGCTAGCTCCAACAGATTCTCTCGCCACTGCTCTAGGCTAGCGCCTGCACCATGCAGCAGCAGAAAAGGCGCAGCCTCCTCTTGCGGTGAATCACCCGCGCGTAGAACAGGACCAGCTACATGGGTGTAGCGAATCCTCCAGCCTCGCCAGTACCAGATACGTTGTTCACCGAGGTTGATCACGGAAGTTTGTTACTACAAGCGACTGCTGTGTGCTGATGAAGTCAGACCAGTTCAGCCAGAACCGACTGCATAACTTTACTCTACAGCCGCGATCACTCATGCTAGAAACCGACATGCCTTTAGGAGAAGACCCCCATGGATCCCGTTAAGCTGATGAAGCAAGAAGTCGGTCGTGCTGCCGCTGCTCAGGTCAAATCTGGCACCATTGTAGGACTAGGAACCGGTTCGACCACCGCCTATGCCATCCAGTTTATCGGCGAACGGGTAGCCTCCGGGGAGCTCACTGACATCAAGGGCATTCCCACCTCTTTCCAAGCCTCTGTGCTAGCTAAGCAGCACGGCATTCCCCTTACTACTCTAGACGAAGTTGACCGTATAGATATTGCAATCGATGGTGCGGACGAAGTCGATCCACAGATGAACCTAATCAAAGGCGGCGGCGCAGCGCACACCCGTGAAAAAGTAGTTGATGGTCTAGCTGAGCGGTTTGTTGTTGTCGTTGATAGCTCGAAGCTTAGCGACAAAATTGGAACAATATTTGCCCTACCGGTAGAAGTGCTGCCGATGGCCGTCGCCCCAGTCACCCGTGCCCTAGAAAAGTTAGGCGGCAAAGTAGAGATGCGCATGGGCATTCAAAAGGACGGCCCGGTGATCACAGACCAGGGAAACATGGTGCTAGACGTCAGGTTTGCTGGCATTGACAATCCAGCCGAAATGGAATCAACTATCAACAACATTCCTGGTGTGTTAGAGAACGGTCTGTTTGTAGGATTAGCCAACGAGGTATTAGTCGGGGAAGTAAAAGACGGCGAAGCGACTGTCAGAAGTATGTGAAGTCAGCAACGTGTAGAAAAAGTTGTGAGTCAGTCTAGTCGATGATACCTGTTACAGGTCTATCAGATGACTATAAAGCAGCGGTCATGGCTAGGCTGGACACAGACGGCTGGTAGCGCAGCTGACCAAGTTTGAGGCAACTCATAGCTTTTAGATTACCAGTCACACTACATTCAAGCAGGCTGAGATATTGGTTTAGTACGGGAGTTGTGGATTCAAGGGCGGCTGGTTTGAGAACACTTTCTACTTGACGAGCACAGTCACGATTGTGACTGTAAAGTTCCACCGCTGCGTTGCGAAGTCTAAGGACTTCTTCAAAGCTGTCTCGCCAGCTAAGATCTGAGCTTTCCTTAATAATCTTGATCAGGTTTAAAGCAGTTGGGTCTGTGCGCTCAGATTCCCAAGAGCAAATGTCGTTATCGAGATAGGCAATTTTTGCAGCTAGCTGTTCTAAGAAAAGCAGCTGCGACTTTTGTAGAGGGAAAAAGCGCGATTCGTCTATATTTTCTGACAGTTTGAGCAGAGCGAGGTAGGGAAAAAGGGCGATCGCGTCAGGGCGATATTGGCGATAATCTTCAATACTGAATCCACCTTGCGAGTGATTGACACACTCTCTTTCCCATTGCTGGGCGGTAATGTAGCCTAGCAGATGCTGTCGAAACGAATCGGCACTCGCTCGGTAGGATTCGGATAGCTGCTGAGCAAAGTCGAGTAGCTCACTTAATGCATTCTCGGATTGGGTAACTGGCGATCTTTTTCCAGTAATAATCTCTTGGTAGCGCTCTAGGTAGCGGTTGTTGCCTTTGTCGGATTGGTCATCAATGAAAAAAGAAAGCGTTGTAAACATGCAGACCGCATCGAGTCCCCTAAAGGACACATTGGGTGGAGTACAAAAGCGCATGAACAGTCCAATGATTTTGGTGTAGCGCTCTACATCATCGAATAGCTGATAGCGGCTGATGTAGTCCACTATAAACGAGTTTAGATAGCGACATTTGTCTACAGGCTGCTCGAAGCGCTCCAGTGGATAGCTACAAGTTTGGGGTGATCTCATTGAAAGTGTCATGCTGCGATAGATCGATAGAAGGTAGAAGTGTTGGACCTGCCATCAAGCTGGACCTGCCGTCAAGCTGGCGAAAATGTAACGCTAATAGAAATAGAAGGCATTGTCTCCTTTACGTCTATACAGGCTAAGACTCATGGTTCGCTCAAATCTGAATGGGGTTGAATAAATTATCCGGTGAGGGAGAGATAGACATCATCCGCAGCTTTCAACAACTGAAGGATGCGTTGTTGCCGTTGAGAGAGGGCTGAGAGAAAATATTGCAGCGTTCC
>JBCCOH010000056.1:0-32460 GCA_039111275.1 Cyanobacteria bacterium P01_D01_bin.1 | reverse complement strand
GTTGCAGACTTAGGCCAAGACGTTCTCATTGCTAATTCTGAACTCAGAGAAGGACAAAGTATCGTCGTCACAGGTGGAGATGGCTTAGCCGACGACGATGCGGTGCAGGTCGTTAATTAGGCGGCTGAGCCAAACTCTTTAATTAGGCGATTGAGAGAATACAGCAGGCATTAGTGAATAACAGGTTGAAAACATGAGCTTAATCAAAACCGCCGTCCGATGGCGACATGGCACAGGCGTGTTGTTTTGCCTGTTAGCACTCTTTGGCGCTATAGCACTGTTTCACTTGCCGCTAGAATTGCAGCCGGGAGGCGATCGCCCCGAAATCAGCATCACTACGCCATATCTGGGCGCTTCTCCCGCAGAAGTAGAAGATTTGGTTACCCGCCCGATAGAAGAAAGACTCGAAGAGGTACAGGGCGTACAAGAGATTACCAGCACTAGTAATTCTGGCGTTAGTAACATCACGGTCGAATTTGAATGGGGCAACGATATTGATCGCTCTCTGGTCGATGTGCTCAACAAGCTACAGCAGGTTGAGGCGTTGCCGATAGAAGCCGCTGAATCCGACGTAGAAATCATCAGCGGCAGCAGCGATGCCATGATGTGGGTCGTCTTAGTTCCAAAGGAAGGCTTTACTGCGGATGACTATCACTATCGAGACTTGGTTGATGAGGTGATTGTCCCTCGCTTTCGTCAAGTGCAAGGTGTGGGACAGTTTTTCATCTCGGGAGGTCGGGCCAGAGAAGTTGAAGTCATTGTTGATCCTAAAGCCTTGGCTGACCGCAATCTCACCATTGGCGATGTGTCTGCGGCCTTGCGTAACAACAACCGCGATATTCGAGGGGGGCCATTGGTCTTGGGGCGAAGAGAGTATCGTGTACGAACTGTCAGCCGAATTGAAGATGTAGAACAGTTAGAGGGATTTGTGCTGCGTCGGGATGAATCGGGCACGGTCTATCTAGGTGATGTGGCCGAAGCTCGTATGGGACGAGCTATTCAAGACCGCGCCCTGATCGTAAATAATGAACCTGCGGTGGCAACAGGCATTGTCCGGCAGGTAGGGGGAAACGTCCCCGAAATATCCGCAGGCATTAGAGAAGCCTTAGTCGAATTAGAATCCAGATTTGATCGTGAGGGAGAAGGGATTACTTTTGAAATTGTTTATGACGAAAATGACTATATCAACGAGTCAATTTCTTTTGTCCAGAGTAATCTGATTATTGGGGCGATTTTAGCAGCGTTAGTATTGCTGTTGTTCCTTGGTTCGCTACGAACAGTCGGCGTAATTGCGATCGCCATTCCTACCACCTTGATCGCGGTCTTTATCGTATTCTTCTTGCTAGGTCGCACCCTTAACGTCATTAGCCTAGCGGGGTTGGCTTTTGCGGTCGGAATGGTCGTGGACAACGCCATTGTTGTCTTAGAAAACGTCTTTACCCATATGCAGCAGGGCAAAACGCCGATGAAGGCTGCCATTGACGGAACACAAGAAGTTGGCGGCGCAATGCTGGCGTCTACTTTGACGACTGTGGCCGTGTTTGCGCCGATAGTGTTAGTTACCGGAGAAGCCGGACAGCTCTTCTTTGATATTGGTATTGCGCTTTCCGCTTCGGTACTATTTTCCCTCTTTGCAGCCTTAACCCTAATTCCGATGTTAGCAGGACTTTTTCTCCATCGCTCGGAAGCCGAACAAATGCTATCGGGAGGAGACTATAGAGGCGGTAATTGGCTAGAACGGACTGTTGCTCGAACTTCGGCTGTATTTCGCCACTTTCAAGGTAGATTAGAGCAATTTATCCTAAAGACAGTGCAGTGGTCGATTGGTAGAGGGAGACTAAAGCGTCGCCTAATCGTCCTGGCATTCCCTATTCTCCTATTATTCATCAGCTTTCAACTATTACCGCCTGCTGATTACTTGCCAGAGGGAAATCGTAACCTGATTATTTGGCTGGCCGAGCCCTTTCCAGGCACAAGTATCCCCGAAGGAATTGAACTGTCCCAAGCGCCGAGAGATTTGATCAGCGCTCAACCAGAAATCTTGCATACTATTTCTGTTCATCGTTCAAGCGGTCGCTTCATCGGCGGCTTTCTCAAATCCGAAGAGACGACAGGTAACAAGCTAGATAGTTTAGTCAATCTTCTGCGGTCTAGAAGCAACGATTTTCCTGGCTACCGCTTTCTCGTACCGATACGCGCCTCGATTTTTGAAAATCCTGGCAAAGAGTTTGAAGTCCAGATCATTGGCGAAAATCTAGAAGAAATAGATGCACTACAGCAGCAGCTGAGAGGGCAAATTGGTGAACTCCCAGGAATTGGCAATGTTCGGTCTAACTTTGTCACAGGCGCACCAGAATTACAGGTCATACCTAACCGCGAACGATTGGCAGAAGTCGGCTTATCTGAAGGCGAAGTGGGTGAAGTGGTACAGGCTGCTTTGGGGGGTCTGCGGGCCTCAGAATTTGTTGATGGAAAACGTGAGCTGGATATTTCTATCGAGCTGCGAGATACCTTTGTAGAGACGCCCGAACAGCTGCGGCAGTTAGCGATCTATAGCGGTGGTGGCCAAGATGTTCAGCTAGCCGATGTCGCTCAAGTCTTAGAAACGACGGGGGCAGACGCAATCAACCACATTGGCTTAGAACGATCGATTACTTTGATCGCGTCTGTCTCTAGGGAGGCTCCTCTGGGCGCATTAGTCGATCAAGTGGAACAAGAAATCCTTGAGCCATTGCGTGCAAGCCTGCCCGCAGGCGTCAGAGTTGAGCTGGCAGGATCGGCAGATATTTTAACCGAGACTCTGTTTCAACTGGGCACTGTTTTCTTGCTTTCTATCGTGGTTACCTACCTGCTACTGGTTGCCCTATACCGCTCTTTTATCTACCCCTTGTTAATCATGGCAACAGTGCCTATGGGGATGACGGGCGCACTGCTTTGTCTGGCAATTACAAACGCTGTCCCCGGTGTGGTTGTTCCACTCGATATGATTACTGGGCTAGGGTTTGTGATTTTGACTGGGGTAGTAGTTAACAACGCTATTTTGCTGATGGATCGCGCTCTTCAGCTTCAAGATGAGGGCATAGAATATGATGCTTCTTTGTATCGGGCAGTGAGCGATCGCCTAAGGCCCATCTTCATGTCCGCAGGGACAAGTGTGCTAGGAATGCTTCCACTCGCGATTCTTCCAGGCAAAGGCGCAGAGCTTTATCAGGGCTTGGGAATTGTTCTAACGAGCGGTCTGGCTTTATCTACTTTCCTAACGCCGACTGTTATTCCTGCGTTGATGGGGCTGGTACAAGATCTTCAGGTCAGTCGAAGCAAGAAAGCAAAAGGTGACGATTGGGCAGACGCCACAAAGTTGAGACTGAGTCAGAATTCGAAAAACTAATTTGCATACAAAAAAGTCCGCGATACAAACCTTATTTTTACACCAACGTAAGCTCATGAAGAACAAAATCACAAATATCGCAATTACCGCACTGGCTGGACTTTTAGCAACAACAGCAGTGGCCTCCGAGGTGAACTCGCAGTGGATGGAAGTAGCCCCCCTGCCCGCAGAAAGACAAGAAATTTACGCAGATGTAAAAGACGATAAAATATACACCATTGGCGGCATGTCAGAAGGGGCGCAGACCATCTCAGACAATTTTTTTGAGTATGATGCTGCTAGAGACGTGTGGAGCGAGCTAAGCCCTTTGCCGGAAGCACGACACCACGTTGCCGTCTCGATTGTTGAAGACGAACTGTATGGAATCGGCGGATTTACCGGCGCATTTCCGAACTGGGAAGCCCAAAGCGGTATGTTTGTTTACGACTTCAGCACTGAAGAATGGAGCGAAAGTACACCTTTGCCAGAACCGCGTGGTGAACACACAGCTGTCGTCATTGATGGAAAAATCTATGTAGCTGGTGGACGCTTCAAGAGAACACTCGATTCGGCAAACTTTAACGATCACTTTGATACTGCTAGCCTATTAGTCTTCGACCCCATCACGGAAGCGTGGTCGCCTGCGCCTGACATGCCAACAGCTCGAAATAGCCACGCAGCAGCGGTTATTGACGGCAAAATGTATGTCGTTGGCGGACGCCAGTTTGTAGAACAAGAAGATGGTGAATATGCCAACGTTAACGTAGCTAGCCTTGAAGTGTACGACCCGGAGGCAGCGGCGTGGGAAACACTTGCCCCACTTCCCCAAGCCGCAGGGGGAATCACGGCTGCAGCTCTCGATGGCAAACTGTATGCCTTTGGGGGGGAGCAGTGGGTTCCCGAGCAAACAGTAATAGCTGAAGCCTGGGTTTACGATCCTGCGCTGGACCAGTGGGCTTCGGTGCCAGACATGCCAACGCCCCGTCACGGAATTGCGGCGGGGGCGGTTGGCAACCAGATTTACGTGATTGGTGGAGCCACTGAAACGGGAGCCGGTGCTGTCAACACAAATGAAACTCTTTTAGTCCGTTGAACGAGCGTTTATTCCAGATGCTTTGAAAGTCTCAATCTTTGAGATCCTCGTCTACGACGGATCCGCTATTGAAGCTGGCCGTACGGTCTGCCTTCCAGGGCATCCGCAAGGTACCGCAGGCATGATGCACATAGAGTTGTTTTCTCATCATCCTGTTCCGATGTGAGGTCTTATTTTTCGGGCAAACTCTTCCCCAACAATGCGACTCGTCGCAGATTTCACACTGCCAAACAGATGAGACCAGTTGTTTTGTTATCGAGGGTGCAGATCTATCAACAAATGCACCTGGCCAAGCTCCCCTTGCTCACTAACGCAATAAAAGCTGATCTTGATTCGTATGTCTACAGGCTAGGTTAGCAATGGCTTATAGAGGCACAATCCAATGACTTTTGATGCATCCAGATACAGTGCAAACGTAATACGCTGTAGATACTAATCAACTTTCAACTGTATGGGTCTCAGTGAGCAAATTGGCCGGAGTGTTATTAAAGCAGGGCTTTTGCTGTCGTTGGTAGCCACGACAGGCACGGTGTCGGGATGCATGCTCTTCTCGTCTAGCGAGGCGCAGCCTACTGGCGGTTCTGGTTCAGGCCGTGGAGGGCCGCCGAGACAGGCGGATGAACCGACTGCTGTGCAAACGGCTTTGGCTCAAACAGGAACGGTTGATGGGCTGCTGACCTACACGGGGACGACGCGGCCAAGACAGCAGGTGGCACTGCGATCGCAAGTCTCTGGCGAAATTACTAGCCTGCTTGTAGATGTCGGTGATGTGATCGCCCGTGGCGATCTACTCGCTCAGCTTGACGGCGACTTGCAGACGGCTAGCCTGAATCAGGCGCGGGCTGAACTGTCTGCTAGGCGAGCACAAACTGCCCAGGCGCAGGTGTCTATTCAAGATGCCGAGGCCGATGTGGTGCAGGCGAGAGCAACCTTTGACCAAGCCAGCCTGGACGCAAGCAGGCTGCGGCAGCTGGCAGATGAAGGGGCTATTTCGCAGCAGACAGCAGAGGCAGCGGCGCTGGCCGAGACTAATGCGCAACAGGCGCTCGCCTCAGCGCAAGCACAGCTAGCGGCGCAGCGACAGGCGGTGGCTTCAGCGGCGGATCAGGCGGAGGCGCAGCAGGCGATACTGACTCAGCGGCAGCGGCAGCTTTCCTATGCGGACTTGCGATCGCCGCTTTCGGGCGTTGTGCTTTCTCGGCAGGTGGATGTAGGAGACGTTGTGCAGCCTGGCACGACCGTGCTGGAGCTAGGAGATCTGAGCAGTTTGGAGGTAACCGTGCAGATCTCTGAGCTAGACATTGCTAGCCTGAGCGTGGGGCAACTGGCTAGGGTGGAGCTGGATGCTTTTCCTGGAGAGGGTTCTATTTCTGGCTCGATAGAACAGATTTCGCCAGTGGCAGATCCGACGTCTCGGCTGATTCCGGTGCAGGTAAGTATTCCTAATTTGAATGGTCGCTTGGGTAGCGGGCTATTGGCCAGAGTGCAGTTTTCGACCGGGCCGCAAAATGCGGTTGTGGTGCCTGCGGGGGCGCTGGCTGTCGGTGATGGAGCAAGTGAAGGTGAGGATACAGTGTTTGTGATTGAGGGGGAGGGCGAACAGGCAAAGGTGATCGCTCGTCCGGTTAGGGTTGGTCAGCAGCGCCAAGATCAGGTAGAGATTCTGTCGGGATTAGCAGCAGGAGAGGCGTTTGTGGTGGAGAGTGATCGCCCGCTGTCTTCTGGCCAGGCGGTTCGGCTAAGCATTTTATCTGAGACTTCTGGGTCTCAATCATCAGGTGATGAGACCTTTGTAGAAGAACAATCTGGTAAACCTTCTGAGCAGAATAATCAATAAATGGTACAGCCCACAGCCACACCAGACGCTTCATCGACACCCGCCACCTCTAATCAAGGCGCTGGCCTGGGCCTGAGCACGCTGGCGATTCGGCGACATATCGCCTCTCTGGTGCTGACGGTCGCTGTTGTTGTTTTGGGCCTATTCTTCATTCAGCAACTGCCGATAGACTTGCTCCCCTCTATCACCTATCCGCGAATTGGCCTGCGGGCTGATGCGCCCGGTGTATCGCCCGAGGTTGCAGTAGATGAGGTGACTCGCCCGCTCGAAGAGGCTCTGGCTGCCACAGAAGGCGTTGTTCAAGTGGTCTCGCAAACTCGGGAAGGTCGCATTAGCCTGGATCTGTATTTTGAACCGGGTGGAGATATTGACCAGGCGCTGAGCGATGCAACGGCGACGCTAAACCGGGCGAGAAGCAGCCTGCCTGATACGGTGGGTCAACCGAGGCTGTTTAAGTTTGACCCGTCGCAGCTGCCGATATACGAAGCCGCGCTGACATCGCCCTCACTACCCGGCGTAGCGCTAAGGATATTTGCCGAGCAGGAGCTTTCTCGTGAGCTGATAACGGTACCTGGGGTGGCCAATATTGATGTTTCTGGCGGCGTGCAAGAAGAGGTTCAGATAAGCTTGAATCCTGCTAGGATGCAGGCTTTGGGAATCGGCATTACGGATGTTCTGGATGCGCTTTCGGAGCGTAATTTGGATACGTCGGGAGGCCGGATTGAGGGGCCAAATGGGGAGCCTTTAACCCGTGTGGCGGGGCGGTTTCAGGATAGTGGTGAGATTCGCGACATCATCTTTGAAGTGGGGAGTGGGCAAAGCGCGCAACAGGTGTATCTGCGCAACTTTGCTGAGGTGGTTGATGGCACAGAAGAACAGCGCATACTTGTGAATTTGAATGGTGAGCCTGCGGTGAAGGTGAGCATTCAGAAGCAGCCAGCGGCCAACACCGTCGCAACGGTGGAGGGCGTGAAGCAGCGGATCGAAGCATTGAGAGAATCGGGGCTGCTGCCAGCCGATTTGGTGCTGAATGTCACTTTGGACGAATCTATTTTTATTGAGAATTCTATTCGCAATGTGGTGATTTCTGGACTGACGGGCGCTGGACTAGCGGGAATGGCGGTGCTGTTGTTTTTAGGCTCGCTGCGGCAGACGTTCATTATCGTGGTGGCGATTCCGCTGGCTTCGCTGGTGGCGATTATGCTGATGGGGTTGTTTGGCCTTTCACTGAATGTGTTTAGCCTGGGCGGGCTGGCGCTGGGTGTGGGCATCGTGGTGGATAACGCCATTGTAATGCTAGAGAATATTGTTAAAGGCGTAGAGAACAGCAACAAGTCGGTGATTCGTCAGGCTGAGGTGAGTAGCCGTGAGCTAGAGTCTGCGCTGCTGGCATCGACAACAACAAATCTGGTGGCGGTGCTGCCGTTTCTGTTGATTGGTGGCTTTATTTCGCTGTTGTTTAATGAGCTGGTGCTGACGGTCAGCTTTGCGGTGGGAGCGTCGCTGATTGTGGCGTTAACGGTGGTGCCCGTGCTGACCTCCCGGCTACTGGCGGTACGCAGAACGAGCGGCGTGGCTTCGTTCTGGCTGATTCGACAGTTCGATTTGCGATTGCAAGGGCTGACGCGGCAGTATGGTCGGCTGCTAGGGTGGGTGCTACAGCGGCGGGTGTGGGCGATCGCGCTAGCATTTGTTCTATTTGGCGGCAGCAGCCTGTGGATGGTGGGTCGCATTCCACAAGAGATTTTGCCAGAGATTGCCACGGGACAGGCGGGTATGTTTGTGCAGTTTCCGCCAGGAACAACTTTGGTGGAAAATCAAACCGTGATGACGGCTATCGATGAGCTGATGATGGCTCAGCCAGAGGTGGAGTACGTGTTTAGCACGTCGGGCGGGTTCTTGTTTGGCGGCAACACCAGCGCGAATGTGCTGCGGGCCACGAGTTCAGTAACGCTGTTGCCGGGGACGGATGTGCAGGCGTTTAGCGATCGCATGTCTGAAGCGTTCAATCAGTTCAACTTGGTAAACACTCGCATACGGGTTTCGCCAGACGACGTGCGCGGTCTGATTTTGAGCAACTCTCCGATCCGTGGCGATGTGGATGTGATTTTGCAGGGAAGCGATACTGCGCTGCTGGAAGAGACGGGCGCTCGGGTGCTGAGCGCACTAGACGAAGGGGCGACACTGGCAAGGTACTCGCCCGACGCAGACCCCAGACAGCCGGAAGTGCAGATTCGGCCAGACTGGGAACGCGCTGCGGACTTGGGTCTATCTGCTGAGGATGTGGGCCGGACGGTGCAGACGCTGATTTCGGGTGCGGTGCCAACTCAGCTTCAGCGAGAAGATCGTCTGGTGGATGTGCGCGTTCAAACGCCAGATAGGCTGATTCAAAACCCGGCAGAGCTGTCGCAGCTGCCGTTATTTGACGCTGGGTTTGATGCTGGGTTCGATACTGGCGGGGGTGCCGGAGGAAATGCCGGAGGAAGTACTGGGGAGAACAACGGCAATCAACTCGCTCGGCTCGGCGACATTGCGCGAATAGAAAAGGGGCAAGCGCCCGGAGAAATTCAGCGGATTGGCCAGCGTCAGGTGTTCATCATAGAAGGACGACTTGCAGACGAGGCTAGCCTGGGTGCGGCGCTAGAAGAGGCGGAGCAGATAGTGGCAGCGGTGTCGCTGCCACAGGGGATTAGCCGTTTGCCTAGCTTTAGCGCACAGAGCAATGAGGCGATCGCAGATGGAATTGGCATCCTGGGCGGGCTAGCAGCCTTTTTGGTGTTCACAGTATTGGCCGTGCAGTACAACTCGCTAATTGATCCGCTGGTGATTATGCTAACGGTGCCGCTGGCGCTGGCAGGCGGTATTTTTGGCCTGTTTATCACTCAAACGGCGATTGGGGCGACGGTGATTGTGGGTGCGGTGCTGCTGGTTGGCATTGTGGTGAATAACGCGATTATTTTGGTGGAGCTGGCTAATCAGATTTATGCGCAAGGCGGGTGCGATCGCCTTTCTGCCATGCTAAAAGCTGCTCCACAGCGGCTACGGCCTATTTTGATGACGACCATTACGACTGTGCTGGGGATGTTCCCGCTGGCACTAGGCATCGGCCAGGGCTCGGAGTTCTTACAGCCACTAGGGGTTGTTGTTTTTTCTGGGCTGTCGTTAGCGACGCTACTGACGCTGTTTATCATTCCGTGTTTTTACACACTGTTTCACTCTTTTTCGGCAGTGAGTGACGAGAAAGGTTGAGACACAGCGGACTGTTATGTTCTCTAAACTGCACGTTCTCTAAGCTACGTAATGATTAAAATTTGTTCTATTTTTCAACAAAACCACCTCTCGCTTAGGACGTGTCATCAATTAAGCCAAATGACGCTAGCGGCTAGATGAATAGCACTTAGGAAGTTGCGAGCCGTCTTGTCGTAGTGGGTTGCAATTGATAACACGCCCTATATAAGTCTACTGAAGGTACAATTAAGTCTCTTTATGAGACTTAATTGTACCTTCAGTAGACTTATATAGAGACGAATATGTATTGTTTTGGGATTTGGCTTTCGGCCATCAACCTGACTACGCCATAAATTTTGTACCCTATAAATTCTATGTCTGAGGCCCATCAATAATTTCTGAGAGAACCGTGTCAATCTACAGCGACCTGCGAAATAAGTTCTCATAAAAAGACTTTTCGTCTACTATTGAGACTTAATTGTCAATCACTTAGTCTCAACATGAGAATTTGAAAGGTTTAGGACGCAAGAATAGGAAGATTAGTTGCCGAATCTTTTGTGTGCAGATTAATCTCGGCACATTTTTTGGATGCTCATTTCCGTGCATCATAGTAGAGCCAGCAGGTGTGAAGGACGTAAGTATTGTCTATTTATGACGGATCCTAGAAATTCTCGACGTGGATGTGGTTCTCTAGAAGGCTGGGGAGCCCTCTTGACCGGTATTGCGGCTGTTGGTGGACTGTTGTTTGCAGTTGTTCAATACTTCTCTGAAGAAGTAGAGAAACCTTCTGAGAGTGCTGTGATTGAGTCGGTAGACGAAGAGACAATAGAAGATATAACGAAAGAGGCGTCAGAAGGCGATGCTGAGAGTCCTTCTGATGAAACGGATGATCTAGAAGAAGAGGTCTCTTCGCCCGAACCCGAATCAACAACAAGGGAAAATCGGACTCAATCGGATTCTGTCGAGCGCAAGGCTAATCCGCCAAGCCCTGCTGCTAGAGAAGATATCGTTATTCCGCCGCCGCTGCCGCCACCGTCACCTCCACCAACACCAGTTCCATCTAGGCCGTCGGCAGCTCCGACGCCGTCTGTGCCCGCACTGCCGCCTGTAAACATTCAGACACAGCGGGTTAGTTTCCCCAGCGGTGCCAGGGCCATTAGGGTGGCTAATTCCGTCAGCCTTGGAACGACAAGGCGATACGTTGTCAATGCCAGACAAGGACAGATTTTGACTGTCGATACGATTAGAGGCTCAGATTCTGTGTCATTCGTGCTGAGGGGTCCGGATGGAGCGATTGTGCCTAATGCAATTGGGCTGGCAAGATGGCAGGGATTTCTTCCGGTCGGTGGAGACTATAGTGTTGATGTAACTAATCAGCTCATGGCTCTAAACTCAGAAGACTTTGTCCTGGAAATTCAGCTGACCGCTGCAATTCCAGCTAATTAGCTGATGCAAGCTGATTGTAGTGACTACTGCTCGAAAGGCTGTTTGACCTTTGAAGCTAGACCTATTCGCTGCAAGCCCTGAATAAACCAGAAGGTAGGATCGGGCAAATACTCTATCTGGCCGTTGCGCTCTGTGATGCCTTGGCGGGCTGACCAGGGATAGGCGTGGTGACAGTTGTGCCAACCTTCGCCAAGTGTAAGGAAGGCGACTAGGGCATTGTTGCGACTGTGGTCGTCTGATTGGAAGGGCTGTGAGCCGAACTTATGACAGAGAGAGTTGACGGTGGCAACGCCGTGAAAGAGGAGCGTGGTACTGACGAAGAAGGCGGCTAGGTATTCGGTGCCGCCGATAGCATAGGAGAGTAGGCCAAGCGCTAAGGCTGGAACGATATGAAATCGATCGA
This sequence comes from Cyanobacteria bacterium P01_D01_bin.1, assembly GCA_039111275.1. Classification (GTDB taxonomy): domain Bacteria; phylum Cyanobacteriota; class Cyanobacteriia; order Phormidesmidales; family Phormidesmidaceae; genus Phormidesmis. The sequence continues at coordinate 21,086 of JBCCOH010000056.1, read as the reverse complement.
TTAGCTGTAGGACGGGATCTTTTTCTACGTCGGCGGGTAGCTTGGAGGGGAGGAAGTTGCCGTGGACTAGCCACTTGTAGTGAGACCACCAGAAGCCTTTGGTGGAGTTGTGTGGATCGCCTGGGAGATCGGAGAAGCGGTGATGATCGTCGTGGTGACCTTTCCACCAGCTAGGACCCATCTGGCCTGCGGATGAGGCGATCGCGCAGCCAATCCATTTAACGATTTTTGGGGCGCTGTAGGATTTGTGAGTCAGCAGGCGATGGTATATGCCAGTGATAGCGAGCATTCTAATCCAGTATAAAGCGGCGATCCACAGCCACGCACCTAGGCTAAGCCCTGTAAATAGTGCCAGCAGTGAGCCGATGTGACAAGTAATGATAAAAACTGGACCTGTCCAGTACGCAGCTAGGACTAGCTTCGAATAATTTTGCTGTGGGTGCTGGGTAGATTGCGTATTTGCAGGCTGCTCTGATGGTAGAGACTGGATACGGGATATGCTTTTCGATGGCATCAAGTTTGTGTTCCTTCCAATTAAACCGTGAGGTATGCCAAAGATCGACATGATTCACGGTTGCATGATCGAGTGATTGCGCTATCTATCTTAGGGCTGTTTAGGTAAAGAAATATGTCGTAGGATTACGGACAAGCCGAAGCGTAGGCAGGGCGGGACCGAAAAGGAGTCAAAATATTTAGTCCAAAAATAGTCCTGATGATTTTCGCTTAATTCAAATACGCTGTGATTATAGGATTTAGCGATTTTGACTGTTTGCGGTATACGCAACTAGTCAAGTAGGTCAGGATTGGAGCTGTATTCTAGAGTTCCGACTTATGCTTCTTGCCTATCGTGCCTGTAGTGCCGTCCGTTACCAGATTCTTGCTCCAGACGATCTGCTTAATTTTTTCTGATTGCGGCGGCGTTGTCGAAGGTAAGCTTCGCTCGGTAATCGCCTGGTAACCACTAAGTTGAGTCACCGTCTGCCCAACATCTGGCCTAAGCTATATTTTATGGGCAGGTATCAATAACGCAATACGATCGCTAGCAAACCAACCTTTCTTAGAATCTGTTTGCTGGCAGGGCCACTTAGCCTCTGTAGAAGAGCTTTCTGAAACCGAAATTCTGCAACTGTACGAGTGTAACTGGCACTATCAAAACGTAATTGTCAGCTTGAGCGAAGCTGAAAGCGCCATCCTCAAGCAAAAGACTGGTTTTCCTGATGTAGCAATTGCCAAAGCAGAAGCTGCCTATCCTACCCTTGAACCGCTCAAGTGATCGCTGCTAGCCTTTCAATCTAATCCAGAGCATCGGCTCCAATACTACGATAGATAGATTCCAGAAACTATTGATAGAGTCAGCCAAAGAATTGCTTAACCGTTGAGACAAACCAAGCGGTACACAGACATATCAAAATAGCAATCTCTACAGCTATCAGACCAGGCGATGCTTGAAAGCTAGCCTGCCAAGATCGAAACTTTTGGCTACGCCACCACCATCGAATATGAATATGCCAAAATCTAGGGCTATCTACCTTGCGAAACTGGCGACTGAACATAGACAGCAGCCAAGGCACTCCGCCAACCTTAGCGTTTAGTAAAACATGCAGCGCAATCGCCACCACCATCACCACCCAACCAGCTAGGTGCGCATAATACCAAGCATGGTCCAATTCACCCTTAGGCAGCCAAGTCTCATCCATCATCTTGCCGCTAAAAAGCGCAAACGTCAGAGCAACTAGCGCGAACGTATTCGTGAGGCGATTAAGTGTGTACCACCAAACAGGCTTTCCTACCTGAGTCAGACTGGTCAACGCGTTCGGTTGAACCAGCCGCTCTCGACCCCGATGAAACGCATAGACCACAAAAGCAGGAAATATCAGCAGCGTATACAGTCCAAACGTCCCATGCACACCCTCAATATCCAGGTAAGCTGGCAGATGTAGATTAATCCAGCGGCCATCATAAGTGTCATAAGTCCAAAGCGCTGTCAAGGTAGCCGCTATCAGAAAAAATCCAGTAAGCCCATGCAAAATGCGCAAAAGTAGTGGTTGATAAGGTTTAGAGAAAGCCATTTCCGTTTTCGAAGTCTAGTCTGCAAGCAGCTATCTACAGCGCTATCTACCTCTACAGCGCCATTCCACAGTCAACAGCATCAAAACTGATAGCTACTGCGTTATCTAGACTCGAACCGTGCAAAAAAAGATTCCATCTCACAACATCTTCAACCGATCGAAAATGCAACTCCGCACCTAACCAGCAGCTATCATGAAACAGAAGGTAGGCAATCATCATTTGCATAGCAAAGCTGCTGAAGAACTTGGATTATGGATACAGACTTCTGGCTAAACAAATGGAAAGAAAACAACATTGCTTTCCACAACAGTGAAGCCAACCCGCAGCTTGTCAAACACTTTGATCAGCTACCTATTGCAGCCAACAGCCGTATATTTCTACCCCTGTGTGGCAAAACTCTCGATATTGCCTGGCTACTCTCCAAAGGTCATCGAGTTGCGGGCGCCGAACTCAGCGAGATCGCCATCGGTCAGCTATTTGACAGCCTCGAGCTTCAGCCTGAAATATCACAGGCTGGCAAGCTGCAGCACTACAGCGCTAAAAACATAGATATCTTCGTAGGCAATATCTTCGATCTCTCAAAAAGCATACTCGGCCCAGTCGATGCCATCTACGATAGAGCCGCTCTAGTCGCTCTGCCCAGAGAAGTGCGCGATCGCTACACCGCCCACCTAACCCAAATCACAAACAAAGCACCCCAGCTGATCATCTGCTACGAGTACGATCAGGCTCTGATGTCTGGCCCACCATTCTCCATCACCGAGCGAGAAATTCACCAGCACTACGAAAACAGCTACACGCTAAACCTATTAGAAAGCAAAAACATGCCAGGTGGTCTAAAAGGAAAATGCGAAGCCAAAGAGAACGTTTGGTTACTAAAAGCTACCTAAAAAAGCACGAGATTAGATGGAATTAAACCGACCAGTCGAAAGACAATAATCAGGATTGCAGAAACTTCGCAATTGTGTCGCTATAGCCTTTGTAAGGCTTCACTCCTCGCAAAACCTCCAATAGTTTCCCGTCTTTAAAGAACATCACCGAGGGCATTCCCTTTAGCTCAAATCGCTTAGCGACTTGCCGATTATTATCAAAATCTAGCTTCACTACCGTCGCCCGGTCACCATACTCCTCCGCCAGCCGATCGATCAGCGGCGACACCAGCTTACAAGGGCCACACCAAGACGCAATACAGTCAACCACCACCAGCGATTCTCTTTGGACTAGCACGTCCAACGCTGCTTCATCTTCAATATACCTAGCTGCACCAGTCTCCTCCTCGCCTAGCTGCACCAGATCATTCGTGACTTCAGCCGCAGAACGGCTGCCGTTGATCATGTGCAAGCGCGATCGCATCCGGTAATAGTCCACCAAAGGCGCAGTCTGTTCCTTGTAGCGAGTAATGCTCTCACGAATAGCCGAAATCGATTCCTCTGGCTTCTTTCTCGGCAGCAGCCGATTGATCAAAATTCCAGTCGTCGCCTTAATATACGCCGCCTCTGCCGCCGTCAGTCCAAACTTCAACAGCAGTTCATCAAACGTCTCAGCCTGGGCCAGCGTCAGCGGAAAACCCGTCAGCACCCATCCTTTTAGCATCACATCCGGCCGCTCAAACCGTCGACGTAGCAACGTCATTAGCACCTCATCTGATTCAAGCGCCTCTTCCTTCGGCCCCTTTACTTCCTGCAAAAGTGCATCCATCGACACAGCAGGCACCTGCCAACGCTCAGAGACCGCGGCCGCCTGCGCCTCCACATCCGTCCCCGGCGGTCCTAAAAGAATTAGCTGCAAAGAGTCCATGATTAGTAAAAAGCCAGTTACGAGGCCAGTTCAAAGCCAGTTACAAAGTTTGCTATACAATTGTCCACGCCCGCGAGATATCACGTGGCAAATGCCTCACTCCAGCCCACAGGATCGAACAACATGACCGCCCTCACCTGCGCAGCCCTACTCTCAAACCATCCGCAAGCATGGCAATCTGCGACCGTTCACCCCTTCCTACAAAACTGTCAGCAAGGCACCATCGCACCCGATCAGTTTAATACTTGGCTGATCCAGGACTACCTATTCGTTACAGAATTTACCCGCCTAGCCGCCCAGCTCCTCTCAGCCGCGCCCGTCGCCCACTTTGATACACTCCTTAGCGGCCTAGTCGCCATCAAAGACGAACTGCTCTGGTTCCAGGCCAAAGCCGCCGAGCGATCGCTCTTACTATCCACTACCCCACAGCCCACCTGCCAGACCTACCAGGCATTCATGCGATCGCAATTCACCCAGCCCTACGCTGTCCAAGCCACCACCTTTTGGGCGATCGAACTCGCCTACAACCAGGGCTGGCAAATCCACAGCCCCATGCCCGAACCCTACACAGAATTCGCCAATCGCTGGGGCAACCCCGGCTTCACCGACTACGTCAAACTCCTAGAACAGCAAGCCAATAGTGCTCTAGCTACCGCTAGTCCGACAGAACAACAGCAGGCCGAACAAGCCTTCCTAAAAGTAGCTCTGCTCGAAAAAAACTTTTGGCAAATGGCCTTCTCAGCAGAGGGATAAACCTCTAGCATCATCCTCGAAAGCGTATACATCCCTCTGCCTACAATCCTTCCACGGTAAGTCGATAAGTGCCTCTACCTGTGCTTTGGGCAGTCGTCATCACAATCCTGTATTGACCTGTTCTAGGAAGTGTACCAAACAGCTCAGAATCTGTACTCTCAGCGCTCATATTATCGCTGCGGGCAATCTCTTCGAGACCCTCTTCTCCTTCAAAGAATAAGATCATGTATGTATCGTAGTCCGGGCTAGTCAACGTAATAGTGACAGGTGTTTCAGCGACTCCTGCAAAGCCGTATGCATCAAAAGGATGCCCCTCTGGATTGAGCGCTGGGTCTTCGTCAGTCATCTCTCCCACAACAGTTTTGGTTCCCTGCTGAGCTAGCGCCGGTCTAGCCAGCAGCAAGCTACAGGACAGCTCTAGAAGCGCAAGCCCCAAGAAGGCAGTAGATAAAGCAGTCGGAAAACGCATGAGAGACCTCTCTAAAACTACATTAGGTGAGTATAACCATCTCTATCCGAGAGGTTTTTGCAGCGTATCACATATGGTTTTAAGGCTCGTTTTTCTAGGTTGCTACAGCCTATTCATTCTAGCTAGCGCCTTTTGTACTTCTCTTTTGTCCGCAGTCACAGACAACACCATGTAGTCTTCGGCGGCGAGCAGCTATATTTTTACTGAATAAGCACTAGCTGTAGGAAATACTTAGAACGGAAATACTTAGAACTGAGAGCTGATAAGTCTTGCTGAGGAAAATAAAAATGGTGAAGCTACAGCGTCTGCTGCTCATTGCTATGTGCACAGTAGGACTAGGGTGGGGAATAGCGCTCAGTAACAGCGCGATGGCACAGTCTGCGGATGCAGAGTCTACTCAGAGTGATGGCGAAGCCAAAGCGGACGAAGGCTATAGAAAGATACAGGCGCTAGCAGACCAAGGGCGCTATGCAGAAGCAATTCCGATCGCACAAGAGGTGTTGTCAATTGTCGTCAGTGAGTTTGGAGAAGGACACCCGCGCACGGTAGTTCCACTTAGCCTTCTAGCCACGTTGCACAAAGAGCAAGGCGATTATTCGCTTGCTGTTTCTTTCTACGAACGGGCGATCGCAATCATGAATCCTCTACTCGATCAAGGAATTCCCGATCCTTACAACGTCCTAGGAAGGTTAGCTTCCCTACATAGCGAACAGGGCAACTACAGCCTGGCGCTGCCTCTGTACGAGCGATCACTAACCGTAAGAGAGGCCATTCTAGGCGCTGACCATCCGGATGTCGCTAGTAGCCTAAGCAACCTAGGACTGACACTATACCATCTAGGAGAATACAGCCAGGCTCTCCCTCCGCTTGAGCGAGCACTTTCTATCAGAGAATCCGCACTGGGTAAGGACAGCCCCGAAGTCGCCAACGTTCTGAATACCTTGGCAGGTCTGCACGAGGTCCAGGGTGATTATGACTTGGCGCTGTCAATGTATGAGCGATCGCTATCTATCAATCAGGTCGCTTTTGGCGATCGCCACCCAACAGTAGCACTCACCCAGAGTAATCTAGCAGCCCTTTATTCAGCCCAAGGCGACTATGCATCGGCGTTTTCTTTGCTCGAGCAGGCGCTATCGGTTCTCGAATCAGCACTGGGTCCAAATCATCCCGATGTCGCTACTGTCCTTAACAATCTTGCAGATACACACACAAAAAAAGGAGACTACGTATCAGCACTGCCCTTACTAGAGCGAGCCCTGTCCATCAGCGAAGCAACATCAGGCAAAGAGCATCCTGACGTAGCGGCTACCCTGGTCAACTTGGCGCTTCTATACGATCGTCAGGGCAACGAAGAAACCGCGATACCTTTACTGGAGCGGGCGATCGCAATTCAAGAGACTACGCTCGGTGAAAATCATCCCAACCTTGCCTATAGTTTGAACGGACTAGCGCTGATATACAAAGAACAGCAAAGCTACGCGGCTGCGCTGACGCTGTTGAAACAGACGCTGTCTATATTCGAGCAGGCACTAGGCGAAAACCACCCGACCGTAGCAACTGTCCTGAACAATTTGGGAGGGACATATCAGGAAAAAGGAGACTACACAGCTGCCCTACCCTTCTACGAACGAGCACTATTAATCAGCGAAGCAACCCTAGGCAAGACTCATCCTGACGTAGCCAACCGTTTGAACAACATAGCCTTACTGCATGTAGATGAAAAAGAATACAGCAAAGCGCTACCGCTGTTTGAACGAGCGCTATCAATTCGAGAAACTGTACTTGATCGCCATCATCCCACGCTTGCTAACAGCCTATACAACTTGGCGAGCCTCTATCACATAGATAACGATATTGATCGCGCTGTCGATCTCTACACTTCGGCTAGTGAGATAGAAGAGCGCAACATTAGCGAGATGATGCTTCAGTCCTCCGAAACAAGAAGACAAAGATACATTAATACTTTGAGTCTCAGGGCCGACATCATCGTTTCTACCAACATCATGGATGCGCCGAACAATCCGGCAGCGACCCGGCTTGCTCTCTCTACTATTCTGCGGCGCAAGGGTAGAGTCTTAGATGCAGTCTCTAATACGTCCCAGCAGTTGCGATCCCAGCTCTCTCCCGAAAACAGAACCCTGCTCGACACCCTCAACGACATCCGCAGCTCAATTACGAACCTGCGCTTTAGCGAATCAGCAGGGACTAACCTAGAACAACAGCGCTCTGAGATCGCTCAGCTAGAAAATCAGGCAGAACAAATAGAAGAAACGCTGGCGCGCAGCAGTGCCGAGTTTGCGATCGCCACCGAGCCAGTCTCTATCTCCGACGTGCAGTCAGCGATTCCAACCAACGCAGCCCTAGTTGAGTTCGTACGCTACCTACCTGCTGATATCGAAAACCCTCAAGCCCCAGCCAGATACGCAGCTTATGTAGTTACTCAGCGGGGAAATGCGCAACCGATCGATCTCGGCGAAGCTGCACAGATCGATCGGCTAGTAGCGCAGTTTAGACGTTCGCTCAGCAGCCGATCTGCTGATGTAAAAGAAATTGGCCGACAGCTAGATCAGCAGCTAATGGCTCCTATCCGGCCTTTCCTCGCCAGCAAAGAACATTTGCTAATCTCTCCCGATAGCCAGCTGACACTGGTTCCTTTTGAAACACTAGTTGATGAGAGCGACCGCTACTTAATAGAGCGCTATCAGACAAGCTATCTCACTTCAGGCCGCGATCTACTCTCACTCAGGCTCAGTACTCCCAGTCGCCAGCAGCCTGTTATCTTCGCCAATCCCAACTACGAGAATGTGTCCGGTACCCTCCAGGCAAATGCTGAAAGCACTCGATCGGTAGATGCGACTAGTTTAAGCTTTTCACCGCTACCGGGTACAGCCGAAGAGGCTGAAGCAATTTTTCCACTCTTAGCCAACGCTAACCTGTACACTCAAGCCGAAGCAACTGAAACTGTTCTAAAACAGCTAGAAGCGCCTAGCATATTACACATCGCCACCCATGGCTTCTTTCTACCAGATGTAGACTTTGTACCACCTGCTAGCCCCGACGAACAAAGAGGGCTCGGAGCTAGCTTAGAGGTGGTATCTGTCGGAACGCCTACGCCAGTTGTATCTGGTAACATAGATCCTAGCAATTTAGAGAATCCACTGCTTCGATCGGGACTAGCACTAGCGGGTGTAAACAACAGAAACGGCAGCGCCAGCAGCGACGATGGTATCTTTACCGCGCTAGAAGCTTCTGGCCTCAACTTGCACGGCACTCGGCTGGTTGTGCTGAGCGCTTGCGACACAGGTGTAGGTACTGTTAGTACAGGCGAAGGGGTCTATGGACTCAGGCGAGCTTTTGTAACAGCAGGCGCCCAGAGTCAGCTAATGAGTCTGTGGCAGGTCGATGACTATGGCACCAGCGAGCTGATGCGCCTCTATTACGAGAATCTAATAAGTCAGAGGCAGGGACGCAGCGAGGCGCTACGCACTGCTCAGCTAGAGATGATGGGCACCGGAACCTACGCGCATCCTTACTACTGGTCTGCTTTTATCTTTTCGGGTGACTGGCGACCGCTAGACTAATCTAGCAATCGTTAGGATTAAATGGTTTACAACAGGATTGAATTCACTAATGACAAAGCTACAGCGTCTATTAATTTTGGGTATCTGTGCTATTGGGCTAGGGGGCACACCAATACTAGCTGACGCAGCCGTAGCCCGCATACCGGGCCTAAGCTCTGCACAAAATGAGGAGTTTGACCGTACAACTGAAGCGATACGGCAGTCTGTTGAACTTACTGAACAAAGGCGCTTCGAGGAAGCACGCTCACTAGCTGAGGAGGCGTTTGTTACTAGGGGGAACCTGCTTGGGATAGAGCACCCTGAAGTCCTCAGTGCGCTGAGCAACATCGCGAATATTTACTACGCCGAAGGAGACTATGGCAGCGCTGCGGCACTATATGACCGAGTAGTTATGGTTACAGCTACGAACTTTGTAGCGCTAGGCCCTGAAAGTCCCAATCGGCGCCAAGCTGCGATAGATTCGAACAGAGTATTTAGAGCTGCAGCAGAACCGTATATCGCGCTGCAAGACTACGAAAACGCTATAGAGCTCTATAAAGTTGCCCTTTCTGTTCAAGAAGAAGCCTTAGGCACTAGCCATCCTGAAGTCGCTGATACCTTAGAGGAGTTCGCGGCGGTGTATCGCGTCCAAGGAGATGATGCGGCAGCACTTTTGCTAGAAGAACGAGCACTGTCTATACGCCAGCCCGGAGCCGAGAACTAATCCGATCGCAGGATAAGGCGAACTGCGCGGTCACCCAAAGCATAGCTCTGCACCCAGCTCAGCAGCACCAACAGCCGATTGCGAAACCCCGGCAAATACACACCATGCACCCCCAGCCACATCAGCCAGGGCAAAAAGCCAACTAGCAGCACCGGACCAATCTTGCCCACCCCACCATAGCCACCAATAATTGCCAGCCTGCCTTTATTAAAATAGCCAAACTCTTTTGGAACTCTTCCCCGAAGCTGCCTACCTATGTTCCTAGCCACGCTCACACCCTGCTGCAAAGCCTCCGGCGCGACCCCACTCAGCGGTTTTCCATTCTGTTCTACATAAGCCAAATCACCAATCGCATAAACATTGTCGTAGCTGCATAGCTGTAGCGTAGGTCGTACCTTCAGCTTCTCTTTTCGCGCCGTCTCTACTGCGTCCAAACCATCAAAGTTTGCCGCCTCCAATCCAGCGCCCCAGACCACCGTTTTTGCCATTTGCACAAAGCTACTCTCAGAACGACCGTCCTCAAAAGTCACCGACTGCGCGGTCACACGGCTCACTTTAGTATTAAAAACAATCTTCACACCCAGCCGAGAAAGCTTTCGCGCCGTGTAGCGCCCCAGACGCTCAGGTAGATTAGCCAGCAACCTATCACCAGACTGTACCAATACAATCTGACTCTCTCGTAAGTTCAGGGCAGGATAGTCTCTCTGGAGCGATCGCACCATCTCCACCAACGCCCCCGCCATCTCCACACCCGTCGGTCCACCGCCCACGATCACAAATGTCAGCAGCGCCCTTCGCCTTTGTTCATTCTTCGTCCGGCTAGCCTGTTCGAAACACTCAAAAAGATGATTCCGTAAGGCGATCGCATTCTCCAAACTCACCAGCGGAAACGCATACTCAGCCGCCCCCTCCACCCCTAAAAACTGAGGTCGACTCCCCATTGCCAGCACAAGATAGTCGTACGAAACCACTCCATCCTCGGTTTCGACCACCTGCGCTCCAAAATCAACCCGTCGAACCTCAGAACGCATAAAGCGTGCGCTTTGCCGTCCTCGCAAGACAGTCCGAACTGGGTACGCAATCATCTCCGGCGCTATCTGAGCTGTAGCAACCTGATAGAGCAAAGGCACAAAAGTGTTGTAGCTATTCTGGTCAATCAGCAAGACATCAGCCCTGCTTCTACGGAGAGACTGAGCCGCCTGCATTCCACCAAAGCCCGCACCGACAATCACTACCTTTGACGGATTAGTCATTCTCTCCTGCTAGAATCGAGTTTTTCCAAAATAGACATTCGCAGCTGTCCCCCCTATGCCCGTTTGTCTAGGCTAGCCTTTCCAGGTCCTGTGTATATTAACAGCGGCAGTCCGCCAATCAGCCCAAGATTCTTCAAAAAGCTGATCAGCTCTCCTGGATCTGCTACAAAGTTGTGAAAAACAAGAGTAGCCGGAACCAGAAATAGAATCAACAGCGTTGCTCCAATTTGAACCTTATATAACGATACTCTACTGATATAAACAAAAAAAGATACAGATAGTGTAGTCCTTGAATCCGCAGAAAAGTTTAGGACGAGATGAGCATCGTTAGCTTTGGTCTTATTATGAGACCAAATTAAGTCTAAATGAGTCCTATGTCGAGTCTCAGATCTCAATAAAGTACCATCATGAGACTCGTTCTGATACATAGCAGTCTATTGGCGAGAGTAAACTGAAACTTTCTGAGATCTACTTTTTGAGATCTGCTTTTTGAGATTTATGTTCTTCTGCTAATTCCTTGTCGACTACCTCTTCCTCCTTTTCAGGATTCAGGCCAGGATCGAGAACAACAAAGTGACAGTGCCGCGCTATATTCAGCACTTCCAAGTGAAGAATGACCATCAGTTTTGCCAAAGTAATTAGTGGATGATGAGACTGAAGGTTTCTACTACGCTATCAACCCATTCTTTGGAAGGATTTACCAGCTTTAACGAGACCTAGTTCTTGGCAGCGCTCCAGCAATTTATCGAGTTTGCGCTACTTTCGGAGTTCACTAGCGGTATTTTATACATGGGCGAAGACCACTCACCTATAATAGGAATCGCATAAGCGCTTGTGAGTAATGATTTCTTCAATCTAGTATTATTCAGTACAAATTATGCCCAACGTTTTAATTGCAGAGGACGAACCGCGCATCTCTTCTTTTATTCAGAAAGGACTCGATGCTCACGGGTTTACCGTTACTATTGTGAGCAATGCACAAGAAGCTATCAATCAGGTGCTCGGCGCAGATGTCGATCTGCTGTTGCTGGATTTAGGGCTGCCGGATAAGAACGGTCATCAGGTGATTGCTGAAGTGCGAGGGCAGGGGGCAAAGCTGCCTATTATTATTTTGACTGCCAGAGATGATATTCAAGACAAGGTAGCTGGGTTAGAAGGCGGCGCGGATGACTATGTCACTAAGCCTTTTCGGTTTGAAGAATTGCTTGCGAGAGTTCGCGTGCGACTAAGGCAGCCTTCTATGACAGCTTCTTCTAGCGGTGCTAAGACAGCAGCCGGAGCGAAGAGTCTACGGGCTGGAAACATAGAGCTGAATTTATTGACCCGCCGGGTGAAAGTCGGCAGCGAGACTATCGATTTACCCGCTCGCGAATTTAGGCTGATAGAGATATTTTTGCGTCATCCTAACCAGGTGCTTAGCCGCGAGCAGCTGCTTGATCGGGTGTGGGGCTATAGCTATAACCCGGGGTCTAACATTGTCGATGTTTATGTCGGCTACTTGCGCAAGAAGTTAGGCAGCGATCTGATAGAAACAGTGCGAGGTATGGGATATCGGCTGCGGCGGCGGTCTGATTAGGGACTGCTTAAATGAGAATCTTCTCATGTAGGCTTGCTGCCTTCCAAGTTAGATTTGTGTTGTGTGGCGATTGCTATCACCTACAGTTGTCTAAACGCTTGGAGCAAGTAGCTTGATTATGAGTAATGTATTGATTGTCGAAGATGAAGATAAGCTCGCTGCTTTTGTCGCTAGAGGCTTCAAGAAATATGGCTTCACGACTGCAGTAGCTACTGACGGTGCGCAGGCTTTACAGATGTCGCAGACGAATGCCTATGATGCGATTGTGCTGGATTTGGGGCTGCCTATAAAGGATGGCTGGAGCGTGCTCAAGGAGATTAGAAGCCGCGGCGACTGCGTACCTGTTATTATCACGACCGCTCAGAGTGAGTGCCGTCAAGCTGCGATCGCAGCTAGAGCCAACGACTATTTACAAAAGCCCTTCCGCTTTCAGCAGCTGCTAGAAATCGTCAGACACCAGATTAAAGACTGATATTAGGGCTATTAGCGTCAGAGGAGCTGACACATATTTGGCAGAATAATCCGAAACGTAGCGCCCTTTCCCGGCTGACTTGTTAGCTGTATACAGCCGCCGTGAGCGTCTGCTATGGTGCTGGCGATCGCCAAGCCCAAGCCAGATCCTTCCGAGCGCCTTTGCTGATGTTTACCCCTAGCGAACCGCGCAAAAATCCGTTGCTGATCGTCGGGGCTAATGCCTTCACCTGTATCGCGCACCCAAAATTCAACCGGACTCTCTCGGTAGCTGTTTTGGCCATTGGCAGCGCTAAAACAATAGCCAATTTCGATGCTGTCGGTAGCCTGCGTATGCTGCGCCGCATTTCGCAGCAGATTGAGCATCGCGCCCGTTAGCTTTTGGCGATCGCCCACCATATCGCCCGCCTCATCGCCTACTAACAGCCAGCGCCGATCGGCTAGTGCCTGGGCTTTTACGAGCAGTTCCTCAGCGAATGCGCGAACTAAGAAAGTTTCTAGCTGTAAAAAGTTAGGCCGCTCCGACTTTGCGAGCAAGATCATATCGCTGACTAGCCGCCCCATTCGATCTAGCTCGTTCATCACCAGCTCCATCGTCTCCTGCCGCTCTTGAGGATCGCCGTCCATTAGCTCAAGATGTCCTTGAATAATAGTGATAGGCGTACGCAGCTCGTGCCCAGCATCATTGATAAATGCTCGCTGGCTGTCAAAAGCACTCTGAATGCGATCCATCATGGCGTTGAAGGTGTTGGTCAGCTCGGAGAGTTCGTCGTGCCCGGTAGGAGCCAATATGCGCTGGTTCAAGTCGGATTCGCTGATAGATTGAGCCGTTTTTGAGAGCGTGGTGATAGGCCGTAGCAGTCTACCAGCGGCAGTCCAGGAGAGCAGCAGCGAGATGAGTACGGTGGCGATCGCAAATAGAGCAAACAGATAAACGCCAGCTAGCGCTTCTTGCCGCTCGCCCGCTGTAGTATGAGCAACCACAAACACCCCCCGCTGTTCGTCGTCTACCATAATTGGCGCAGCCGTGTAGAGAATGCTGCCAACGCTGGGCGAATCCGTGCTCTCTTGCGCTATAACGAATTCGGTCACCGTTTGCCAGCGCTCGAATAGCTCAGAGCCAGGCTTTAGCGGATCGAGCAGATAAAAGGGACTGGAGCGATAGAATTCGCCATCGATTAAAATAATTTGAAAGTTGTCATCTTCTGGAATGGTGCTTTGCAAAAACTGATCGACAAAATCTTCTAAATCTTCAGTCGTTTGATTGGGTTCTACTTCCCAGTCAGCATAAGCGTCAAAGAAAGCGTCTTGTTCCTCATCTACGCTTTCTCGCACCCGACTATCTACGCTAGTAAATAGCAGATACGTAAACAGAGGGACTGCAAGGCTGCTAAGCAGCAGCAGCAGCACCGCATACAGCAGCAAAATTCGCGTGCGAGTTTCTCCAAATATCCCCTTCCACATCGATTTTCTATAAGATGCTCCCTCAGTTGGAACTTCTTCTAGGTAAGCTTGTTTGGGCACTTCTTTGGGTTGGAGAAAGTTACTCATAGAGGTGTGGTTCTTATACAAACGGCCAAAGATACTTCTATGAAACTATCGCTCAAAACAGGAACCACAACATGAGCGTTTTCTCATGAATATTTGCTCATGAACACCTTCTCATGAAAAGTTCATGCAGATCTTAAGACCATTCGCAAAGATAAGACCAAGTAAATGCAGTTCCCGACTGCTTCGATCTTCAACTGCGAGGTTCTTTCAAGATGACCAAGGCCGAAAGCGCAAATGCTAGAAGCGCAAATGTCAAGAGCACAGGGATCAAGAACAAAAGCGCGACCAGAATCATGGTGTATTCCCACGATGCATTTGGGCTTGGAAATCTGCGTCGGATGCTGGCGATTTGCGAACATTTGCTGACTAGCTGGGGCGATCTTTCCATTCTGCTAATGTCAGGCTCGCCCATGATTCATGAGTTTCGATTGCCTGAAGGCTTAGACTACATCAAGCTGCCTTGCCTGAATCGCGGTGTTTCTGGGCAGCTTTCGGCTAAGTACTTGGACGCCTCTATTGAAGAGACTGTCGCGCTTCGATCGCAAATCATCCAGTCAGCCGTCGCTCACTTTAAGCCCAACTTGCTCCTAGTAGATAAAAAGCCAACCGGACTGAAAGGCGAACTAACGGCTGCGCTCGACTATTTGCAGACCAACCTACCCCGAAGTAAGTGCGTTCTGCTGCTCAGAGATATCTTAGATGCTCCTCAAAGAACCGTTGATGAATGGGTTCGATGGGGCTATTATCAAACGCTCAAAACCTATTACGACCGGATACTAGTCGTGGGTATGCAGACCGTATTCGATTTGGTGCAAGAATATCGCCTGCCCGTGGCCGTTGCGCGGAAGGTGCGCTACTGCGGCTACATTCGCAAACAGGTAGCGGGTAGCGATGGCGAAAATCCGCTTGCTCAGCTGAGGCTTGGCCCTACCGATCGTTTGGTTTTAGTCACTCCTGGCGGCGGTGAAGATGGCTATAGCCTTGTTAGCGCCTATCTTACAGGTCTTGAAGAATTGCAGCAGAGCGCTGCAACGGTTCCAAAATTCCACAGCCTTATTCTGTGCGGCCCTGAGATGCCCCTAGCTCAGCAAGCTCAGCTTCAACAGCGAGCGAAACAATGTCCTGGCGCGACGTTCCAAAGCTTTACTCAAAATCTGCTCAGCTGTTTGGAAGCCGCTAACGTGGTGGTTTCAATGAGTGGCTATAACACCGTTACTGAAATACTATCGCTACGTAAGAGCGCTATTGTTGTCCCTCGACTCAAGCCGTCTCAAGAACAGCTTATCCGCGCTACTCGCTTTGCTCAAAGAGACTGGGTAACGATGATTCATCCAGATCGTGCAAGTGGGCGATCGCTCATGCAAGCTGTCCTCACCCAGCTAGCGACACCTAAGCTTGCACCCCCTGACGATATCGACTTCGATGGCCTGCCTCATGTCGCCCACTGCCTGAGCGAGCTGCTATCGCCGACTAGAGAGTTTCGGTGTCCATCGCTAATGAGCGTACTGGTCTAACCAGCGGCGGACAAAAAATCTCTTCTTTTCCCTCAAGTAAAAAACAACAGAAACAGCAAAAGCAACAGAGGTCTTCGTTATGAAAAAGCTAATGTTTTACTGTCAGCATATTTTAGGCATGGGTCATTTGATTCGCAGCATGGAAATTGTGCGATCGCTCACAGCCGACTTTGAGGTGTGCTTTATCAACGGCGGCGAAATTGTTGAGGGCTTTCAGGCACCGCCTGCCGTTCGCGTGATTAATCTGCCTGCTATTAAGAGCGACGCTGAGTTTAAGGAGCTTCAATCTGTTGATCCGAAGCTGGGCATAGAGGAGGTAAAAGCGCAGCGCCACCGACAGCTTTTGACCGTACTCGATGCTTTTGAGCCAGATGTGCTGATGATTGAGCTGTTTCCTTTCGGGCGGCGGCGGTTTTCCTTTGAGCTAGTGCCGCTAATGGAAGCAGCTAGGGCAAAAGGAACAAAGATTGTCTCTAGCCTACGCGACATCGTAGTGACTAAAAGCAACCAGGCTCGCCACGAAGCCAAGGTCATTCGTCTGCTTAATCAGTATTTCGACCAGCTCTTAATTCACGGGGATCCTGCTTTGCACCCGATAGAGGAGAGCTTCTCTCGAATTGATGACGTGAGCTGTGAGGTGCACTACACCGGATATGTAGTACAAAAGCCCGAAAGTAGCCGTCCGAGCCTTGCTGATAACGTTGCGCTAGCAAAACCGGAGCCGATGATTTTGGTCAGTGTCGGCGGTGGTCGCTTCGGGCACGAACTGCTCGACTGCGTGGTCGGTGCGGCTGAAGTATTAGAACAACAGATTCCGCATCATATTCAGGTGTTTACTGGCCCCTTTATCCCCGAAGGAAAATTTTGGGATCTCAAAAACGCGGCCCGCGATCGCACCAACTTACACATCCGCCGCTATACGCCAAACCTGCTGGCCTACATGCAAAAAGCCGATCTCTCTATCAGCATGTCTGGCTACAATACGACGATGAACATTCTCACAACGGGCGTAAGGGCGATGATGCTGCCATTTACAGGTAACGGCGACCAGGAACAGACCAAGCGAGTTCAGCGCCTGTCGCAACTTGGCAAAGTTCGGCAGATACAGCCTTTAGACCTGCAGCCGCAGCGCTTAGCTGAAGCTGCGATCGCCCACCTTCAGCACGCGCCTAGCGAACTTAATATCGATCTTAACGGCGCAGACAACACCGCTAGGCTCGTCAATACGCTGGTATCCAATAGTCCGGGCAACGAGAGAGTCCCTCAGATGAGCGCTGCGTAGGGCGTATTGCAGCTAAACGCAACCCTCTCAATTAGTCGTTCAAAATAGCGCATCAAACAGAAAGATGAAGAAAATTATGATTTACTGTCAGCATCTTGCTGGCATGGGCCATCTCGTTCGCTGCAGAGAGATTATTCGCGCTCTTGTAGATAGCTTTGAAGTTTGCTTTGTCAGCGGTGGGCAAATTGTTCCTCAGTTTCAACTTCCCAGGCAGATTGAAATTGTTCAACTGCCAGGGCTTTGGCAAAAGGGCGCAGAGCTAGTGTCGCTAGACGAGACGATGACGATAGAAGAAACCAAAGCGCAGCGAAAGCAGAAGCTGCTAGATACCTTCAACCGGTTTCAGCCCGACTGTTTAATTACAGAGTGCTTTCCATTTAGCAAGATGAGCATGAAGTACGAACTCAGCCCGCTACTCAAGCAGGCCAAAGCCTCAGCGCGTCCGGTTCAGATCTTGTGCAGCCTGAGAGATTTGATTATGACTCAGCCGCTGTCGGCAGATGCGAGAGAAAGAAGAGAGGCGAAGGTCTGTCGGTTGATTAACCGATTTTATGACGCGGTGCTCTTTCACAGCGATGCTAACTTTCAGCGGTTAGAAGATTGCTTTTCTAGGACTGGCGATCTAAGCTGCGAGATTGTTTATACAGGCTATGTTGCACAGTCTCCTGCTCAAGAAGTGTTGCCAATGCCAGAAGATATTGCCGGACTTAGTGACACCAGGCCGACTATCGTGGCTAGCGCGGGTGGCGGACGGCACGGCTATCCACTACTCAGTGCAATCATCGCCGCGAGCGAGCTATTAGCGAGCCGTTCGCCTCACCAAATCTACATGTTCGCAGGCCCGTTCATGCCTGAAGTAGACTTTTGCCAGCTTCAGCAAGCCGCCGCTCAGCGACCGAACGTGACCCTGCGTCGCTACACTTGTTTGCTGCTCGATTACCTAAAGAAGTCAGAGCTATCAATTAGTTTGGGCGGATATAATACCACGATGAATCTGTTGAGAACAGGAACGCGATCACTCGTCCTCCCTTCTCTAAACCCTAGCCAAGCCGATGAGCAGCGTATCCGAGCCGAAAAGCTAGCAGACGCAGGCGTTCTAAACTTGCTGACGCCTGATCAGCTGTCAACTGAGCGACTTGTGGACGCGGTCGCTACGGCGCTAAATCAGCCGCGATCGCCTCATCAAATTAACTTGCAGGGCGCAGAACATACCGCCGCTCACATTCGGCGTCTTCTATCTGCAAAATCTGTTTCAACCGTTGCTTCGGTAGCGTAAACCTCAACAAAACACCAGCACAACAAAAAATGAAACCCAGAGTTTGCATCACCACGCTAGAATTCCCGCCTGATATCGGCGGCGTTGGCCAATCGGTTAGCCGCATTGCCAATATGCTTGTTGACCTTGGTTACGAGGTTCACGTTGCCGTCTTTCGAGCCGTTTTTCGCGATGAGCGGGCAATGGCCGCAGCCGAAGAGTATCGCCGTGCGCAATGTCAAACTGCTCAGCAAGGCGATATTACCGTTCACCGCTTGCAGCCTGCCGTAAGATCGACGCAAGCGAAGGCTCAAGACTACCTGTGCGATTTACACAGCCAGCTACAAGCGCTGCACAACACCTACCAGTTCAACCTTCTCCATGCCTTTTTCATCAACGAGATGGGCTTTCTCACAACCCTGCTGGGCCGCGAGAATAATATTCCTGTTATCAACAGCGTGCGCGGCGCGGATCTAAACAAGCATGTCTTTAGCCCCTCGCAGTTTGGGCAGGTGGCCTGGACGCTAGCGAACTCTTCTTGGACGACGTTTGTGAGCAAAAATCTGATGCGCAGAGCTAGGGCGCTGGTGCCCGAAATTCAGCCCAGGTCGTCTGCTTTTTGGAATGCGATCGCCCCGCTCTCCTTCGATGACTTACCCCACCCCGCACTCGCAGATCGACTACAGGGCACCATCATCGGCTCTGTCGGCAGCTTCAGAGATAAAAAAGGACTCGAATATTTGTTTGATGCCTGTCAAAAGCTCAGGCAAGGAACAAACTTAACGCTACTGCTAGTAGGCGACTTCGCAGAAAAAGAGCGCAGCTACTGGGAGCAGACGCTACAACAAAGCGGCATGGCAGATCGCACCATCATCACTGGCAAAATCAGCCGCCAAGAGGCACTGGCCTATTTACCTCTGGTGGATATTTTCGCGATTCCCTCGCTGCGGGACGGCTGTCCCAACGCCATGCTAGAAGCCATGCTAGCCGCCAAAGCAGTGGTGGGTAGCCGCGTCGATGCCATTGGCGAAATTATTGAAGATAATGTCAACGGCCTGCTCGTTAACGCCGCTGATACAGACGATCTCACTCACGCGCTTCAGCGCTTAGTTGCTCAGCCTGAGCTAAGGCAACAGCTCGGCATAGGGGCCAGACAGAAAGTGCTAAGTCAGCTTTCTCCCCCGATCGAACAACAAAACTGGCAAATAATATATCAACAGGTGCTAGAGAAAAGACCAAGAGAGAGAGTTCAGGCGAGAACTCAAGAAGTGATTTCACAGGGGGCGATGTCATAGTGAAAAAACGAACCAGACCGAAGAATCTCCGGCAGGCAATCCCAGGATTGCAGCGGCTTGTTCGCCGCTTCTGGCCGCAAATCTCGAAGCAAAAAGGACTGCTGGCGCTAGCGGGACTCGCTTTAATTGCAAAAGTATTCTCTCGCCTGATTGCCCCCTGGCCGCTGAAGCTAATCTTTGACTTTGTACTGGTGCCCGACGCACACAGCGCCGAGTTGGACTGGCCGCTGCTAAGAGACATGAGTACGAATACGCTGCTGTGGGTGTTTTCATCTGCGATTATCGCGACCTCTATGCTGCGCGCAACTGCTGCATACTTCAGTTTAGTGGGGCTTTCGGTTGCCGCTAGTCGTATCATTGCCGACATCAGAGCCGATCTCTACACGCACATTCAGCAGCTTTCTCTCTCTTTTCACTACCAGTCTAAAAGTGGCGATTTAATTACTCGCATCACTAGCGATATCGACAGGCTGCGCAGTGCCACCGTCGATGCAACGCTGCCGCTGATTGTCGATACGCTAACGCTCATCAGCATGGTCGGCGTTATGTTCTGGATTGACTGGGAGCTGGCGCTGATTGGTACATTGGTCTTTCCGCTATTCATTATCTCTAGCTTCAAGCTTACAAAGCGAATCAAAAAGGTCTCTCGACAGCAGCGTAAAAGAGAAAGCGCAATGGCGGCAACTGTGGCCGAATCTATCGGCGCGATTAAGGTAGTTCAGGCGCTTTCGCTCGAAGGTCGGCTAGAGAAAATGTTTGCTAGCGACAACCGCCAAAGTCTAGAAGATAGCGCCTATACGCAGCAGCTTAGTGCGGGTTTGCAGCGAACAGCAGAAGTTTTGGTGGCGATCGCAACCGCTCTTGTTCTCTGGCGCGGCGCCATCATTGTTCAGCAGGGCAATGCTACCCCCGGCGATCTGCTAGTGTTTATCACCTATCTCAAAACCGCCTTCAAGCCCACTCGCGATCTGGCCAAAGAAGCCGCTAAAATCTCTAAAGCAACGGCCTCGGGCGAGCGAATTATCGACTTGTTTGATGTTGTGCCGCAGGTTCAAGATAAACCAGACGCGACCGCCGCGCCTCCCTTCAAAGGCAATATCTGCTACCAAAACGTCAGCTTTGCTTACGATACTCTCGCATCAGGCAAAGTGGCAAATAATCCAACAGTACTAGAAAACATTAGCTTCGATGTCAAAGCAGGCGAGCGAATAGCCCTGGTTGGCCCCTCGGGGGGCGGCAAGTCTACGCTAGTGAGTCTGCTGCTGCGCCTGTACGATCCGCTCTGTGGCCGCGTCTGCATAGACGGAAGAGACATTCGAGACTACAAAATCGAGTCTCTACGCCAGCAGATTAGCATTGTTCTCCAGGAGAGCATGCTATTTGGCACGACCGTGAGAGAAAACATTGCCTACGGCACCCTTAGCGCAACCGATCGAGACATTGAACAGGCCGCCAAGCTAGCCAATGCACACAACTTCATTATGAAGCTACCCCAAGGCTATGACACGCTGATGAG
>JBCCOH010000055.1:0-32797 GCA_039111275.1 Cyanobacteria bacterium P01_D01_bin.1 | reverse complement strand
TGGCTTCCGGGCGATACTGATTGGTAGAGAGTGACGCGTTTCTCAATGAACGAGGACTATGAATCGGTAGACTTCTACCTTAAGCTCTCTTTTTCATAACGGGTTTACTGCTAACCGTATAGGGACGCTAAACACGTACAAGAACGCCCTTACTTTGCCGCATAGACAGATATATTTTCTGGTTTAAGCAGGCAAGCTAGTTAGACTGCACCCACTGCCTCTTTCTCAATAGTTTCCTCTTGTTCTTTCGAGAGGATTCGGCCTTCATCTTCGAAGCCCTTAATTTCGTTGAAGTTGAGGTAGCGATAGACTTCGCTCTCGAAGGGCTCAATCTTGCTAGCAACCACTTCTAAATACTGTTCCATGGTCGGAATCTCACCTAGTAATGCGCAGGCAGCAGCGAGCTCAGCAGAGCCTAGATAGACCTGTGCGCCTTTGCCCATTCGATTGTTGAAATTGCGAGTGGAGGTGGAAAAAACGGTGACGCCATCTTCTACGCGGGCCTGGTTGCCCATGCAAAGCGAGCATCCCGGCATCTCGGTACGAGCACCCGAAGCAGCAAAGGTGCCGTAATAGCCTTCCTTGCGTAGCTGCTGCTCGTCCATGCGGGTGGGCGGACAGATCCACAGGCGACCCTTGACGGTGCCTTCGTCTTCTAGCACTTTGGCAGCCGCACGGTAATGACCAATGTTGGTCATACAAGAGCCGATAAAGACTTCGTCGATTTTACCTCCAACAACTTCGGAGAGTGTTTTCACATTGTCAGGATCGTTGGGCGCGGCGACTATGGGCTCTTTTAGCTCACTCAGATCGATTTCAATCACTGCTGCGTATTCGGCGTCTTCATCGGCACTCATCAAAGATGGATTTTCTAACCATTCCTCCATTTCAGCAATGCGACGAGCAAGTGTCCTTTCATCGTGATAGCCGCGCGCAATCATGTTCTTCATTAGGGACACGTTGGAGCGTAGATATTCGGCGGTAGTCTCTTCGCTGAGCTTGATGGTGCAGCCTGCGCAGGAGCGTTCAGCGGAGGCATCGGTCAGCTCAAAGGCTTGTTCTAGCTTGAGATCGGGCAGTCCTTCCATTTCTAGAATGCGTCCTGAGAAAATGTTCTTTTTATTCTCTTTTTCTACAGTTAGGAGACCTTTTTGAATAGCGACATAGGGAATGGCATTGACGACATCGCGTAGGGTGATACCAGGCTGTAATTCTCCTTTGAATCTAACTAGAACAGATTCGGGCATGTCTAGGGGCATCGCGCCGATGGCCGCTGCGAAGGCAACGAGTCCCGAACCGGCTGGAAAGGAGATACCTAGCGGAAAGCGTGTGTGCGAGTCGCCACCTGTGCCTACAGTGTCGGGCAGCAGCATTCTGTTCATCCAGGAGTGAATAATGCCGTCGCCAGGTTCGAGGGCGACGCCACCACGAGAGGCGAAGAAGTCGGGGAGGGTGGCATGGGTTTGCACGTCTACGGGTTTGGGGTAGGCGGCGGTATGGCAGAAGGTTTGCAGGACGAGTCCAGCGCTAAAGCCCAGGCAGGCTAGCTCTTTCATTTCGTCGCGGGTCATCGGTCCGGTGGTGTCTTGAGAACCGACGGTGGTCATTAGCGGCTCGCAGGAGGTTCCGGGGCGAACGCCGGGCAGGCCGCAGGCTTTGCCGACCATTTTTTGGGCAAGGGTGAAGCCTTTGCCAGTGTCGACCGGGGCAGAGGGTCGCACAAATACGTCCGAAGGCTCAAGACCCAAAGCAATCCGAGTTTTGTCTGTGAGAGAGCGGCCAACAATTAGGGGAATGCGTCCGCCTGCTCGCACTTCGTCGAGGATGGTTTCGGGGGTCAGCGAGAAAGTAGAGATAGCGTCACCTGCTTCATTTGTGATTTCTCCTTTGTAAGGATGAATGGTGATCACATCGCCTGTTTTCATTTTGCTGACGTCGCATTCGATGGGCAGCGCGCCAGAGTCTTCGGCGGTGTTGAAGAAGATGGGAGCGATTTTGTTGCCGAGAATGAAGCCGCCTGTGCGCTTGTTCGGGACGAAGGGAATGTCTGCGCCGATGTGCCAGATGACGGAGTTCATGGCGGATTTGCGTGAGGAGCCAGTGCCGACCACGTCGCCGACGTAGGCGATCGCATGCCCCTTCTCTTTTAGCTTTGCCAAAGTCCCCAAAGGATCATCCATCTTCGATTCCAACATCACCTGCGCATGAAGGGGAATATCTGGCCGAGTAGTCGCGTGAGGTGCAGGCGAGAGATCGTCTGTGTTGGTTTCGCCTGGAACTTTGAAAACAGTAACGGTAATAGCTTCGGGGACTTTAGGCTTGCTGGTAAACCATTCGGCAGCAGCCCAAGCCTCTACGACCTGCTTGGCGTAAGCGTTCGTCTTGGCTAGCTCAATCACATCGTTGAAGGCATCGTAAACTAAAAGCGTTTTCTTCAGCGCATCTGCGGCGATCTGAGCAATCTCTTCGCGCTCGTCTTTTAGCAGCTCAATTAAAGATGCGACATTGTAGCCGCCTAGCATGGTTCCCAATAGCTGAACGGCCTTTTTGGGTGAAATTAGCGGACTGGTGGTTTCGCCTTTGGCGATCGCAGTTAGGAAGGATGCCTTGACGTAGGATGAGGGATCGACGCCGGGGGAGATGCGATCGCACAGCAGCTTCATCAAAAATTCCTCTTCACCAGTAGGTGGCGATTTGAGCATTTCGCAAAGGGCCGAAGTTTGATCTGCATCTAACGGTAACGGAGGTACGTTTAGAGCAGCGCGTTCTTCAACATGATTGCGATAGGACTCAAGCAGCATTAGATCACTCTCTGGCATTCTTATGCATGATACTATCCAGCGCTATGATTGTGACTCGATTCCCCGACTACCCTGTCATCAAATTTAGGTTTAGTCGCTATAGCTTTAGCCGTTCATATCACGGCGGCGCTTGGCCTGCCGCGCTTTTTTCTTTCTACTAACGGCTAGTTCTGCCTGATAGCTGCGCCATCCTGCTGACAAAACGAGTCCAGCGAAAGGCATAGCTATCCAAAACGTAATCCATTCACCAGAAAGGGCAGTGACTAGAAAACCTAGCAGAACCAACATGAGCATAATCCCCAGCGCTACTTGGCTTTGCCACACGGCTCCTGTAGGTTCAGCTTGAGCGGGCGCTTCTAAACCTATGGCGTAGCGAGATTGGCTCAAAAGCGGTGGCTGTTGCGGATGAATGGGCGGCAGAGATGGCGGTACGTCAATCACGTTTTTTTGAGCGGCTTCTCGATCTGTTTTTAGACCGCTGTAGAGATAGTCAGCTTGTCCACAGTCGGCTACATCCCGCTCGAAATCATCACTCGTACTCATCTGGCTAGCCCTCTTTATAGATTGGCTGAAGATTGACTGGTCTGGCTGTCCCTAATCTAGTCGTCATCGTAGAGTCTGCAGGGTTACGCAGCTATTACCCATGAGTGTACCTTTGGCTAGCACGGTATCGTCAGGGCGTTGTCAGCTCTGTTGTGACTGTGTCCTGATAGTCTCTAAAATGCGAGGATTCTCTGGTCTTCTGGGTGCGCGATCGCCCTAGCCTAACTTCAATCTCTCTTTTGACCGTACCGGGCCGAGCCGTCATAACATAGATTCGCTGTGACAGAAATACAGCCTCTCTCACATCATGGGTAATCATCAGAATGCTAGTGCCTGTTCTTTCCCATAGCTCCAATAGAAACTGCTGCATAGTCTCTTTGGTCTGCACATCTAGTGCACCGAAGGGCTCATCCATGAGTAAAATCTTGGGCTGGCTGGTAAGAGCGCGGGCGATTGCAACTCTCTGCTTCATTCCCCCCGACAGCTGCTTAGGCAGCGCGCTAGCAAACTGCGTTAGCCCCACCATCTCTAGATAATACGAAGCCTGCCGCCGCCGCGTTTTCTTATCAGCGCCCTGTAGCTTTAGCCCAAACTCCACGTTCTTTTGCACGCTCATCCAGGGATAGAGCGTGTAGTCTTGAAACACCATGCCTCTGTCTGCGCCAGGTCCGACAACAGATTCTCCATCGACTTCGATGCGGCCAGTCGTAGGCTGCTCTAGCCCAGCAATGAGTCTTAGCAGCGTGGATTTCCCAGAGCCAGAAGCGCCGACAACGCAGATGAATTCTCCTTGCTCTACGTGTAGGTTGAGATCTTTTAGTACCTGGATAGTGCCTTTGCCAGTTTCAAACTGCTTGTGTAGCTTGGAGACTTCGAGATGCATCAGTCAACGGCCCACTTGCAAGTTGCCTTTAATAGCAGCTTGAGCGAAAGATCGATCAAAAACCCAATCACACCCAGCACAATTAGGTAGGCAAAGATCTCATCGGTGCGGAAGAACTTTTGGGCGATCGCAATCCTTTTCCCCAGCCCTTCATTCGCTGCAATCAGCTCTGCGACAACGACCAAGTTCCACGCCGCTGCCATATTGATCCGAAAGGCGTCGAGTATATTCGGTACGACATAGGGCGTAATCACTTGAAACAGCGTCTGAGCCCGCGATCCGCCAAGCGTGTAGGTGGCTTCTAGCAGATGCTTGGGCACAAACTTGACCGCGTCCATGATCATCAGCGTATTAAAGAAGATCACGCCGATGAAGATCAGCGCAATCTTCGGAGCTTCGTCTAATCCTAAATAGATGATCAGTAGGGGAATGAAGGCCGGAGCGGGCATGTAGCGGACGACGCCAACCAGCGGTTCTAGGAGCGATCGCACTGCTGCAAATGCGCCCATCCCAATCCCCAACGGTATCGAAACAATTGCCGAAAGCAAGAACCCAATACCGACTCGCCTGACGCTAGCCGTCACATCACTGACGAACAGTCCTTTTTCCCAGAGCCTGCCAAATGCCGC
This sequence comes from Cyanobacteria bacterium P01_D01_bin.1, assembly GCA_039111275.1. GTDB lineage: Bacteria > Cyanobacteriota > Cyanobacteriia > Phormidesmidales > Phormidesmidaceae > Phormidesmis. The sequence continues at coordinate 27,941 of JBCCOH010000055.1, read as the reverse complement.
AATCACATCAGGCGGCGACGGCAAAAACTTGGGATTGACCAAGGCACTATTAGCCAGCAGCCACCAAAGTCCAATTGGAATGACCACAGAGGCAATCCGCAATCCCCAGTTAAGACCGGGTGGAATCGGCTCGCCAAGCCGCCAAAACACCCTAGGCTGCATACTCTTGCGTTTGCCGATGAGTGCAATCGGCGAATAAACGGAGGCGCTGGGCTCTGCGGTCATCTTTCTATAGCTACTTCTGTTGATTTCCCGCGTATTCTACTCGTTTCTTTTACTGACTTTCTGCATAGGCTGTGACAAACTGATCGTCCAAGATCGGCTCTAGCGGCGGTGCTTCTGGAATAAAGCCGACGCCTACCATGAATTCGGCCATCTCTTTGGCCGCCGCAGAGAGATACTTAATCTCGTCACCTTCACCAAAGGCTTCTAGGTTATCTTCTATGGTGAACATTCGAGTGCCTTCCTTGAACAATTGCAGCTCCTCTACGGTCACATCGGCTCTAGCTGCCATGATCTCATCAGCTCGCTCAGGATTCTCTTCCATAAACGCCAAGATGTCGAACCAGGTATTAACAATTGCCTGCACATCCTCAGGTCGCTCATCGATGATTGTTTGACTCATGACTAGCAAATCTGGAATCGCGCCTGGAAAGTCGCTAGATGTGACTAGCTCTTTGCTGCCTTCACGCTCTAGCGCCGTCAGCCAAAACGGCGGGAAAGCGCCCACCGCGTCGGCCTGACCAGCAGCAAAGGCGGCAGCCGCAGCGCCTGTTTCTAGTGGCAAAATCTCGACATCATCGCGAGAAAATCCTGCCTCTTCTAGCGCCAATGTCAGCAAGAAGTCGTCAACAACGCCTTCTTCTACGGCGACTTTCTTCCCTACCAAATCGGCAACTGAATTGATCTCTTCGGTCACAATAATCTTGTCATTGCCCGCCGAGTTGTCGTTGACTAGCACCGCCACCTGTCCGTTGACCGAATCGGCTGCGAACGAAATGGTGTCGTTGAGTGTTTGGCAGTTACCGTCGAGCTGGCCAGCGGCAAAGGCTTCCATCGATTCTACGTAGCCATCGAACCAGCGCATTTCGACATTGACATTGTTGGCAGCGAATAAGCCTTCTTCTTCGGCGATCGCCCAGGGCCACCAGCCAGCCCAGTTGCTATAGCCGATGACAATCGCCTCACCAGTTGCTTCGCCCGTGGCTTCGGCCCCTGAATCGCCGCCACTATCGGCAGCAGACCCTCCGCAGCTGACCGTAAACAACAGAGTGCAAAAGAAGGCTAAGCACAGCGAAACAAGCTGACGTCTTTTCATAGAAGTGTTTTACAAAAGGGTAGTGCGGCAAAGTAGAACGCCGAAAAGCATCCACGTATGGTGGTAAATGTTATCAGCTATTGGTTACCAGCTGTTGACAAGCTAATTTGACAAGTTAATCGCTAGCTAATCCATGAAGCATTCACAGGCAGAGAACATTGCTCTATACACTCGCCAAGCCGCTACGGGACGGCGACGGAAGCGCCAAAAATCGAACCGAACCATAATCAAATCCTACAAACGATTTTCTAAACTGTGACCATATTTGCGTTAGCGTTGCTCTGATTCGATACGCACTGCCTTATCCAGTCGCACCAACTCTCTAATCCTTCTCCCGTTTTGGCAGAAACTGGGATGATCACCACCTTGGAATTTAGCTGTCGCACATTGTTGATGATGCTCTGGATATCGACATCTAGGTAGGGTGCTAAATCTGTTTTGGTAATCAACAAGCAATCCGCTTCGCGAAACATAATTGGATATTTCAGCGGTTTATCTTCTCCCTCTGTGATGCTTAGTAGCGCCACTTTGGCATGCTCTCCGACTTCAAATTCCGCAGGGCACACCAGATTGCCAACGTTCTCGACGAACATCAGATCGAATTCTTGAGGCTGCTGTTCATGAGAAAACTGATGCAGTCCGCCAGCTACCATTTTGGAATCTAGGTGGCAAGCCCGGCCCGTGTTAATCGCGATGACAGGTACGCTGTGCTGACGCAGTCGGTCCGCGTCTAGCTGAGTGGTCATATCTCCTTCTATAACAGCCATTCGCAGCTCAGACTGTAGCAACTGCAACGTTTTCTCTAGCAGCTGAGTCTTGCCCGATCCGGGAGAACTCATCAAATTCAGACAGGTGATACCCCATCTGTTGAGGCGATCACGATTCTCCTGGGCACCGTGCTGATTCGCATGCAGCAGATTCATCTCTAAGGCGGCGTCGACTGTTTGATGCATACGCTACTCTCCTACTTTTGCCTTCGTCTTCTATCTGTTTTTGTCTTTTCTCTTTCGATGCTTTTGCGTTTCTAATCCTTTGTAAGAACAGAATGCAATCCTGTTTGCGTGGCAAATCCCACCTGACCAATCCTGAGTTCTCGCCCTGAGCGAATATCATCCATAGGCGCCTGGCAGGTGGGGCAGGCGTACTGCAATCCCATCTTTGGCCTATATTCTTGCTGACACGAATGACAAAACGCAATCAAAGGCGTCTCGTCAATCACTAGCTCTACCCCGTCTAAGAACGTTCCTCGCGTCTGTGCTTTGAATGCGAACTGTAGGCTAGCAGGCTCTACACAGGTAAACTCACCCACTGTCAAATGCACTCGTTCTACTGCCGGGTGTCCCGGCTGCTCGGCTAGCCAATCTCTGACAGTAAAGATTAGCGCTTTGGTCATATCGGTCTCGTGCATGGCCTGTTTAGCTGGATGCGCTATTAGCTGGATGCGCTATATGTGCCATAGCGCTGAGAATAGCGCTATGCATTGTTTTGGCTGCGTAGTATTACTGATATCACATGGCGGCAACACTTCGACGATATCTACGCCACAAAATGACACTTTTAATGCAACTGTCTCGCGGCACATATAGTGTTTTTAGTGTTTCGACTAAACTAAAAAAGAAGTCAACAACGCCTTTTGTTCATGCTGCTGGAATCTACTCAAAGAAATAAGCTTGATCCCTCAAACGATTCCCTGTTCTATGCTGCACCTAGATTTGTTACCCATGTAGATGAGGGATTTATTGCTCAGCTGACTAAGCTGTATCGTGATCGCATTCCCTCGAACAGCCATGTCTTCGACATGATGAGCAGCTGGGTATCGCATCTGCCAGGCGAGATTGACTACGCCCACGTAGAAGGTCACGGTCTCAATGCTGAGGAGCTAGCTCGAAATAAACAGCTCGATCATTATTTTGTGCAAAATCTCAACGAGAATCAGATCTTGCCCCTGGAAGACTGTTCTTTCGACGCTGTGATCAACACTGTCTCTGTTCAATACATTCAGTATCCAGAAGCAGTCTTTGCCGAGATTTATAGAATTCTTAAGCCTGGTGGAATTGCGATATTTAGCTTTTCTAATCGAATGTTTTATCAGAAGGCGATCACGCTTTGGCGAGACGGCAGCGAAGAAAGCCGGGTCGAACTAGTCAAGCGCTATTTTGAATCGGTCCCTGGTTTTGGCAATATTGAGACGCTCATCAATAAGTCGGAAGTGCCTGCTATTTTGCAAATGATGGGATTGGGCGGTAGCGATCCCTTCTATGCGGTGATTGCTGAGAAAATGCAGCCGCTAGCGTAGCTACGGCAAAATCAGTGCAGCTAAGGCAAAATCATTGACTCCATTTGCTTTTGTAGGTCTTGGGTGAGCGATGTGATCGCCTGCCGCCTTTTGCGTTTGTAGCCAGCGAACAGCGGCCCAATTTCGACCGGGCTGCCTACGGTTGCGATCGCTCGCCGTGCGCCTAGCTGAAGCTCGTTGGTGTCCTGCCCTTTTTTCTCGCCTTTGATTTTCTCTACCGTTCCGTGTAGTAGCAGAGCGGTCTCCGCAAACCGATCGGCGCTAGGATGCTCTTTCACATAGCGGCCTGTCACCGCAACAAAGCTCTCGACTAGACGCATGTGCCACAGCCGCAGGCTTGCCTCTTCTGCTACCCGATTGGCTAGGCCCAATTCCACAGGCGACAGCGCCTCTATATCATCTCGAAAGATACGATCCCAGCCTGCCTGCTCTAGTTTGCGACAGCGGTCAATCATCGATCCCTTGGCCCGCAGACCGAAGTATTGCTCTGCGACTTTCAGGGCCTCATCGATGAGCGATCGCAGCCTAGCCGCCAGCAGATCGTTCTCATCTAACCCTGCCAGTTCATCTACTGCCCTGAAGGTTACGCCGTAAAACTCCCGGTAATAGTCCTCCATCAGCGTCAATAAATGTCCCGCTAGCCGATATAGCCGCCCATACAAATCGAGTTCGCCTGCCGGGTCTAGGCCAATCTCTACTTCCATCTGACCCATCAGCGAGGCCAAAGCCTGCCAGGGCTCTTCTACATAGCGATACTGAATTCCCAACGGCAAAATTACCACATTTGACTCTCGCCCCTGTTCAATCAAATCCTCTTGGCACCAGAATGCCAGCTGGGCAATTCCCGGCTCCAATGGGCTGACAATTTCGCTATGTCCGTTGTTACCACCCTCAGGAGCAGCGGCTAGAGGAAACTGCCCATTTGCAAACAGGTCTCGCGCCTTTTTCAGGGCTTGCAAATCCAGCTTTCCTCGTTGGATAGGTACGCCACCCAGCTTAGAAAATAGCCAGCCTAGATAGCCTCCGGCCCACAGTGGTATACCGCGATCGTAGATGAAATGAGCATGCGTTGTTCCAAGCGTTATGCCCATCTGCCTAGCGGTCTTGGGCAAATCTTGCCACAGCAAGTGGCTCAGCACATAGGGATCGGTTGGATTTGGATGGCGAAAAGCCAATAGAAGACGAGTTTTTCCCGCCTCAAACTCGTGATACAGCTGGGCCAAAGTTTCTACATTGCGCGATTCGACCTCAGCTAAATCTGTCTGCCAGCTTGCCCACGCAGGCATTAGCGGCCCGATCACCCGCCTGACTAATGTGCTGTAGCGAGGTGGAATAAACTCAAGAGCAGGCTGAGCGTGGTCAATCACAGAGGCCATCAAGACAGCAGGCCGAAGGGCAAGCTAACAAAGGACAAGAATCAGGAAATGAGATAGTCAGAACTTTATATCAGCTTGCCCTGTTTAGTCATTTACCCTTTGACGCTTTGAATAATGACCCCAGTCGTACTACTCGCCAACTCGATTTCAATTCATGGTCTCCGGATAGGCTCGAACAATTTCATCAAACTCGCGGTCAATTTCTTCTACAGGCCGTTTGCTATGGCGCAAAGAAATATCTAGCAGTCGTAATCGCTCTATACACAATCGGCTGCGCGTCATCCTGTCATTGGTCTGATGCTTTAGTCCTTCTGCCAAGGTCGCCACGAAGCCAAAAAATGCCGCAATCCCGCAAGAAAGCTTCCATCCTGTTGTGCCAACACCTACAACTGGCCCTTGAGCTGCCGCCAGTGTCGTAATTAAAGTCGTCGAAGCCGCACTCACGATCGAAGTCATGAACAAGACGGAGTTCAGCCTAGTAATCTCCCTAGTCATGTTGACCGATTGATCCAGACTTTTGGCAATATTTTGAACAATCCGCTCAGGAATATCTGCTCTTGGCTCCATAATCAAAAACTTCCTACGACTAAGGTATCGATCTATCTGCTTCAGTTAGGTTCGCTGATAGTGCATCCCCGGTAGCTGAATCACTAGACCCGACAACTCTAGTTGAAATAGTGCGCTGAGCACAGTACCCGTCTCGATCTGAGCCTGCTGACTCCGGGCCTGCTGAAGAATATGATCGAGAATGGTCGGCTCCATCGGTACCGCCTGCAGCACACTGGCCAAAACAGGCGTTAACTCTAGAGCTTCCTCAGTAAGACGAGCGGGCTCTATTCGAGTTGATTCCGGTTCAGCGACTTCGGCAATTTTCAAATCTGGTAACTGCTTGCTAGCCCCTTCTTTGCTAGAGACCGTTACTTTGGGTTCAGTCTCCTGGGCCGCAGTCACTTGATTAGGCGCCGCCGGCAGAGACACCGCAGGTAGCGCTGATAGTGCCTCTACCAAAATCTGCTCGCCCAGGATAATTTGTGCTCCCTCAGCAATTAGGCGCAGACAGCCTTCACCTGTCTCATTATCTAGAGTACTTGGCAAAGCATAGACCTCACGGCAATAGTCATTTGCCAAGCGGGCGGTAATCAGCGCACCAGATTTTGCTGGTGCTTCTGTCACCAAAATTGCCCGGCTCAAGCCTGCAATAATTCGATTGCGCTGCGGAAAATGCGTTTTATCCGGTCCGGTTCCATCCGGATACTCGCTTACGACTAGACCGTTCTCTACTATCTTTTCGTACAGACTCTGGTTTCGAGCGGGATACACCCGATCTACGCCTGTCCCCATCACCGCCACCGTCACCCCTTTCTGATACAGACAGCCAGAGTGCGCTTCTGTATCGATGCCTGCTGCCAACCCAGAGACAATCACTGCGCCCCGTTGCGACAGCCGTTGACTCAGCCTTTGAGTCCATCGCTTCCCGTAGGCGGAAGGTCGCCGCGTGCCGACCATTCCGACTGTCAAGCTGTTGGCATCATTCAGTCGCAAAGTCCCGCGATAGTAAAGGACTGGTGGCGGATCGTTAATCGCAAATAGCAGGGTGGGATAGTCCGCATCCGCAGGCGTCCAGAACGATAGATTCTGCTGCTCGTGCTCTACCAGCATCCGTTCAGGGTCGATTTTGGTCCGCATTGACACGATCCGCTCACCGCTCAATAGTCCGATCCCATCGACTGTCAGCAGCTCACTTGCCGCTGCCTGCCAAGCCAGTTCTAGAGTGCCAAAATGCTCCCACAGCCGCTTGATGGTCACTGGTCCCACATGCCTAACCTGCGACCACGCCAGCCAATAAGCTCTCTCTGTTGCCACAACATTCTCCAGTCGCGTTAGACTCTAGCGTTCCCACTAGACAAGGAGCCCGGACGAAAAGGCCAGATGGAAAAGGCCAGATGGAAAAGGCCAGCACAGCTATTGGCTGTAATATCAGTAGGAAAACGTTTGAGTTTGTAGGGAAGATTCCGTGGCCGAACTAAAAGCACTAATTTTCGATGTGGATGGCACTCTAGCCGAGACCGAACGGGATGGTCACAGACCGGCGTTTAATCAGGCTTTTGTAGATGCGGGGCTAGATTGGGATTGGTCGACACAGAAATATGGAAAGCTGCTAGAAGTTTCGGGTGGCAAGGAGCGGATGCGGGCTTTTATCGAGGCGATGCCTGGTTTTGTCTTGCCAGAGGGATTTGCGGATCTAACTGAGTTCATCCGGTCAGTACATGCCACGAAGACGAAATACTACACGCAATATGCAATGGAAGGTCGAATTCCTTTGCGGCCTGGTGTAGAACGACTGCTCAATGAGGCTAGAGCCAAAGATGTGAAGTTGGCGATCGCAACCACAACCACACCCGCCAACGTTCAAGCCCTACTCTCTAGCACCCTCGGCATAGAAAGCCTAAACTGGTTCGAGGTAATTGCCGCAGGCGATATGGTGCCGCACAAGAAGCCAGCGCCTGACGTCTTTGAATACGCGCTATCACACCTGAATCTACCACCCGAAAACTGCCTCGGCTTTGAAGATACCAACAACGGCCTGCTGTCTGCGACTCAGACCGGACTCAAAACCATCGTCACCGTCAACGACTACACCCGCACCCAAGACTTCTCAAAAGCAACGCTAGTCATCAGCGACCTAGGCGAACCCGACGCACCGTTCAAGGTTCTATCAGGAGAAGTCAAAGACGCCCAATACTTTGACATCTCCCTAGCCCAGAAAATCTGCGAAGCTTAGTCTCAAAGCCCGAGCTTCCCTTTTCCCTGTCTACTCTACACAGCGCCTGCTGTATAAACTGACCATGCCTTCCAGAAGGTGTAGATAGAAAGCACAATCAACAGCGCTCTAAATAGCTGAGTGACCGTGTTGTCGCTCAATCTTGGTAGGAACCGAGTGCTAATCTGTACTCCAACTAGACCACCCAGACCCAGAATGACTCCCTCAGCCACGCGGATATTGCCCTGGAGCGCATGGCCAATGCAAACGGAGATAGACGTAATGACGATTACGCCTAGACTAGTGCGTACGGCCATTTTGATGCTTTCACCCAGCAGCAAAATCTGTAGCGGGACTAGAATGACCCCACCCCCAACGCCAAACAATCCGGCCATGAACCCGGCGATCGTGCCTGTAATTGTCCGTGCTATGGTCGGGTCGATCGCCGGACCAATCGCCATTCTAGATTCGCGAAACTGCGCTTTTTGAATGACCTGCTTCTTTAGCGATACTAGATACAGATTACTTAGCATCAGTAGGCCAAACCCAGCTAGCTGCCAATATTGAGGGATGCCGTCGACGAGTATGGCGGCAATGAAGCCTGTGATCGCAGCCGGTATACCCAGCAATAGAATCTGCCTTGGTTGCAGATAGCCCATTCGCCAATTTTGTATGCTGCCCGCGGTGGAGGTCACCAAAATCGCTAAGCTGCTAGTCGCTGTAGCTGCATGACTTTCAAACCCTAGCTGCAGCAAAACAGGGACTAGCAGCGTGCCACCACCAATCCCCAAGAACCCAGCTAGAATGCCTGAAAACAGACCTGCTAGCGATAAAAAAACAACCGAGCTAATGGCCACATCCCTACCTAGAGAGTCAATAAAAGCCTAAACGATATCAGCCACTTTTTAGATCTCTGCCAGCTAGGATTTCTATAGACCGCTTGGTCAATAGCATGCCTGGTGCGATAGGATGCCCGGACATTTCCTATGACAAGATTGGCGTTAGATCGATATATTCTTCAATCGTAGTCGCCAAGCTGTTCAACATACTGTCGCGCTGCTCACGATAGTTTGAGATTCCGGTGGGCATAGAGCCTAGACCGCGCTGCTGACGTAGTCTATTAAGCCACGCTCGTCGCCAGGGACCATTGTCAAAGACGCCATGCAAATACGTCCCCCAGACTGACTGCTCGCTATCAACAATTCCCAAACCGCGATCATCAAAGATAGGCATGAACGTGTTTTCTTCTTCAGTGCCCGTTGACATGACCAGCTGAGTCCGGCCCTGATGAATCTCGTAGCCAATGACTGGCAGACCCTCTTGAGGATATTTTGAGGTTACCGTTCGCTGCCTAGCGACTTTCTGGTTGGTAATTACCGTCCGCAGCGGCAGTAGTCCTAGACCATCGAAGCGACCTTCCTGACCTTCCAACCCCTCCGGGTCAGCTAGCATTTGTCCCATCAGCTGAAATCCGCCGCAGATGCCCATGACGGTGCCGCCCGCCGCCGCATAGTTTTTGAGCGCTTCTGCCATACCAGTTTGTTGCAGAACCAGCAGATCGGCAATCGTCGTTTTTGTCCCTGGCAAGACGACCGCATCCGGGTAGCCTAGGGGCTCTCTGGGCGTGAGGTATTTGACCGTTACTGAAGGCTCGGCTTCTAGGGCATCGAAATCAGTAAAATTAGAGATTCTCGGCAGGCGGATTACCGCTACCGTGATTTCTGATTGAGATTTGACAGCGGGGCGCTCTAGCAAAGAGAGCGAATCCTCTGCCGGAGATGCCTGATCAATCCAGGGAATCACTCCAATGACAGGAATTCCTGTTCGTTCTTCTAACCAGTTAATGCCAGATTGAAGGATAGAGCGCTGTCCCTTAAACTTGTTGATGACAATGCCTTTGACTAGTGCCCGTTCCTCTGGCTCTAACAGCTCTAGGGTACCGACAATATGCGCAAAGACTCCACCGCGATCGCTATCAGCAATCAAAATCGTAGGTGCGCTCAGATAAGTCGCCACTCGCATATTTGCTAGGTCACGGTGCTTCAAATTAATTTCAGCCGGGCTGCCTGCACCTTCACAGATCAGAAGATCGAATTCTTGACCAAGCCTGGCGATGCTCTCTTGAATAGCCTGCCAGCCAGCACTAAAAAACTCGTCGTAGTATCTTTGTGCAGTCGTTGTTCCGATCGCGCGCCCTTTGAGAATGACCTGCGAACTCTGATCGCCCTGAGGTTTGAGCAAAATGGGATTCATTTCTGCCTGCGGTGAGACTCCGGCTGCCCATGCCTGCACTGCCTGTGCATAGCCAATCTCGGCCCCTGTTGTACTGACGTACGAATTTAGCGCCATGTTTTGGCCTTTAAACGGAGATACTCGCCATCCCTTACGGCTCAAAATACGGCAAAGGGCAGTTACCAACATGGATTTGCCTGCATGGGATGTTGTTCCCACTACCATTATTGACTTCACCAATCGTGCCCCTTGTCTGGTTGTACAACCCTCACATTACCCAAACTTGGTCGGTTATGAGTCAAAAAAGTTGATAGATTAGTCGTTTTGAAGCGCTTTTTGCACAAAAAACATCTTATCAACACCCGCGCGAGCACAAATCATGTTCTACAGCAAAATGTTCTACACCAAAACTATGCGGGTGGATCAGACGAAATCTTAGATTAGATACTCAGGCCAAATGCTCACATCAGCCAGTCTGGCAGCCTCAACCATCGAACAGCACCATTTTGGATAGAATCTGCTAAGCTCGCTCTCTCGTCGAGGCAGTTACCTGCCTGCCATTCTTCTACAACTTGCCTGCCTAGAGGTGTGAGCCTAAAGCTGTCTGTCAGACCCTGCCCGTCCACTTCGCGCCGCAATATACCGACGGAGGCTAGCCACATAAGTTCTCTCTCGGTTGAGACCTCTGATAGGGGCTGTTGGGTGTAGCCTTTGATAGCACCGCTATTTTCTGCAATGGTGGGCACGCTAACGCTGCGATCACGCATAGCCGCCAACAGCCTCAGATAAAAAGGCGAACATCTCACAGCTCTTTGCGCTCGCCGCATGACAGCATCAGAATACTGCATTGTCTTATCTGCGCAAGCACTTGTGTCCGTAGCATTTGTGTCCGTAGCGCTTATGTCCGCGGCACTATTGCCCTGAATGCTTTCCATCTGATAGCACTGATAGCACGTCTTTGAACGGAGTCTTGTTCACTGCTGACTCGCCATTGAATTTTCTTCGTTGAATCCTCTCCACTATAGCGAAAGACTACCGAGTCTTTCGCCGTCTGAACTTCTCAACTAGTATCAGACCAAAAAACGGCATACCCTCTACTAGATAGCGTCGCCATAGCCGTCTGGGTTCTTGTAATAATCTGTAGAGCCATTCTAGACCTAGCTGACTTAGATAGCGAGGCGCCCGCTTTTGCGTTCCAGCTTCAAAATCGACTACAGCACCGACAGCCATAAAAATATCAATATTGGGCAGCCGCTCGCAGTTAGCAGCTATCCATTTTTCCTGCTTGGGGGCGCCCAGGCAAACAGCAACAACATTGGCTGACGACTGTTCAATAACAGACAAGATCCTTCTGCACTCCTGAGGGTCTCGTTCGAACCCAAGCGGAGGCGAATACTCGCCGACGACTATTCTTCGGCCAATCCGGTGGTTAATCCGGCTTTGCGCTCGGCGGGCAACGCCCGGAAGACCGCCTAGCAAGAAGATTTTGACGTTCTCGTTGTATCTGTGATAGTCGCAAAACAAGGGAAATAAGTCTGAACCAGATACTTTTTCTTTCAGCGGACTACCTAGAAATTTGGAAGCGTACATAATAATTTGACTATCACAAACTTTGATGTCTGCTTTCCTGTAGACAGCGGCAAACTCGGGGTTGCTGCGTAGCTTCATTAGGTGATCTACGTTTGGTGTAAAAATCACTCCCTTTCTCAGGGAGGTCAAAAGCTCACTCATAGAATAGTTGTCGAAGTCCATACCTAGAATGTCTACCTTCTTTGGTATGGATGAGATTGCACCCGTAGCAGCAGAAGATGCAGTCTCTAGATCGACAGATTTGCGATTAGAAGCAGTAGTTTCGCGAGTGGTAGCTTTGCGGACAGCTGGCTGCTTGTGAGCGCAGCGTGTCCGATTAGGTGAATCTGCCATAGGAGGGTACGTTAATCCCAAGTTTGGAATTAAAGCTAGGACTGACAAGCCGCAGCTAGCAGCGAATGAGAGAACCTGGATGATGAGAGAGTGAAGACCTTTTTTATCCCACTCAATCGACCTTCTTCTTCAGCTTCGCCCTATAAGAAAGGGTTCTTATGAGGCGTAAAGCAAGTGAAATTTACTGCAGAACTACGTAATCTGAGACGGGGGATATCTTTACTAAGTTCCATCTCCTTCCGGAATTGGTCGCCGTCTTGATGAAAGCATTCTGCTATCGTCGTTTTGCGGTGGCTCTATACTGTGGCGATGTTGTGGCCAAAAGCGACCAAAGGCTAAGACCGTCTGAGCTAGGCTTAGCGCTAGGAGTCCCAGAGAGGAAATACGACAAAGGCCGCTCCCGGTAAACACTGGGAGCGGCCTTTAGAGCCTTCGCTTTGAAATGTCATCTAGATTTCTCTCTCAACTAGATTTCTTTCCTAGCTAGATTTCTTTCAGTGTGCTGTTGGCTAAGTCTTCGGAGGTTGAACCTCTGAAAGGATGAAGCTCGGATGAGTCGTCAAACTAGCTGTAGCACTGATTTGAGCCGGAGCTGGGGTGCTAGGATTCGAACCTAGGAATGGCGAGACCAAAACCCGCTGCCTTACCACTTGGCGACACCCCATCGCTTTCGCTTAGAAATTATAGCACCCGTATTGTCATTTTTTGGGTTGACTATTCGGCTAAAGACCGACCCCGCCAGGTCCACCCCCAGCCGGTCTCTGTTTTGATTAGGGAAACAACAGCGATCGCACTAATCAAGATGCCTCCTAACCAGCTTAGCCATAGATACTGACTTGATTGCCCGATCTTCTTTGCGCTAGCTACGCGTAGGAACCACTGTAAAGCAGCCACTACGCTGGCCAACAAAGCAACAAAGCGAACAGGTGACGCGGCTCCACCCCACCAGAAACCAGCGACTGCGCTAAGTAAGCCTATCTGAGGCATTGAAAATATCAAAAATACCGCCGCTGCCGAGATTAGAGTAAGCAGCGCATTGCGTCCCCCACCGATGTGATAGTTCTTGGTCCAACCTTCCCATAGCTCCCCAAAGTCCTGATACATTCGCAAGCTGGCAACGTCTATGCCCAGTACGTAGCGCAGCGAAAGCCCTTTAGACTTGATCAAAGCTGCCAGGGCTAGATCTTCTACTGGGTTAGAAGCGACGGCCTGATGTCCGCCAATCTGGTCGTAGGCAGCGCGTCGAAATAGCATGAAGGGACCTGCTGCTAGGGCTGCTTCTGGCTTAGTTGGATCGTTGACGCCCTCAAAATCGAATCCGACAGCCAGTAGACTGGCCATAATCGGCTGCACTAGCCACTCAGAAAAGCAGTCGCACTTTAAAGCGGGTGCGCAGCTTAGCAGATCGCTCTCATGAGTTTTAGCCTCGGTGAGGGCCCGGGCGATCGCATTTGGTGCTAACCGTACATCCGCATCGACAAACAGCACATATTCCCCGGTTGCTTTTTGCACCGCTTGGTAGCAGGCCCAGTTTTTTCCGCGCCAAAGCTGGTCGCTCGGGCGCGGTGGCACTGTAAAAACGTGAATACGCTCGTCTTTATTAGAGACTTGAGTATCAGAGATCTGAGCAGCTAGTGCGAACGTTTCATCGGTCGATTCATCATCTGCCACGATGATCTGAGTGGATAAGTCCGGAGACTGGTTCGCTATGATTGCGCTCAAACATGCCTCAATATTAACGGCCTCGTTGTATGCCGGCACGACCACCGTAACTGTAGGTAGGTTCTCCACCACCTCAGATACTGAAACCATTCGAGGTGCGCGATCAATAGATCGATAAAACCGCCGGTAAAAGTCACCTATTGCCACTAGGCTAACCAGCAGAACAATTCCTAATTGCACCCAGGGATTAAGTAGCCAGTCCCCGTAGCTTGTTATCCCATAGTCTGTTATCCCATAGTCTGTTGTTTGTTCACTCAAGCGATTGACTGTGATTGGGTTCATTTCTGTGTTTGCGCTGCATTCATAGATAGGACCTAGCTTAAACTGGGTGTTATGTTTCTCAAGCACCTCTATCTACAGAACTTCCGCAACTATCAGAGCCAGTCTGTGGCTTTTTGTGCATCTAAAACAATTTTGCTAGGAGACAACGCTCAAGGAAAGTCAAATCTACTGGAAGCCGTAGAGCTGCTGGCTACGTTGAAATCCCACCGGACGAGTCGCGATCACGACCTCGTCCAAGAAGGCAAAACCACCAGCCATATCAAAGCTCAGCTTGACAAAGATATTGGTCCTAGCGAGCTGACGCTGGTTTTGCAAAATGGTGGGCGGCGTACAGCCGTTCTCAATGGAGAAACGCTCAAGCGCCAGCAAGACTTCTTAGGTAATCTCAATGCTGTCCAGTTTTCGAGCTTAGATCTAGACCTAGTTCGTGGCGGACCCGGTGAGCGGCGCAGTTGGATAGACACGCTGCTCATTCAGCTAGAGCCTATCTACGCTTATATTTTGCAACAGTACAACCAGGTGCTAAAGCAACGTAACGCCTTTATCAAACAGCATACGCAAGAAGAAAGCGCTCAGCCGCTCGATCCGACGCAAATGGCACTGTGGGATGCTCAGCTGGTAACTGCGGGCACCCGAGTGATTCGGCGGCGATCGCGCGGTCTACAGCGTCTAGTTCCGCTCGCTCAGTCCTGGCACCAGGCGATTAGCGGTGATACCGAAAAGCTGCTAATCACCTATCAGCCGAACATCTCAATAGATGTCTTTGACCCAGACACTATTCAGCAGGCCTTCTTTGAAAAGATAAAATCGCGGGCGATCGCTGAATATCATCAGCGTACTTCTCTAGCCGGTCCTCACAGAGATGACATTGACTTTTCAATCAATCAAACGCCTGCTCGCCAGTACGGGTCGCAAGGACAGCAGAGAACGCTAGTCCTGGCGCTAAAGCTCGCAGAGCTAGAGCTAATTGAAGCTGTGATCGGCGAGCCACCGCTGCTATTACTAGATGATGTACTCGCCGAGCTCGATCTAAACCGACAAAACCAGCTTCTAGAAACTATCGAAGACCGCTTTCAGACCCTCATTACCACCACGCATCTCGGCGCGTTCGATGCTAGATGGCTAAAAGAATCTCAGATCTTGACGGTTCATCAGGGGGGGCTGCTAGAGACTAGCTAGAAAGATCGGCCAAAGTTTCATCGATTAGAGCGATCGCTTCATCAATATCCGCTTCGGTCACAATCAGCGGTGGAATTAGCCGCACAACCTGAGTCCCAGCAGGCACTAGCAGCAGCCCTTTTTCGAGCGCGGCTTTGACGATATCGATGGCAGCCACGTCGCCGTCAGGATTTAGGACCAGACCGTTGATTAGTCCCCAACCTCGCGCGCCGTTGCATAGTTTTGGATACTTGGTAGCAATAGCTTTGAGCCCTTTTCTGAGCTGTTTGCCACGCGATCGCACATTCTCCAGCAAATTTTCTTGCTCTATCGTCTGGCATACCGCCATCGCCACGCCACAGGCAAAGGGATTGCCACCAAATGTACTCCCGTGTTCGCCAGGGCGCAGCACGTCACAGTGGCGCTTAGTCAAGATTGCCCCAATCGGAATGCCACCCCCTAGCGCTTTTGCAGAGGTAAATACATCTGGTTCAACACCTACCGTCTGATAGCCCCATAGATTTCCGGTGCGACCCATCCCTACTTGCACCTCATCTAGAATCAGCAAAATCCCTAGCTCATCACATAGCTGACGCACCTGTTTGAAATACACCGGGTTACCAGGACAAACGCCTCCTTCTCCTTGCATCGGCTCTAGCATCACCGCCGCGACCTGGCGCTGGTCAGCATCTAGCTCTTCTATGGCCGCTCTTAGCGCTGCAATATCGTTGTACGGCACGTAATAAAATCCTGGCATCAGTGGGTTGAAGTTTTTCTGATACTTAGGCTGACCAGTCGCGGTCACAGTCGCTAGTGTCCTGCCATGAAAGCTTGACTTCGCCGTAATCACAATCGGCGCTTCGATCTCTAGCTCGGTATGCCCATATTTACGCGCTAGCTTGATCGCGCCTTCGTTTGCCTCTGCTCCTGAATTGCAGAAGAATACGCGATCGGCACAAGAATTATCGGCTAGCCACTGTGCCAGCGCTCCTTGCTCAGGAATGTAATACAGATTTGAGACATGCTGAAGCTTCTGCAACTGCGCAGTGCCCGCCTCCCTCATCGCCGGATGAGAGTGCCCCAACGCGCAGGTCGCAATTCCTGCAACGAAATCGAGATATTCGCGTCCTGCCAAATCCCACAGGCGACATCCTTCTCCTCGCGCCATCGCAATTGGAAAGCGAGAGTAGGTCGTCATGACGTTTCGATCAAAATTTGCTGGCTCAAAAGCCTTCTCTGTCGCTATGTTCAAGACAGTTGGTGAGGCAGTGGGCATTAGGGTTTGAGGAGTCATAGTGGAGCAATATTTAGAAAACGAGACATTAGGCTAAGCCAATGATTGTACCGTTACTTTAAAGCTCAGGGATGCTATGAAGACGGCTAACGGAAGATAGCTAGGCGTTAATTGAGCAAAAAGGTCCATCTCGATACATCAAGATGGACCCTACGGGTAGATATTATTCCTGTTTTTTGACCGACTTTTGCTTTTTTGCAGTGAGCCCTATCAAGTACTGAGTTCGAGCACTAGGCGGTCACAAGCGGTAGCAAGACAGCGATGACAGCCTATGCTGACTATCCTCACGCGACTGTCCTCGCGGTGCTGACTTCCTTCGCGTGCTAACTTACCTTCGCTATGTGCCTGCTATGCGCCGACAAAACCACTCTCTAGCGGTTCTTCTAGCTTGATGACGAACCTGAGGGATGTTTCCTCGGAGTGCAAAGAGACCTCTAGTAAACAGGTCTTGGCTGGGGTAAGACTGCCCCAGACTAGATCTAATGAACCAGGCTTGGAGCATGCTGCTCGCTTCTCGACATTGCCATCCCACAGTCGAATCTGACCGCTATCCGGCAATACCGCGCTGACCCTCAGCTGTTTATCAGTGTCGTTGCCGTCGACAGGATTAGCACCGGCGTAGCTAGCTGATAGCTTCAATATGCCACAGGCAGTGACCCACTCTCGGCTATCTTCAGGCGATCGCGCCGACAACGACAGCGTCATCGCGCTCAGTATTTCCTTGGCCGCCATCATCGACAGCGCTATCTGTTGCTCTGGCTTAGCAGAAGCATAGTCATCTGCGAGCTGATTGACCTGCTCAAACACAGCAGTCTGAGTTTCGTTATCAGAACGGTAGGTAGGCACCAGAACGATATCGGCAATTGGCTCTAGCATATCGCCCTGAGCCGGGAACAGCGATTCAACCGCACGAACTAACTGAACCCCT
The DNA here is from genome assembly GCA_039111275.1 of Cyanobacteria bacterium P01_D01_bin.1. Taxonomy (GTDB): domain Bacteria; phylum Cyanobacteriota; class Cyanobacteriia; order Phormidesmidales; family Phormidesmidaceae; genus Phormidesmis. Next base: position 10,651 of record JBCCOH010000055.1, on the reverse strand, counting down.
TGCTTGATGGGTGATAGGACGATACTTTGGCACTGCTTGAATAGAGCATTCAAAACAGGTTCAGGCAACAGTCCAGGCACCTTTAGTGAACTTAGATGCTGATTCCATAGCGAGACACTGTAGTCTACGCCAACAGGATCAGCAACCTCGGCCGGATATTCGCGCAGCTCCGATTCCCAAGGGAAAAGGGGTGGCGTCTTTTCATATTCCGACATTAGACGTTGTTTAATCAGGAAATGGAAACGTTCTTGCACAGCGTGGATTTCTCCGAAGTTAAACGACTGAGCCGTCTGAGAAAAACTATCTTCTTTCAAAGATACTCTCTCGAAGCCACGAAAGTTCTAGAGGGATCAAAGACGTCTAAAAAAGTATAAGCGTCTCTTCTCTAGAGGATGTAGATGGGTTTCGGCCAAATCTTATCAATCTGGCTTTCTCCCTTATTGGTGAATAGGCTTACTAGACATTGCATCAGACCCGACTTCATAGATAAACGAGCTTATTGATCGACATGTGTGAACATCTGATCTACTGACTGCTGATGTAGAACCGTTTCCTGATGGCATTGGAAAACGTCGGGTCGAAGACTCGCAACAGTCATAAAAGCAAGTTCTAAGTACTATCTGAGTCAATATTCATAGCTGGCTATGTGAGTCCGGACAGATTTTAGAATCCGCCTTTACACATTCCGAATGTCCCAGGCTTTCTCTAACAAGTTGGACCATTGCTTTCTTAGCTGGGTTGCCGTGATATCTAGATGGTTAGAAATTTCCTGGTCGCTCTGCTGCTGCTGTTTTAATGTCAGAATTCTCTCCTGGGTTGGATTCATCTCAGTTTGGAAGTGTGCCCACTGGTGAGGGGTCAGTCCTAAATTTTTCCACAGTTCTGCCCCTAGCCATTCATGGACTAGCTCCCAATTGTGGGCAAAGGAAAACTTTAATAGATGGTACTTAAATCGCTGCTGGAGGTAGTCTCGCTCGCGCGGCGTAATCTGTAAGATTTCTTCAATCTCATTGGTAGGCAAGTCGTTTAATCGCAGTGCGAAATAGTCAGCACAGTCCTGCTGCCCTTTCTCTATTAGGTAGTCCATCAGCTGCTCGACCACTTGATTTCTGACCGTTTCTTTTCCTTCAACGCCAGTTTCATCGGTTACTAGTTCCTCACGTAGGCGCTGTAGAGGCGCTGTTCGAGGCTGCTCTATGTCTGTGCCCTCTATTGCCTGCTGAATATCTACTACTGTCTCTGGCGGTTGCTGCTTAGAGAAAGTTTGAGTTCGTAAGATAATCAGCTGCTGACTGCGACCTTTGGAGAAGTGAATGCGCCGTTTAGCATAGCGCTCTGTAAAGGCCATATATTCAGCTAGCTCTAGCGAGGAGCGTGGCTGATAGGTCGCTGCGACCTCATTCTCTCGCCTAAAAGCGTTGATGCTCTCTACGTAGAAGTTCTGTAAGAAATCTTCTATGAGCGCAATCCGCGCTTGGTAGCTAGCTTGCACCTGAGGCGGCGTCATATATCGATAGATAATGGCACTCAAGGTGCTATGCAGCTCTAATCGCCCTCTAGTCGACCCTAGCTGTGCGTATTTCAAACATTGGGTCAATCTGATATCAGCTAGATTGTCAGCCCAACCCTCTACGTCGCCAGAATTCTGAATCCGCTGGCTTTCTGCGCAAACACGGCGTGCATCTTTTTCAATGCGCCTAGCGACTTGGTGGCAGTTTCGAATCGAAGCTTTGGTATGCGCGCTCTTAAGCTGCGCAACTAGCCTTTGAGACAGTCGTTCAAAAAGCGTTTCCACTACTAGTTATACTTATTCCCTGATGGTTGACCTTTCGGTTAGATCTCTACAGCGTTGCTCGCAGCATTGGTCGCTTGGATAGCGCTAGTCGTTTGGATAGCACTAGTCACTTATATGGCGTCGCTTCACTTGGACTTAAAGAACAGCCCACTAGCTAGAAGCCTTACTTTGTGACTAGCTAAGTGATCTGCGTTCCTTGGGTTCATCTGGAAAAACGCTATAGTTGTCAAGATCTGTAGATGAGTAGGCACCGACTTCAGAATAGACAGATAGCTTCGGCTTCTAGACACTTCCGTAGAGAAAATGACTAGATTTTTACATAAGTATTAAATTTAGTTGGATATGGCTTTTTCGCACCTTTTTATGGTTGCCCTTTAATATGACCATTGACCAGCAGCTACAGAGCTTGATCGATGCGGCTCCCCCAGAAGCAAACCTCGGACCAGCCATTCGAGTGGTCTCGCCTATCATTCGTGGTGTCGCTCAGCAGCTTCAGCACTTGGAGTACTACATCCTACAGTCAGTCAGTAGGCAATGGCTGCAAGCTACGATCGCTCGTAAAGACAATCCTGATCAGCCGAAGCGAGTGATCTATGCCTACTCGTCTTTAAGTTCGGCAGCAGGAGATAAGCTGGCGACTAGCAACCCCGACTTAATGGCACTCCCTGTTCCTGTTGCTCAGCTGTTGTTCCAGCTGCCTTCTATCGACCCAGTGGACAGTTTAATTTTTTTGGAAGATGAATCTCGCAACCGAGCTGTAGAAGTCCGACGCAATGATATCAGGACAATGTTTCAAAGCCAGCTTGCTCGAAGCATAAAGCCCCAGGTCCCTCCAAATATTGCTTAGGAAGAAATCTTATAAACCTGGGGCGTAGAACCAAGACACGTAGAGCTTAGGTCAATTAGAAAGCAGGGTTGGTTAAAAGGCGTGGGCAGACAAAAGCTCAAACGCGAGTGCGATAAAGAATCCAACCATCGCTAAGCGTCCGTTCCATAGCTCTGCGTAGGGAGTAAATCCTAGTTTGGGCTCTGGCTTGTAGTATTGGGTGGCACTTACCCCGAGGGTTTTGTTCGCAAGCGCGTCGGAGGCGGTGCTGGACTCTACTGGAACTAGAGGTGCTTCGTTTTCCATAGTTGCTTTCTTAAATTCTTTTCAACCTATCATCTAAAGATATTATAAGCGATGTGTAGAAAAATGACGGTTTATCAGAAAACTGTCTGTAGATTCTGACCTTGCAGAAGACGTTGATGTAACTAGCCGCTGATGGCTATAGAAGCTCTATTCCTTGCGCTTGTCGGCTGCGTCTTGGAACATTTGACAGTATTCCTCTGGACCGTCAGGAAAGACGACGTTGATAATCAGTGGGTCGTTCTGGTCTCTAGGATCGCCAATCCCGTCCATGACAATGGTGTTGCCTTGTTCGTCGGTGCCTAGTTTGATGGGGCGGCGGTTACGTAGCTCGCCGCCGCTACTATCGACGAACACTCTCAGTGTGGGAGTGCTGGTGGCTTTGCCAATATTTTGAATGAGCTGAAGGAAGTTGCGATCGCTCCCTCCTCGCTTAAAGTCCATCTCACCCTCTTTCCCTACGGCCTGGCTAGTGACGGTGTCGCCAACGCCAACGATGATGGGCATGTGTGCCTGATCAAAATTTTGAGTCACTAGCATGAGCATGTCGTCTAGCGATCGCGGCGCCTGTCGAGCATTAAAATCTACACCAAGCGGGTGGTTTCCAGTCTGCACAAAGAAGTAATGATTTAATAGCGCCAGCACCCCGGCTTCTTTTACCGCGCCTCGCAGCATGAACTGAAAGTCAGTTGTGCCTGCCGTTTCGCCATCAGCAAACCAAACAGCCTCATGGACAAATCCATCCCGTCCTAGGTTAGGCGCGTAGTGAACAAAAAACTGGTCGGCTAGTCCGGCAGCTTCCGCTTCTCGTAGCAGCTCCTCCATTAAGGTAACCATATGCTGCTGGAGCTCTACAAATTGTTTGACATCGGTGTTGGAAGCGTTTTGTGCCTCACCGACTAGTGCTTTGTAGAGTGAGTTCAGATTAGCCGTCGGTGACGCGACATTGTCTAGCACAGACGCCTTGACAAGCTCTGTCCGCTCAGTCGCTGAGAAAGTATGCTGCGCTTTCAAAAAGTCATCTAGAACTCGCTCGATCCGCTCTGCCACTTCCGCTAGAAAATCTAGCTCGGTTTGGCTGACACCAGGATGATTGACTGTGCCGCTGCGGTCTTGCCACTGTACGCCTCCTGCTGCTAGTCCTGGCAGGTAGAGCTTTTGGTCCTTCGCAACTACTGCGCTCCCGACTGCCCTCTCGGTAATGGTTTGCAACCCTCGTCTGCCGATATGCTCGCCATTTGTCAATACAAAAAAGTGCTCATCAAACTGAGTTGTCGCCTTTAGATACTGCAAGCTCAGCGTCCGAGTCAGCGGGTCATTCACCAGCGGCATGCACACGCCATCTAGGTCTTGAATAATGAGTAAATTTTCTGTCTCGCCTAGCAGCTCAGCTAGAGCAGCGTGGTCTAGAGAGACTTTTTGGTGATGAAGCATCAAGACTTACGCCGCTTTTCCCGGCGTCTATGTGGTTTCTGTGCTCACTTTACCAATAGTTTCGACTGATGCTTCTGGAATTGACATATCTGGCACGTCTAGATCTGACTCTTCGGGCGAATCGACGTGCGAATCATTATGCGAATCACTGGGTGAATCGTCTGGTGTAGGTGTGCTGTCCGACTCTAAGGACGTATTATCGACATCATTCGATTCCGATCGATCAATATCCAAAGGGACGTTGGTTGGATCGGAGCTGGCGCGATTTTCCGCCTCAAACTTACGCAGAATAGCCCTGGCGATCTCAGCATCCATCGCCATAATTTCAGCTTGAGAAGCAAGCTCGATTTTACTTGCTTCTGCTTCTGGGGCGATAGGTTCGTCTGCGCCACGACCTAGGGCACGGATGCGACGAATAGGCAGATTTGCAGTCAAAGCGGTCACTCGCTGGTCGGTCGCCAGTGAAAATTCCAATGAGTCAAAGTCAATTTCTACATATCGAGAGACAACGGCAATGATTTCCTGACGCATCATTTCTAGCGTCTGTGGGTCTAACGCTAGGCGATCGTGAGCTAGGACGACCTTGAGTCTTCTTTTGACGTCGTCGCGACTATGTGGATCTTCTGGAGGCCCGAAGATTCTTTCTAGTAGGCCACTAATGATAGGAATTGCCATAGGGGAGTCACCGTAATATCGATGCCAGCAGGTACTCGCTGGTCAAAGCTAGCGTTTTTGAGGGCTTTGGTTAGGATTTTCCGTGCGGTCACATTGTTAGCCTATCCTCCGAACAGGCTTTTGAGTCTGGTGAAGAAGCCTTCTTTCTCGATGCTAAGATCCATCAGCGGTACTTTTTCACCTTGCAAGCGCTGAGAAACGTTCGAGAACGCAGTGCCTGCTCTTGAGAGACTATCTTCGAGAACCAGCGGTTCTCCCTTGTTGGTAGAAACAATTACCTGTTCGTCATCAGGAATTACACCCAGCAGAGGAATCGACAGGATGCTTTGAACATCTTTTACCGACATCATCTGGTCGGCTGCAACCATAGCAGGCCGCAGCCGATTAATCACCAGACGAACTGCCTTGATATCGTTAGCTTCTAGTAGGCCGATCACCCGATCAGCATCGCGAACCGCTGAAATTTCTGGTGTGGTCACAATAATAGCCTCGCGAGCAGCGGCAATCGAATTGCGAAAGCCCATCTCAATACCCGCCGGACTGTCGATCAATATAAAGTTATAGACCTTGGTCAGTGCCTTGACTAGGCGTTTCATTTGCTCTGGCTTGATGGACTCTTTTGAGCGATTTTGAGCAGCGGGTAATAGCGCTAGGTTTGGCTGACGCTTGTCTTTGACAAGCGCCTGGTCTAGACGACATTCTCCAGCTAAGACGTCTAGGGCGGTGTAGACAATCCGATTTTCTAACCCCAGCAGCAGGTCCAGGTTACGCAGGCCAAAGTCGGCGTCTACTACGGCCACGCGCTGTCCGGCCTTGGCTAGGGCCATGCCTAGGTTTGCTGTGCAGGTGGTTTTACCTACGCCTCCTTTACCGGAGGTCATAACGATAATGCGACTCATGTATTCTCTGGGGTGTTTTCTGGAGGAGGCCCTGGGTTAGTCAAATCAGCTAGGGCAAACTCGGACGCCAGCGCAATCCGAATGCCGTCAGGGCCAATGTAGGCAACTTCTGGCTGGTATTGAGCGGGTGGATCGTCGGGCGACCTGGCCACCTTGTCAGCAATCCGCAGCTGAGTTGGCTGCATATGCAGCGCCATAATACGACATTGGCTGTTACCGCCTGCGCCCGCATGCACGACCCCACGCAATCGTCCCCAAATAAAGATGTCTCCCTCAGCCACAATTGAGCTGCCTGGATTGACATCGCCTAGCATGATGACGGTTCCCCGGTGTCGCACTTCTACACCAGATCGGAGTGTAGTTTGCATGTATAGTGGCTCATCCATTGCCTGACGGGAGGCTTCTTGGCCCTGTCCTAGATGGCTAAGCGTAGTTTGCTGCTCTACGGAATATCCGGCAGTAGCTGCGGCAACAGCGGTCTGGCGGCGGCTGGCATAGATCCGCTTGAGTGGCAGCTGAGCGTCGCTAAGCAAAGCATCTATCTCTTGCACCTGCTGACTGTCTAGAAGGCGATCGCGTGCAATCAAATGAACTGGCGTATGTGGTTGCAAAAATCGCTCACCGCCACTGATACGACCTTTGAGCTGCTGCCGAAGTTCCTCCCAATAGACTGGATTTCGACTTTTCTCAGGCGCTGGCGGCAAGATCAGTAACAGTCGACCCCCTTCGCTTTTGAACTGCACCTGTAGATTCGGATTGTTTTCCGGCTTCATCTGTCCTCTTGCAGAGGCAGGAAGAACTTCTGCCGAGGCAGGCTCCGGCTCAATCTCTAAGATAAAATTGTTAAAGTCAATCCCCTCAGAAGACTGACTATCCTGAGGAGAAGAAAAATCTGGAACCATCTGCCGACACCCTTTGGCCGATACGTCCTAACTAGGCATGTCCTAACGACAGCGGGAGGAGAGCAAAAGCCCTGCTCATCAAGCTGTAGGACTTGGCTATCTTAGAACACTATTGCTTTGTGGAACATAGCGCAGGGCTAAATATGTTCAGAACTATCAACATTAGTTGATACTCTTAATTTCGCTACAGTTGAAAAATTTCCTGGCTTTGCCACAGTCTTTTTATATCATCTGTCCGCGAACAGTCCTTAGTTAACTCTGCTATGGCCATCTACACTACTCACTAGCTTTCTTGAACACCTAAGCGGCTGTCAAAACACACCAGAGGCGCGATTGGAAAAATGGTCCATCATAGAAAAATTCCAGTACTGACCATCGCGGCATTGATAACCTGTGCCTTCCCAGCAAGAGTGACAGCATCGAAGCTTGCACTGTCTTTTGGTGTGGAGTCTTTCGGTCAGGCGGCCACTGGCCAATCGCCTAATTTTCCTGTGCCAACTGCCGTTCCTCAGGGGACTCAGGTTCGCATCAGCAGCGGTTCTAACAATATGGAAACGCTCAGCGAAGCTCTAGAGCAAGGGTTTGAAGGTGCATACATTGGTAGCAAAGTTGGGGTGGAAGCCAAGACTACTGATCAGGCTATTCAAGATGTACTTAATGACAATGCCGACTTCGCGGCTATTAGTCGCCCTTTGACGGCAGCAGAGATAGCACAAGGACTAGAGGCGATCGCACTTCAGCGCCCCAAAATTGCCATCGTCGTCGATCAGAGCAACCCTTTCTCACAAAGCCTCACTGGTAGCCAGTTTGCTCAAATCTTTCGGGGTGAAATCAATGACTGGGCCGAGGTTGGAGGGACTTCTAGGCCAATCAAGCTAGTAGATCGATCTGCCGATAGTGAGGTTCGTCAATCCCTTCAACCCTATCCCGTATTTGTATCAGCGCCATTTGAAGCAGCCGCTGACGCCACTACTCTTCAACCCGACACCACGGAAGCGTTGGCCGCAGCGCTTGGGCAAGACGGAATCGGCTACGTCCTAGCCAGTGAACTTACCAGTCAGCCTAGCCTCAAAGCACTTCAGCTCCATAAAACACTGCCGACTGATCCACGCTATCCCTTTTCTCAGCCTTATTCTTTGGTTTATGCAAGAGGTGCTGCATCGCCAGCGGTTGCAGCATTTCTAGGCTATGCGACAGGACAACCGGGACAGGCTGTTGTTGCAGACGTTGATTTCTCAGGATCTGTTTTAGAAACGAGTAGTCCACCTGTCGCTGCGAGCCCTGACTCAATATCACCAGCAGCAGGCGCTGATGATACCGCCGACATTTCCGAAAATCCACCCTCCGAAACGCTGAACGCGGATGCGCCGTTAGTCGATGTGGAAGGCCGATTAATAAATTCGAGCGGCTTCCTAATCAATGAAGAGGGCGATCTAGTCGACGAGAACGGCAGTCTGCTGGCGACCGGGGCCGGGGGTGTCCTGGGCGCTGGCGTTGACCCAGACAGCATAGAGGGTAGTGACGCCGAAAGCGACTATACGGAAGAGGGTATCGGCGAACAACCCGGTGGTATTGAGGATCAAACCGCTGAGCGCGGTCGTTGGTGGTGGCTGCTACTTCCACTAGCGGGGCTAGCTCTGCTGATTTGGGCAGCGGGCAAAAGCAGCAGAGAAGAGGAAATTGGCTATATCGCTGACGCCAATACTGATACCGGGGTAACTTCGGACCTGGATAATCGGATTGTCAGTGCCTTTGAGAACGATACCTTTGAAAGCGATAGTAGTACTGACATTTCGCATAGTTCTGTGCTGGCTACTTCTGTCACAGCCAATTCTGTATCGGCCAGTTCTGTATTGGACGGTGGAGAGACCTCTGTGAGCACTGAACATACTGCAGATATAAGTACTGCTGATGTAAGCACTGCGGATATAAATACTGTGGATATGAGTAGAATCGATGCCGATATTAATAACATTGACATCGATGACGATAGGGACGAGGCGCCTCCAACCGAGACAGTCATTCAAGTAGCGGGTGAAGGTTCAAATGACGACGATTGGCTACAGCGAGCGAAGCAGCGAATTAATGAAGCTACCGAGCAGATGAAGCAGACAGCCGCCGAGATCAGGGACGATGCTACTGAAAGAAGGTAGTAAAGCGGTTAGTTTTGCCTCCAATCAGTCATCGCCAATCAGTCATTGCCAATCAGTCATCGTTGTGATCGGTCGTAGCGAGATTTTGCAACAAGGACGTGAGGGCAAGGCTCAATGAATGCGCCAAAGAACTGGTCGGCAGCCCATGCCAAGCTGCATGTCTTACTCCGTCAGCGAGTGTTGATACACAGAAACAGCCGTATTCTGATAGCAGTTTCTGGAGGACAAGATTCACTGTGTTTAGCTCAGTTATTGATTGACTTGTGCGACAAGTGGCAGTGGTCGATAGGGATAGTTCACTGTGACCACGGCTGGAGAGCGGATTCGGCTAACAACGCGGCGCATGTGGTGGCATTAGCAAATGCATGGCAAGTTCCAGTCCGGGTAGAGGCTGCTGAGTCGTTGGTGAAGAGCGAGGCAGCAGCTCGGCAGTGGCGCTATCAGGTGTTTGAGCGAATAGCTAGAGAACAAGCCTACAGCTATGTGTTGACCGGACATACGCAGAGCGATCGCGCTGAAACCGTCCTTTACAATCTCATCAGAGGTACTGGTACTGATGGTTTAGGCACCTTGCCTTGGAGCCGACCTCTACCTGCGCCTTCACCAGCCCAGCCAAACACACAACTAAACACGCAGCCACCCTCAGTTACTCTAGTCAGACCTCTTCTAGGGTTCACCCGCGCCGAGACTGCTCAGTTCTGCCAAGACCAGCAGATCTCCGTTTGGAAAGATAGCAGCAATCAGGACATCAGCTTCCGGCGCAATCGAATTCGCCATGAGCTGATGCCTTATTTGCGATCGCAGTTTAATCCCCAAGTCGAGCAGGCCCTCGCACAGACAGCCGAAATTACTGCCGCCGACATCGACTATCTAAATGCTCAAACGGACGTTGTCTATAGGCAGACAGTTGTCGAACTCAGCGATCACCGACCTTGGTCCATTGATCAAACAGGCTTGAGCGCTGTGCCTCTATCCCTACAGCGCCGCGTTATCAGACAGCTATTGAGCAAAGTCTTGCCGAGTGCACCTACCTTTGAACAAGTCGAGAAACTACTTGCGCTGCTATCAGCGGCCAATGGCGACCAGAGCGACTCCTATCCAGGTGGCTGGATTGCAGCAGTGAAAAAGCCGTTCGTCATCCTCAAGCAGTCATCCTAGAAGCTTTACAAAACAAAAGCTATCTATAGAAAAGGACACTGCTAAGGCAGCGGAACAATCAATCAGGCTCCCCTTTTCTGAGAAATCGGAAGTTTCTTAAGCTTTCTCTAATAGTTTAGAACTGCCGAACTCAGCCGGAGTTTGCTCTATCCATCCTCTCAGATAATCGCAAAATCCTTCTCTAGACAAGCGCTTCGCCGTTTTCTATTTCTTTTGAGCGAGTCTTTTGCATCTACAGGAGTGAGCACTCACCTTTGTACTCAATAAACTTTACAAAAGTAGTTGCTTCTACTAATATGAGTTTATAGGCGAAAGCTGATTTTTTTGACAGCCAAGCCTTGTACCTTGATAACTAAAAAGGATTCATAATGACTACTACTCTACAGCAGCGCCAAAGCGCTTCTTTGTGGGAGCAGTTCTGTCAGTGGGTTACAAGCACAGACAACCGCCTCTATGTAGGTTGGTTCGGCGTGTTGATGATCCCTACACTACTCGCTGCTACAGCA
>JBCCOH010000054.1:0-32855 GCA_039111275.1 Cyanobacteria bacterium P01_D01_bin.1 | reverse complement strand
TTTCTCTTTTAGGATTTCTGTTCCTTCTGTTCAACCCGCGCCTTTGCGTTTAGAGAAATTCAAGGCGTCTGGATTCGCTAGCAAGGTTCGTCGTTTTCAGGAATGGAATCAGTCGATCGATGAGTGATTAGTTTGCTATGCCTCACCAGGATAGTCGTCGCAACAGCGATTGCCACCAGCTAAACCTTTCAGGTTTGCAATCTGGGGGTTCGGCGATCCTTTCCCAAGAGGCATCTGAGGTATCGACAGAGCGCCGGGCGATCGCACTCAGTCCACTCTTCCTTCTGACAAAAACGATACCCACTTCACCGCTGTAGTCGAAGGCAAAATCGCTCTCTGCACCGCAGCTATTGATAAACCAGTTGTATGCTATGCGATCGCCATCTAGAAGAGGTCCGGCGATGATTTTAGCTTCGCTAGGCTCTGGGCTACTCACTTTGAACGCAGGGTGGCTCATGCTATAGAGTCGGCTTCTGTCAACTTGTACCAAAGACAGCACGGCAAAATCTCCGCTGCTCAGAGCTTCTGCTTGGCTAGGTGTATAGTCTGTGATTGTTATCTGGGTGGGAGTGCGATCGCCTAGCAAAACCCGATTAGATTCAAAGACCAGCTGCTCGTCAGTTTGGGAAAGGATTTCGCCGATTACAATAGAGTCCTGATAGACCGGGCCGGTCATTGAGGAAAGTAGATCTCCAGCACTCGCTTTCAGGCTACCAATCGGGCTTCCAATCAGTAAGGCACTCAGAGCAAGACCACAGCTTAGCCTTCTACTACAACACATGCTCTTACCATAAATTGACTACATAGTATCTACTGCATCTACGACGTAGTTTCCGCATTGGGATCCCTTCTTTCTTTTCTCTCAAAAGGAATATTCTAGGTAGACTATTCCATACCCGCTTGACTCTACAGTCAGCTAGAGACTTTAGCATGACACAAGAGTATACGGGAAGGTCCCTATGACATCCAACAGCATCCAACAGGCGAAAACAGCGCAGACTGTCCGTTTGTATCGTATGTCTATGCCGGAGCACGAGTGCCCTTGGGGGGTGAAGGCAGTAAAGCTACTAAGAGAAAAAGATATCGACTTTGAAGATCACAGGCTGACCTCTAGAGCCGAAGTGGATGCGTTCAAAGCAGCGCACAACGTAGGCACAACGCCGCAAATCTTCTTCGATGATGACCGTATCGGTGGCTATAGTGACCTAGCAGATCGCTTCGGCATCGAAACAGAGGCAGAGGACTATTCTTACACTCCAGTTGTTGCCGTATTTTCAACTGCAGCTTTGATAGCATGGGCCGCAGTATTAAGCATACCCGGCTTTATGGGCGTCTCGCTCTCGATGCTAGCGTCTCTAAAGCTAATGGATATAGAGGCTTTTTCTGAAAGCTTTGAGAAGTATGATTTGATTACTCAGCAGGCAAAGCCCTATGCCAAAACGTTTCCGTTTCTAGAGCTACTGCTAGGATTGGGCTTTATTTCGGGTATTGCACCTGTTGTGACTGGTATCAGTTCACTACTGCTAGGCACTAGCGGCGCAGTCTCCGTCTTTAAGGCGGTGTACATAGACAAGCTAAAGCTAAACTGCGCCTGTGTAGGCGGCAATTCAAAGGCGCCTTTAGGCACAATTAGCTTTTTAGAGAACGCCATCATGGTCGGCATGGGTGCTTTTCTACTGTTCTCTTCTCTCAGCGGAGAGGTTGCCCGGCTAGAAGAAAAGAACAGTATAGCTATAGGCTTTCTGTCTACCGCCGATTTACCTACCGCCAACATTACAGAAGGCTCGACCAGACAGCATCTGATCGAGCCTTTGAATTTTCGGCCTAGCGGCGATTAGTAAGCTGAGTAGTAGGCCATAGCGACCATTTGACTGCCAGCGCTAGAGACCAATCCAGATAGTATCTGTAGGGCAAAGATAGCAATGATTGCCGAAAGGTCTAGCCCGCCGATAGGCGGAATGATGCCACGAAAAATATTTAAGTAGGGATCTGTGAGCTGCGAGAGCGTAGAGAAAACTGAGTTGGACCAGTCGATATTGGGGAACCAGCTCAGCAAGATACGAATGAAGATCAGCACTAAGTAGATGCTGAGGAATGTAGACACTCCTTGAATAATTGGAGCAATAATTTGTGCGGCCATAGGTCTACAAAGATGAGAGTCAAAAACAGGGGGGAACTCGGACGGCTTATCAGTAGTACAGCGCCTCTGAAAAGCACTTAATTTTAGCAACAAGCTGTATTTTAACCGATTGAATCACGGTTGTGAGCGATCGCTCTATTCCCTAAAGAATTGGTCCCTAAAGAATTGGTCCCTAAAGAATTGCTCCCTAAAGAATTGGTCCCTAAAGAATTGCTCCCTAAAGAATTGCTCCCTAAAGAATTGCTCCCTAAAGAATTGCTCCCTAAAGAACTAAAGCATCTCGTGCTCGACTTGCTCGGTCCGAGACCGAGAGGTTGTCTGAGCATTAAGCGGATTGCTATTGACCTTACCCATCTGTATGCGAGCATCTTCAATCGCCATGTTTAGCTGAGAAATTTTGTCTTCTACGCCGCGTCTGGCAATCTCCATTTTTTCCTCGGCGCTAGCGCTTTCATATCGGCGGCGGTCTTCTTCTGACATCTGAGCAAAGGTATCGGTGTCGGCTTGGCGGAGGCGATTGCTAGCTAGCACGCCAACGATGCCGCCGACAATGCCGCCGACAAAGGCACCAGCGATAAATCCACCTGCAAAATTGTTTTGACTCATAGCGCTTCGTCCTGTTCTTCTAGCTTGTTTGTTTAGCTAATAACGTTTTGTTAAGTCCTATCGTTAAGTACCAAAGGTGCGATCGCCCGCATCTCCTAATCCCGGCACAATAAACCCGTTCTCATCTAACCCCTCATCAATAATTGCCGCATAGATCCCGATCGCCGGATAGGACTCAGCAATCTTTTGTAACGCTGGTGGCGCAGTCACGACCGAAATAATTCTGACCAGGGCGGGGTCCACACCTCTTGCCGTCAGCTCAGCCATTGTCGCCATAATGGTGCCACCCGTTGCCATCATCGGCTCACTGATCATTACTCTTGTATTGGGCTCAAACCTTTCTGGCAGCTTGTTTAGATACCAGGTTGGCTCTAACGTCTCCTCATCTCTGGCTAGCCCGATATGATAGGTGTGGCTATTCGGCACCGCGCTCTGAATGCCTTCTACCAGTGCCAGGCCCGCTCTCAAGATCGGAATTACCACAACAGGCACCTCAGGATCGATAAAGGTCGCTGGGCAAGTCGTCAGCGGCGTTTCTATCGTCATATCCATTGTGGGCAGCCAGTCGCGCACGGCTTCGTAGGCCAGCCAGCGACCTAGCTCGGTCATTGCACTGCGAAAAACGCCCGAAGGGGTAGTCGCACTGCGGACAACGCCTAGCCAATGCTTAATCAGGGGATGGGGCGGAACGTGAATGCGCAGTTGCGGGGCCATGTATACAAACTAGAAAAGTAGTCCCGTCCATCATACTGCTATGGCAACCCGACCAAAGGCCAGTTAGGCTTCAGCAGCTGGTCCCCAGAAATTAGCCCTTAGCATCGGTCTACCAACAGCTGCGTTACGTACGGCACCCGATCGGGCCTGGCCTGTATGGTGTAGGCTTCAGCCTCTAGCATGCGCCGCGTGCCGGAATAGCGCATGTAGAGTCGAGAGGCTGGAGCGTAGAGTTCTAATCCTAAATTGAGTGCGCTCAGTGTCCCTGCCGAACCACTGCATAGCTGAGCCGCATGTACCGCTTCATGCACTAGCGTAGGAATGGCAATTCCTAAATCGAAAACAACTGGATTAATCCACACGGTACGACTTGGGACGTGTAAGAGGCCATAGGTACCCGTCTGAGGAGGTAGGTCCAAGATAACAGTGAAATCGTGACTTTCTAAGGTCTGCCTTAGCTGATTGAATTCAACGGAGGCAGATGACGAGGACGATGAAAGAGAAGGCGTTTGCGCGGTGACAGCGCGCGGGAGTGCTAGCCATGGGAAAAGCAGGTGCGAACAAACTAAACCCGATAGCTGTAGGATAACGAATTTCCAAGAGCTATTTTTCAAAGGCGAATATCCTAGGGCAAGTTTCTAGAGACCTAACCTGATTGTACGAATTTCTCAGCGGCACTGCTTTAGCTAGCTGAGCCAAAACAAGCCACCAATCGTCAAGATGATACCAATCAGTGCAATCCAGACAAACTGATTGTCAGCAGTGTTCACTTGACTAAGGTCGAGAGGTTCTGGTTCTGGTTTTGGCTTGCGGCGACGAGTTTTTTTGGGCCGCTGAGCATAGCGAATTTGCTTATCGTCGTCCATATCGGCCAGATCTGGGATTTTGGTGACCCATTCTGGCTTCAGCTCTAGCTCTGGAGCTTCTAGAATGTACAGGATGCGCTTGCTTTGTTGTTTGGTATCTAGATCAGGATGCACGATTAGCTTGCGACACAGCGCTAGTCCTTCTGCTTCTCTACCGCTGGCGATGTAGGTGTTGACTAGCCATAGCTGAATTTCGCCGCCTCGGCTACCGATTGGGTTGGATAGTGATAGAGCAGTTTGAAAGTGTGCGATCGCCTCCCGATACCGCCCCCTCTCGAACAGCAGCTGCCCGCTGGCCATCTCCGCGTCAGCCTGTGCCTTCTTTTCGGCATTATTCAATTGGTTGAGCGCGAATTGGGTTGAATCTTCGGCGGTCGAATCATCAGTCGAATTATCGGAATTAGGGAACTGCCCTGGCTCCACAGTCATAAAAGATCGTTAGATAGCTACCGCCCTTCATTCTATCGCGATGTATTGTAGAGTTCTCTGAGCGGATACAGCGCTCTAGGACGCCCTCATAGATTGCGATATTCTTCGGTCATCCAGACTTTTTATAGGCACTTTGTATGCTGAAGTTCTACTATCATCCGCTTTCCCCTATTGCCCGCCGCGTCTGGATCGCGCTACTCGAAAAAGAAGTTCCTTTCGAGCCCGTCATTGTCGACTTGAAAGACAAGCAACAGTTCTCAGCTGAATATCTGGCCTTGAACCCCTTTCATCATGTACCTGCTATCGTCCACGGCGAGGTTCGGCTGATAGAATCGTTTGCTATTTTGGACTATCTCGATAAGCAGTTTCCCAAAATCTCTTTATCACCTGTAGAACCTGCTGCCTTCGGCAAAATGCGAATGGTACAAATGACTGTGATGAATGAACTATCGCCTAAGCTGGTCTTATTCTTGGCAGCGACTGAGAGTAGTCCTCTAGATAGGAAAACTGTGGAGCACTTAGAGACTTGCTTGCGATTTTTACAGCAAACATTGGGTAATACAGCTTACTTTGGAGGCAATCACATCAATCTAGCTGACGTAATAGCCGGTGCTACCGTATCGCTATACGCTCGATTAGGACTATCTTTAGAACCCTATCCACTCCTTGAGTGTTGGCATTCTCGTATTATCAAACGACCAGCCTGGCAAATCACTCGCCCCGAAGAACCAGACTTTCAACAGTGGAAACGCTATGTGCAGCTCCAGGTGAAGCTTCATCGGCGCAAGCTTGTAAAATCAGCTAGCTAACTTTCTCTTTACTGTAGACTGACAAACTATGAGCAACTAGGCAATTTTTCTATGACTACTTTTGATGTTCTACTGTCCGTATTCGCTAAGAGTTAAAATCATGACAAAACTGAACTGATGTAGTCGCTTAAACACGAGCAAAAGGAAGGACAAGTAAGAGGAAAGAGGTAAATCAATGCTAATGGTTATTTCCCCAGCTAAAACGCTGGATTATGAAGGCGCGAATTATCCTCACTTCACTCAGCCCGCCGTCATAGAGCAGAGCCAGCAGCTAGTGGATGAACTGCAAAATTACAGCCGAGAACAGCTTTCAAAGCTGATGAAAATTAGTGACAACTTAGCGGATCTGAACTATCAGCGCTATCAGGACTTTCAGACTCCCTTAACGCCAAACAATGCCAAGCAAGCTCTGCTCGTATTCAAAGGGGATGTCTACAAAGGCATTCATGTAGAAGAGTATGACGAAGACGATCTGTCTTTTGC
This sequence comes from Cyanobacteria bacterium P01_D01_bin.1, assembly GCA_039111275.1. Lineage (GTDB taxonomy): Bacteria > Cyanobacteriota > Cyanobacteriia > Phormidesmidales > Phormidesmidaceae > Phormidesmis. The sequence goes on along the minus strand of JBCCOH010000054.1, from coordinate 26,808 downwards.
TCAAGACCATCTGAGGATCTTATCAGGGCTCTACGGTATTCTGCGTCCACTCGATTTGATGCAGCCCTATCGCCTAGAAATGGGCACCAAGCTAAAGACAGAAAAAGGCAAAAACCTGTACGAATTCTGGGGCGAGAAAATCTCTGAGCTAATCAATACTGAGCTAGAAAGCGAGAGTGAGCCCTGTCTGGTGAATCTAGCGTCAAATGAGTACTTCAAAGCAGTCAATCAAGACATTATCAAAGCGAGAATCCTCAATATTGACTTCAAAGAGAAAAAAGATGACGCCTACAAGATCATAGCTATCTATGCCAAGCGAGCTAGGGGACTGATGGTTAATTTTGTGATTCGCAATCGCATTGAGAACCCGGAGCTGATGAAAGGGTTTGACAGCGACGGCTACGCCTTCAACAAGTCACTTTCTACTACGGACAACTGGGTTTTTTCTAGAGACTAAGAGGCTTGTGTTTGCACAACATACCGACCATATATCGATACGCCGCATGCTATGCGTATGCCTAAAATAGCTACAAGAATTCATGAGGATCTAGTACCACTACAGACTGCTCAAATTCTTAATTCTTGAGCTTGAATTCCATTCCCGAAAGGCTATTAGACGTTTTAATCACCTTCTCCAGCTCAAAACCGCTTTCTTCAAACAACACCTGAAACTGCTGCTTTGTGCGCCAGCCGCCTCCTGGCGTAGCCACATTGATCTGCACCGCAAAAATCCCCGGCATAATTCCGTCTGCCTCAGTCTTCGGCTCATCAATATCTGGCACAAAAGACTGCAGCAAGATTAACCGACCGTCCTCCGGCAGCGCTGCCTTACAGTTGGCCAATATCTTTCTCGCATCCTCATCGCTCCACGCCGAGATAAAGTGCTTCATCACAATCGCATCTGCTCCCTGCGGTACCGACTCAAAAACATCGCCCGTCTTAACTTCCACCGCATCTGGATCAATGCCTTGTTTGGCCATATAGTCCTTTGCTGTATGTGCAACATCCGGCAAATCAAACAGAACGCCCTTACAGCCATAGCGTTTCACAATGCCAGCAATCAGCCCACCTTGCCCACCCCCCACATCCATCACAGTCTCATACTGACCAAAATCATAAGCTTCTAGCAAGCCTTCCACCTGAGAACCCGTCAAAAAGCTCATCGCCTTGATAAAAGTGTCCTTACTCCACTCATTCTCATAGCAATAGGGATACACCCCGATGCCGTTGGCCAGCTCAAAAGGAACAATCCCCTTCTCCAACGCTTCTGGAAGCACCTTCCAAGCATCCCACTGTGCAGGCTCGATCAAGTGCATAGCCAGATGGCCAGCAGAAGGCGCTTTATTAGTAACCAGTAGAGTAGACGCTTCTGTAGGCGCAAAGACTCTGTCAGTCTTCTCTTCAAGAATGTCTACATGCGCGAGTGCTCTAAGAATAAAGTACAGTCTCTCTGCATCCGTATTAGTCTGCTCAGCCAAAGACTCTACAGATTGTTCTCCGCCGTCATCTAGCAGATCGAAGATCCCCAAACGAGCAGAAACATAAAGGCACTGACTCTTGACAAACGTAAGCATCAAGTCAAAAACTCTCTGCTTCGCCTCGCTGTTAGGATTCTGAACTGTTACCATTTGTTGTTTTCGTAGTTAGAGTTTAATTATCACTAAAAAATTAAAAGAACAAGAGATCACTCAACCAAAACGCTCTCTCTCGCACAATCAGAAATTCCGTGTGAACATGCAGTTCAAAAAATATCTCGGGAGCTTGCACTTCTTGTCTTATAGAGTCGGTATTTCACTAAACTGGCTAATCTCCCCCAGTCTCAACTAGCTTCCCAATATTAAAATCAATCTTCACCCATCCCTTGATCCGCCGCAAATTATCCAACAACAGCAGCGGAATCTGCCAGTTGTGCAACATCAAAAACGGCAGCGGATCATCCGAACTCAATACCGCATCCGTCCCGACAGTCAATCGATTCCACCAATTCTCTAAGTCCTCAAAAGACCGAATGCCCAGCAGCCGCCAAAGCTCGTGATATGTCCAATAAGTAGGCCGACTATTCAGCAGCGGCGAAATCGGCGACTCACCTATTTCACCATCAGTTATATATGCCCTGGCAACTCCAGGATGATCATGAAACATGGTAATCGCCGAGTGCAAACGCGGATTGCACTCAATCGGATAAACCTGATCGTCTTCGGTTTGAATCATGTCAAAACAAACTTGACCCGTGAGATTCGTCTTTTGAATAAACGTTTCTACCCACCGGTAGATAGCTAGGTTATCCACCTGCTCGTAGTTGATTTGGAACGGAGAAGACTTTGAACAGCAGTGCAGCCTAATTTTACCCTTTCGAGCAGTCGCGTGAAAACAATACTCCTGCCCACGAACGAACTCCTGCATCACCCAGGGCTTGGACTCACTAATAGGCAGCGATCGCACATACTCCGCCATCCCCTCAAACGGCAACCTGGTTAGATCGAGCCGCAGCACTGAATCATACGGAATACTCTTGAGAATGTACTGACTATCATCATTTTCAAAATCAAACTCCAGTATCTGCTGCGCATCGGTAAACCGAAACACCTTTGGTGCAGACAGCCCTAGCGCCGCTGCCTTACTACAAAAAGCATGCTTATCATCTAAAAGCGCGGTCTCCTCCGGATCTAAATGAAGCGACTCACAATAAGGCGATAGCGCCACCTTCGCCAGAGAGTCATAGTAGCTAGCAATCGGACTAGAAACAGGAATAAACAGATCAATATCGTACTTTTTGGCAATTTCGACTAGCGCCTGAGCATAGCCATCACTATCTTCTTCCGGAACAGGCACAGTAAAAAATTGCTTCACCGCTCTAGAAAATCGATGCCCGCTCAGCCAGTACTTGTGCGTTTCGACCAAATACACCTCATGACCATCCTGATAGAAGGACCGCGCCAACTGTAGCGCCTTAGTCATCTTCGCGCCAGTAATTAGAATTCTCTTTCGTTCAATCTGTGATGCTTTAGAGCTTGCCGCCTTAGAATTTGCTGCCTGTACCTGCTTCGCTGCTGCCTCACTGTCTATTTTCCCGTAGAGAGCATTCACTACGACAGACGAGAAAATCAGGCTGATATTTAGCGGCAGTAGCAACAACAACAAAATCAGCGTGCCTACAGTCTTAAAAAAGATAAGCAGAACATTAGCAAGGGTAGCGCTAGGCTCCGACGGCGCTAAAACCTGTGACATACCACACTTACCTGGAACAACGCTTGACCAAAGTAAAGCCATCTCGAATAGGCAATATCACCTGCTCTACGCGATCGTCTTCACTCAAAAATTGATTGAAGCGCGTAATCGCCTCTCCATTGGCCGTCCGTTCAGCCGCATCTAGATAGGGCTGTCCCTGCATCAGCGTATTGTCTATGCAGATAAACCCATCCGGACTCAGTAGCGAAGACTCTAATAAGAGATTGACATACTCAATATAACCACCCTTATCGGCATCAATAAAAGCCAAGTCAAAAGATTCACCGGCCGCAGCTAGTATGTGTAATGTCTCTATAGCAGGCGCTACTTTCACCTGGATCTTGCTGCCATGCTCAGAAGCTGAAAAGCAGCGCTGCGCAAACTCAGCAGCGTAGGCGTCTACTTCGCAAGCCAGCAACAGACCTTCTTTGGGAAGAGCCTCTGCGATCGCCAGTGCAGAATAACCGGTAAACATACCAATCTCCAGCACCCGCTGCGCTCCACTAATCGCCACCAGCATTTTCAGCAGCTGCCCTTCAATGTGGCCAGAGAGCATCTCTTGTTCTAGCTCCTTTACAGTTGCCCCACTGATAAACTGCTGGCTCCAGTCCTCCTGCTGGGTTGCCTTAGCTAGCTGCGCTAGCGCTACAGACTCGGTTGTAGTACAAGCTGCCAAATAGGGATCTAGCCCTGCGGCCAGCCGAGCCGCACTAGAAAGATCTGATTTGAACTGTGCTGATACAGATTCTTGTTCGGCCGCAGCCTGAAGCTGCTCTAGCCGCTGAACAAGAATGCCGTGCGGGGTGACCGGACGAGCTACTGGCAGAGTAGCTCCCGAAGAAGGCATGTTAGATGACATAGAGATGGCAGGTAATCTTGGCATTGCTATGAGAATTAGTCTTTATTTAGCACAGGTAATAGACTTACCCCATCTATACAGAGGAGCAGCCTTTGCAAATTCGAAAGACAGAGATGGCCTGTCGTTAAGGTGTCGTTAGGATAGGTCTCGATGCGCTCGCGATAAGGGAGATGTTGACGAACAACCCGTCCTACCGTAGGGGTGTAGCATGCTATGCCCCTACGGTATGTTGATACAGAGTCAGTATGTTATTTAGACGCACGTTTCTAAACAGAGACCAAATCAGTCTCTTTCTCGGACCCTTGCTCTGACAGCAGCGGAGTAGATAGCGGCTGACCCACCGTAGAAGGATCTTCTAAGCCCACATCGCTACAGTGCGGTTCGATTCCCCAGCCGCCTCTAGGATAGTCAGCGCAGATCGCCGCATATTCATCAATCGCCTGGAACAGGTCCACCTGGCTGAGCTCATTGAGGTAGCCGCACTGGCCCACGCCCCCTTTTGGTAGGGGCGCGACCAGGTTCTGACCCCGCTTTTGAAAGATTTTCTGCTGTGAAGCCCAAAGTGTCTCTTTGTTGTTGAGCACATCGTGCCACAAGCTCAGCCCGAACGAGCTAATCAGTCGCATAATTCGATGACAAGCAGCTTCGTCAATCCAGCTCAGGCGATAGCTTAGATATGCACCAAATCCCATCCCAATGGCTACCGCATGACCATGCAGTAGTCCAGCTTCAATCTCAAATCCAGGTGACCAGGTATGACCATAGGCATGGGGGCGACACTGATGCGTTTCGTACAGATTATTGTATTCGGCTGCGACATAGCTGCGAATCGCTCCGCCTAAGATCTTTTGAGAGAGCGAGTCAATCGCCTGATCCTGCTGAGTATCTACAGTTCCAAAGCGAGTAGAAATCAGCCTGGGGCCAGCTGCCTCTAAATCTTCAAACAGTTCGATATCCTTAATTGCCGCCATCTTGATAATCTCAATAATACCGTGACGCAGCCAGCCTTCTCTCAAAGTGCTGAAAAAGAAGCGGTCGGTAACAGAGAGAATCGGCGGATGATATGCACCAAAGAGATTCTTGTAGCCAAAGCCATCGCAGCAGGTGCGTGGTGATGGCCCCGCATCGACACCAGCCACAATGGAGGTAGATAGCATCACATAGGGCGTATTGCGATGATACAGTGCGCAGGCTAGCCCCCCTGTATCTGCTAGCACACCGCCACCGATCAGCAGTACCGGCTCATTGCGAGAAACGCCAAGCTGCTTGAATTCACCCAGCATTTTTTCTACTGTGTAGATGCCTTTATCGACTTCCATCGCTCTGTGTACCCGCTTTTGTAGCAGAATATCGTGGTGCGCGAAGTAATGCTCTAGCCTTTCGCCGTAATACTGTTCTACATTTTGGTCGATTAGGCAAACACAGCGTCCGTGCGGGACATAGAGATTTCGAAGCAGCAGATTATCGACATCTAAAGTATTGTCTATAATCTTGACGGTGGTAAACGTGCTGGTGCTAACAACAGCTTCCACTGTTTGATCGTCGGCCGTGCTCTCGACAAAACCCGCGCTCTCTCTAAAACAGGAGGTTGGGTAGATAGCATGAGGATTAGACTGAGTAAGCTGTTCTACCAAATCTTTGTAGAAGTCTTTTCTTTCTCCTTGTAGGAGGTAGTTCAGCAACGTCTGATCGCTGAGCTTAGAGCTTAGTACGCGATTGGCAAATGTATACCACTGGGCTCCGAGCGCATCGTCAAAAGCAGAAATTAGCTCGGCTAGCGTTAGAAAGAACCGACCTAGAGAAAAGTTTAGACAGCTTCTAAGGCTGCGACAGGGGGATATTGCTGCGATCGCCCCAACAGCAGCTAGCTCTTCGCCCAGCCTCGCCGAGAAGGCGGCGCTCTCTATCAGCACCAGAATTAAGTGGTTAAACGCTTCTGTAGAAAAAAGCTGCTTGAGATCGGTTTCTAAGCTAGAAGTACTAGTCAACGGTTTTGTGTTTTGACTAGATATGAACGCTTGGAAAGCGGGCACGACAGACGTAGACACGGTAGAGATCATGTTTAAGCTAGATAGCAGTTAATACACAAAAGACGAGAGGTTCTTACTCGGTTCTGACTAACGTTTTTAGTAATCTTTTTCTTTTATCTGTTGTTAAAGCATTCATCTAAGCTTTTTCAACATAACACGTATCAAAATAGGTCGTTTCATCCTGAGGAGTTTTTAAAGGAAAAATACATCTGATCTACATGCTGGTAGAACAGTACGTAGATAAAATGCATAAAGAAGCAAGGGAGTCAATGCATCTTCAGAGGGAAGGCTACCACTTTTGTGTCTTTGATAACAGTTTTCTAGTCTCAGCAAACACAGCATTTTGTAACATGTGTAACAGATAGTGCAACAGGTCACGAGATGGACAGCAAGCACTACAAACTCACGACCATTCTGGTTGCCGTTTGTTGCTATTTCTAGACTGCTTATGTCCTCGCCTTTGTTCTCTCTAATTTTATTTCCTGCTCACCTGTAGTAGAACGAATAACAAAACTATACAAAGCTCAAAGTCATAGGATTCACGTCTCTAAGGGCCAAGACCTCCCTGCTGCCTGAACCCTCCTACTTCTCTGCTGCTTCACCTTTCTCCCCTAGACCTATCTACCATCTGCTTCGCTGGGCCGCCACGCTCTAAGAGCTGAGGTTCTATCAGGCGAAAGACTGCGTATACCAACACTCCAGCTGCCATACCGGGCAACACCTCGTACAGATTGCCAGACAGCCCAGCCCGCCGCCAGATGGCAGCAACTGCGATGCCGCTGAGCATCATAGTAATCGCACAGGGCGTAGAGACTGGCTTTTGCCAAGATCGAAGCACCAATAGTACTCCTAACCCCGAGGCTAGAATCGACCAGGCAAAAATTATTAAGCTAAAGACGCTCTCATTGTTGACCAGTGCGATCGCCAGCACGATAGCTGTGACCACCAAAGTGCCCACCTTCGCGAGCCGATAAGAACGCGACATCTCTGGAAATAAGTCTTGAGTCAGTGCTGCCGAGCATGAGAGAATCTGCGAATCAGCCGTAGAGATAGTCGCGGCGAACAGTCCGGCTAGCATTACGCCAACTAGAATACCTGGTAGCAGATCGCCTGATAGAGATAGCAAAGCTAGTTCAGGATCTTCTAGCTGTGGCAGTAGCACCCGGCCTGCTAAGCCAATCAAAATAGCAGCGAAGGCCGTTATCAGTCCGCAAATTGTTCTAATGTCTCTGGCCTTACCCATATTGTTCGCGGAATCAATAGCCATCGCCCTCACCACGATATGTGGCTGGCCCACCGCACCAAATCCAGCGACTACCCATCCTACAAAAAAAGGCATAAAGCCCCAGCCTAGATCTGGCGGAAATAAGGCCACCAGACGGCTATCGGCGTTACCTAGCTCTGCAAAGATATTGCCGACACCAGAGACTGCCCCTATAGTCACTACCAGTAGTACTAGCAGAGCGCCGATCATGACAATAGTTTGCACTGCATCTGTCCAGATAGAAGCGCGAATACCGCCCGAAAAACAATAGGCAACTACAATCACCGCGCCGATAATGACGCCCCAAGCATAGTTCCAGCCGAAAATACTGCTAAGCGCCTTACTGCCAGCCAGCAGCTGCGCAGCCGCGTAAGCTCCCAAGAAAAAAATAGTAATTAGCGCGGACACAATAGAAATCAGTCGATGCCCTTTCTGCTTTTGCGCTAGAAAAGCAGGCACCGTCTCTGAATCAGAAGCCTCTGAGGTCTCTCTAAGCGGCTTGAACACGAGCAGCCAAGAGAGATAGTCGCCAATTGCCCAGCCAATAGCTAGCCAAATCGAAGAGATTCCCTGTGTGTAGGCGTAGCCTACCTGCGCGGTGAACAAAAAACCGCTTTGCCCAGTAGATAGCGCCGATAGGGCAACTAGCCAAGGGCCAACCGTTCTTCCGGCCAGTAGATAGTCCGCTGTGGTGTCCTGCTTTTGGGTCGACGAGTAGAGGCCAACTGCCGTAAACAGTATGACAAATCCGATGAAAGTTAGTGCCGTAGATACCATAAGTCATTCTTTACGCTGCTATATCAATAACAGAGTTTTGTTGTCAGACAAATGTACCTTTATTAGTAAGCGCTAAGTCATATTCAGTGATACTGCGTTCATCTGCTGCTGTCGGTAGAGAGCATGCCTGTAGATTTTTTATAGCAAGCCTCTGTATCGAATGAACATGAGTACAGCAGACCAGCTGCCCAACGCCACTTTGATAGCAACTAAAATATTCAAAACTGGAATCCAGCCAGCGTCTAGCAGCGTGCCTGGCGGTACGAGAGTAGGCAAAACAACACCTGATAAAGACAGCGCTGAGAATACAACAAAAATTAGAACAGAGACTTTTTCTAGCGTTGCCGCATGCCAGCGCCGATAGAGCTGCTCCATCCGCTTGGCATCAGAAACAATTACGACTAGCCCTATTGCCGTGCCCCCAGCGACGCCCGCTGCAAAGCCGCCACCTGGACTAAGATGGCCTCTAATTGCTAACTCAACCGCAATCAGCGCTGCAATCGTAGCCCCTAGCTTTGCTAAAACAATCGAGGGATAGTCAGTAAACTGACGAATGTTGCTCGCTGGCTGCTCATCGGCGAGCAAAAATCGAACGCCCATAATTGATAGCGTAAATACAACCACTTCAAAAATGGTGTCATAGAGCCGATTCTTGAAGATGATGCCAGAAACTGTGTTAGGAACGCCAGTTTCATCAGCGACAATGTCTACAATCGAAGGGCTAAGCGTCAGCACCGACCCTGAGCCCTCGCCTGAGAGCGCCAGATCAGGAAGAAAGCTAGGAGAGATCAAGATTTCTACAAGCAGGATAATTCCAGCCACAATATAAAGGTTTCTCACTATGACTGCTCCGCTTGTAGATCTGACTGTTGCTCTAGGGTCTGCTCTGAGGCAGGTTTTAGCACCCGTTCTGATGCTTGACTTTGAACTTGCTCCAATGACTGCCTTGGTGACTGACCTGATTGTTCTAATTTTTGAGAAGAAAAGATTGCGACTACATAGAGCGTCATCGACAGCATGGTGCCGACTAGCGCCTCGGTAAGGGCAACGTCTGCCGCACCAAATAGGCCGTAGACCAGGGCAGCGATCGCACCTAAAATTCCTCTTAGCACCAGTGCCTGATAAGGACTCGTCTGTAGCACGAGTAGCCCACCTACCATTGGCATCAGCGCCACAATTGCCAGCAGATAAGTCTGGTCAGCGAGGCTATCAGAAAAGCCCCCAAGAAAAAAATCAGACATCTAGTCCCCCTATTGTAGAGCCGCCTATTGAGCCGTCAATCGAATCACCAGTCGAGCTACAAGTTAAGGTTCCAGCCACGCCATCGGCCTCACACACCGTGGAACAATAGGCCAAGACATAGCCCAAAACTGTATTCCAAATGCAAAGAGAAATTAGCGCTAAGACTAGCAGCGGCCATTCCCTAGGAATTTGAAATAGCAAGCCGACCACAATTGCCATCGAGCCTAGTGTGTCAGAAACAGAGAGCGCGTGCAGCTTGAACAAAACGGTGCGATCACCCAGCATCGGCCAGCTTCCCCACATCCAAAAAGCAACCCCCACACCGATACAAAACAAGCTTAAAAGATTCATCATCGTCTTTAGTTGCTCTCCACCATCCGCTCGTTCACCACTCTCAATGCCTGCGCTAGTAGCATCACAGCTGCATTTCCCATGCTTAGCACCAGCACGCCAACCAATCCAAGCATCCAATCATCTCTAAGAACTGAAATCACCAACACAATTAGAGAAGTCTTTGTAGAGATGCTGGCAAACGCCAGCATGCGCGGCCAGATGCCAGCATCGCGACAGGCAGTAGCAATCGGAATCAGCAGCGCTAGAATCATCAAGATCAATAACCCGTTCATAGCTGCTCCTGTATGTTTTGTGGCCTGTCGGATCGCTCGAGCTGTCGCATGCCGGCGCGGCGCGGCTGGACGTAGTGGACCTCATAAAAGTTATCCGTATCATGTCGAATAACAATGGTCTTAGGCGTGTATGTAATCAAAAACACATCCAAAAAGACTAGGGCGGGCGGTCTTCTCGGCTTTGAGCGAATCTGTCCGACTGTCTCTTCAGAATGAGGTCGAAAGATCATCTCTACCGCCTCTATGTATGCAGTCGGAATAGCAATTAACAGCTTACGACCCACGCTAGTCCATTCTCTGATGGAGTTTGACTGTGGCCTTTTGCTAGCATCCGAGGACACCGTACTCTGATGAGGCAGCAGCAAAGCTAGGGCAACGCCAACCGCCACATTTGTCAGACCAGTATCGGCCGTTAGCAGCAGCCAGAGCGTCAGCTTGAAAATAAAACCAAAGAGTTTGTTCACAGCGCGACCCTCCACAAAAAGACGACCAGTACCAGGCTCATAACTCCCATCAGGTGCTCAAATTTTTCGGGTGCTGCAGGCAGCGATAGGGTCACTTTCTGGAGTATCGCTAGGTAGACTATCCAGCCGACTACAACGGTTCCTACCGATTGAAGCAGCTTGCTAACGTCGTAGGCTTCTAGCGTCAGTCCGCTGGCTGCCAGCAGGCTAAATGTTAACAGCAGCATAGCGGCTCCAAACCAGGCATCTGCTCTGTTTTTTGCAGGTTTGCTAGTTTTTGCAGACTTGTTTGCATCTGCGGTGCTGATCTCTGTGGCTCTGTCAGCGGCTCTGTCAGTGGCTTTGCCAGTAGCTCTGTCAGCGGCTTTGCCAGTAACTTTATTGACTTCAGGACGAGACGCAAAAGGTAAGAATATGAATTTAGCGAAGGCGATCGCACTCCCTATTGCCACCACGCTCATCACCCCAAGCTGCCAGCTGTCTAGCTGCTGAAGCGTAAGCGCCTTTGCCCCAAAGCCTGCTAGCAGTGGAAAGCCCGAGATTGAAAGCGAGGCAATAGTCAATCCTATCCATAGATCTCGCCTAATCGGTGACTGCTGTAGTGTCTCGAACCGACGGCTGGGCAAATTGCCAGCAATCAGAAACAGCATTGCCTTAGCCAGGCCATGACTCAGTGCGTACAGCCCTGCAACAGCCGGGGCAACTAGAACAAACCCGAGCTGAGAGATGGTACTCCAGGCTAGCAGTCGCTTGGTATCTTTTTCGAGGATGGCGCAGCTAGTCCCCATAACAGCCGTAGCCACCCCAAAAAGCTGAACAATCGGCGCGATCTCGTCGACTAGCAACGCACAGCGTACCAGTGGGAACGCGCCCGTTTTGATCACCGCGCCAGAAAGCATCGCCGAAACGGGCGTATCTGATTCTGAATGAGTCAGCGGCAGCCACAGACCCGAGACAAAGATACCGCCTTTGGTGAGCAGCCCTAAGAAGATCAGGGCGATCGCATCTTTTGGCGCGTTCCCCAACCCCTCAAAAGCAAACGACTGATTTGCCTTGTAAACCAGTATCGCCCCCAGCAGATAGAACAGCATTGCCGTATTGCTAATTAGCAAATAACGCAAGCCAACCCAAATAGCCCGATCTGTTCGCGGATAGACCATCAGCAAAAAAGCCGAGACCCCAATCACCTCTAGCGCTACATACAGACTCATAAAGTCCGCACAGACGAAAATAGCATTCACGCTACCGTGCAATATCAACACCTGCGTGTAGAAAAAAGCCCCTTTCTGGGTCGGCCAGCAATACAGCACGACTGCCGTCATCACCAGCGCATTGAGCAGCACAAAATAGCCACTTGTCTGGTTGACCAACAGGGAAATGCCAAAGCTATCCACTAGCTGCATCGTCAGCTCCGACGGCAGAGTGATCTGGTAGAGCCCCATCCCCGCAGAGCCAAGCACAACCGCTAACGCTAGAAGCCGGGCCAAACCAGGTAGCAAGTACACCGCAAAACCCACGAATAGCGGCAGCGCTATCCAGGCAACTATCGTGTTCTCCATCGCAGCCTCCCTCATCCTGTAGACTCCTCAATCTCGTCACAGTTCAAAGAGGGGTAGTTCTTCGATAGCTTCATTACACCCACTAGCATCAACGCCTGAATTGATAGACCGATCACAATCGCGGTCAAAATCACCGCCTGCGGTACCGGATCTGCATAGGCGACCGCCTGCGGCGACTCGTCAGACACAATCGGGGTAAAAACGCCCGTTCGCGCTGCAATCAGTACATAGAATGAAATTACCCCCGTGCTCATCACATCCATCGACAGCACTTTCATCATCAGATTCTTCTTGAGCAGAATGCCAAAGAACCCGAATAGAACGGTGGTAAACACACACGCTTCTAAAAAAAACATCTGGCTTTTCCAAGCTTGCAGCCTGTACTTCGTAATCTATAAAATTATCTATCACTCATAGCTTTTAGTCAATGATATTTAATATAGCATTGACTGAAGTCTATCCTCAGAGCGTCTGCATAGAGTCTTTGTAGGGAGTCGTTTAGGCAGATAATCCCGGATGTCGAACGACAGCACACATTCTGCGGCTTTAAAGCTAAGAGGCACTACAAAATGATATGCCCCCTCAACGTATCGGAGCACAATAGTATGTTATCTAGACACATGTCCTTCAGCGCCGAATCTCAGCGCCAAATCTCAGTGCCGAATCTCAGCACTTAATCTCAGCGCTTAATCTCATCGCGTAGATCTGCCAAATCTGTATAAGAATCGGCTAGGTCAATTAAGCTATCGCTAGTCATCGACTGTAGGCTAACTACCTCGATAAAGATGCCGCGCTGACTGAGTACCTGTAACGCATAGGCCAGGTTGCCATCGCCGCCTAACAGCGTGATATTCGGGCAGTATTCTGAGATGCGCATCATATCGACCGCCATCTCTACGTGCATATTGGCCTTACGAGAGCCGTCTGGCAAATTAGTTAGCTCTTTGCTAACGACGCGGTGACCGTGACGATTCAGCCACAGCAAGAAGCCACGCTGCTTTTCGTTCTGCGGATCTACGCCCGTGTAGAAGTATGCCCGTAGAAGGCGACGGCCTCTGACTAGGGAGGTGAGCAAACGACGATAGTCTACTTCTATATTGAGATGAGAGGCTGCATAGAAAAGGTTAGACCCATCGATGAAAATAGTGATCAGATCGCTACTTTGAGTTACAGAAGGAGTGCTCGCTGGCAGATTAGGCTGAGGCTTGGCAGTATTCTTATTTGATCTAAGTAGGCTAGAAGCCGCATTGCGACTCTTTCTTTTACTCGATACTTTGGGTGGCTCTGGCGAAGAACCGCTGGCGGTAGCGTCATGCGAAAGTCCGCTCATCTGGGGAGCAGCTTGCTCTAAGTTGCCAAGAGAAGCCGAGGCAGAAGCTGAGGTAAGTTCGCGATGGGAGATCTCTGACTCGATTTTGGTCTCTGCTACGGGCTCAGCGCTAAGACTGATATTGCGATCAGACACCTTTGTCCGGCCAACGGCATGGCTGGCGTTCTCGCTGGCTTTTTTCATATCAGACTGAGGCATCACCTCTGGGTTGGCCAAATTGGTATCAGATATCTTCAATGGAATTATGGATATATCAAAATGTTGCGAACTTTAACATCGTAATGGGTGAGCAGGCTGCTTTTTCAAATGTCAGCAAATAATTTAATGAATGACTAAGGTCTCTAGTCGGCGACTAGACGGTCTGTCAATACTAGGGAGTATGAGACGATTTACACAGCTATTTTTGGATGTAGATGCCACTACATCGACGAACGCAAAGGTTCGCGCTATTCAGCGGTACTTTCATGACGAAAGCCCAGAGAATGCGGTGTGGGCGATCTATCTGCTAATGAGTAAGACCCGCAAGCGACTGATTACTTCTCGGGTACTGCGAGAGATCTTTCTACAGATTTCAGCGGTACCAGAGTGGCTATTTGAAGAGAGTGCGTCGCATGTGGGTGATACAGCGGAGACAATCGCACTGCTGCTACGCGATACGCCAATTGAGCCGACGGGGACTTCGAGCGCAGGTGCTAGCACGCCTTTGTACGAGTGGATGGAGTCGGTCATCCCGCAGGTCAAGGAGATTAAGGATGAGGAGCCTGAGCGCCTGAAAAATCTGGTGATTGACTGGTGGGCCAATCTAGAGGATGACCAAATCTTTGTACTTAATAAAGTGCTGACGGGTGCTTTTCGGATGGGCGCGAGTACGAAGCTGGTAGTCAAGGCGCTAGCAGCAGAGTATGAGCTGACAGAAGCTGTGTTGACCCATCGGCTGATGGGTGATATCAAGACAACGGGTGATTTTTACCGGGCGCTAATCGATCCAGACGAGACAGACGCTAGCCCGAGTCGGCCTTACCCATTCTTTTTGGCAGCGCCAATTGATCCAGAGAAATTTGCAGATGAGCAAATGAATCGATGGCAGGCGGAATGGAAGTGGGACGGTATCAGAGCCCAGCTGATCTACCGGGAGGGGCAGCTGTTTACCTGGTCGCGCGGAGAAGATTTGATCACTCACCAGTTTCCTGAGTTTGAGGCGGCAGTTGGTGTGATACCAGATGGGACCGTGCTAGACGGCGAGATTGTTTGCTGGGATGGTGAGAAGCCGCTGGACTTTAATTTTTTGCAGAAGCGGCTAGGTCGCAAACGGGTGACCAAAAAGCTGATGGCGGAAAATCCGGTGCATTTTATTGCCTATGACCTGATAGAAAGAGCTGGTGAGGATATTCGGACAGTGCCCTTGCAGAAGCGGCGATCGGCGATGATTGATTTGATCGAAGCGTATCCGAGTGAGTTTATTGGCTATGCAGAGCCGTTGGATTTTGAGACGTTTGAGGAACTGGAGGCGTGGCGATCACGTTCTCGATCGGTCGGCGCAGAAGGTTTGATGCTAAAGGCGCTAGACAGCCCCTATCTGGTGGGTCGAAAGCGCGGCTACTGGTGGAAGCATAAGGTCGACCCGATGACCCTAGATGCCGTACTTATCTACGCACAGGCAGGCACGGGCAAGCGATCAAACCTGTTCACTGACTACACTTTTGCGCTGTGGAAGGGCCAGGGAGAAGGTAGGACGCTAGTGCCTTTTACTAAGGCATATTCTGGCTTAGACAACGCGGAAATTGAGAAGCTAGACCGATGGATTCGTCGACATACAAATGAAAAGTTTGGTCCGGTGCGCTCGGTCGAGCCGTTTCATGTGTTTGAGATTGGCTTTGAGGGAATTGCAGAATCGAAGCGGCACAAGTCGGGGATTGCGGTGCGATTTCCTAGAATTTTGCGCTGGCGGACGGATAAGCCAATGAAGGAAGCAGATACGCTGGAGAATGCGATCGCACTATTAGAAAATCGAGTCGCTCTGCAAGAAGGCGAAGGCTGAGCGGCGTCGAAGGCTGAGTAGCGTCGAAGTCAGCGCATCTTGATTTCGCCGCGTTCTCTAATTTGCTGTGATCGCTTTGGCACTGTTAGCTGACAGACCCAATCGCCCGTTTTGCCCGTCAGAAAAGGAACGATACTGCCGTCACTAGCTAGAATTCGATTGCGATCGCGGCAGTTGTACAGCTCTAGCGGCTGCCTGACGCCGTCTATGCTGACAACCGTGCGATACTCCCAATAGCTCTTGGCACTGCGACGAATACTATTGATGCAGACCTGGTGGCCGTTGAACACCCGGCAAATATCCGATGAGCCAGGTGCATTGATAAAAGTCAGCAGCCAGACGGCAAACGGAAGCGCTAGCATCACGATGACAACAGCCCACCAAACCGACAAAAACTTATCAACTATTAGAGACTTCAAAAAGAGCATTGAGGCGGTACAAGAAACTTTGTATCGGATCTTTCTAAAGTTTACCGCTTCCTCGGACTCGAATGCGTTAAGGGCTGTAGTCATTCTGCTCTACTCTTCGAGAACGCCAAGACCAAACGAGTAGCCATAAGCCGATGGTCCACAACTATGTCCTCAGATCGCGCTAGTCATTTATCTGGCAAAGCTATAATCACGCTCGCACCTGCCTTACTAGCTAGTTGCGTGGCGCTAGGCCAGTCAGACAATCCAGCAGCCAACCGAACCGATGCGCCAGCGTCCGGCCAAGCGTCTAACCAAAATGCTAGACCCACAGTTAGCCTAACTATCTCGGCAGCGGCCAGCTTGCAAAACGCACTTTTGGAGATTGAGCCTTTGTTTGAAGCTCGCTATCCCGATATAGACGTCTTCTATAACTGGGGTGGTTCTGGCACCTTGCAGCGACAGATCGAGCAAGGGGCGCCAGCCGATATTTTCTTTTCGGCTAGTGCGATGCAGATGTCGGCGCTGGTGGAGCAGAATTTGGTAGAAGAGCGATCGCAGCAGGTTCTATTCACCAATCAGCTTGTCCTGATTGCACCGCCTGGTAGTTCCCTCACCAAGCTAGAAGATCTTGCTCAGCTTGGTAAATCACAAAAAATTGCCGCTGGCGAATTCCGCAGCGTCCCCGCTGGCCAATATACGCAGGCCACGCTCAACTCTTTCCGGCTTTTGCCAAAACTAGATAACAAAATAGTCTTCTTTAATAATGTCAGAGGTGTCTTATCCGCCGTAGAAAGCGGACAAGTCGCGGCAGGCTTTGTCTACGCCACCGACGCCCAGCTATCCGAGCAGATTAAGGTAGTGGCTACAGTGCCTCTGCCTGCGCATCCACCGATTGAGTATCCCATCGCCATCTTGCAGCGCAGCGGCCATCCCCAGGCAGCGCAGCAGTACGTCGACTTTTTAACCGCACCGGCTGCGCTCGAGATCTTTCAGCATTTTGGATTTATAGCAGAATTGGATTCATAGCTACGCCCCTCGATAATTCGGAGATAATCGGTCAAAATCCGACATCAGACAACTGCGAACTGAACAACGACATCGTTGAAGTCGCGATCGCCCAGTCCAGCCAAATCTTCAAAGCCAAAAGTGTTGTTGCCAAGCATCTTGGCATGGTCGTTACCATCTGCGTTAGCACCTACATGACTGAAGTACATCTCGCTAGTAGCCGAATCTGCCCCATCAACAATCAAAAACATGCTGAGGAAGCTGGCATCTGTGACATCCGCAGAGAAGTTGCTGATTTGCCCGTTTTGACCTGTGAGCTGCACATCTAGCTGCCTGTCAAAGGCCGCTTCTTTGTAGCCCGCTTCTCCTGGATTGATAATATTACCAATCGGATCTTTGATACCGCCGCTAGCATCGTCGGTGTAGTACAGCCCAACGGTATTGTTAAACGAAGCTTCGCGATAGACTACAAATTCAAGGCTAACCACATCGGCCATGCTCGTAAAGTCAATGGTTGCAGCATCATCGAGAAGTAGATTTGTGGTAAGAGATTGATCGGCAAGTGCGGCTGTCAATACGGTGCCATCGCCAAAGTCGAGCTCTACTTCATTGCTGCTACTAGACGTGATAGTCGCGGTCTGAGTAACACCATTCTGCACGAGCTCAAACTGAAGGCGCTGACCATTGGCAATCTTGTTGCTATCTAGAGTGAATTCAGGCACGTAGGCGGTAGGTAGCTGCCCTCCTTTTAATAGCGAGAAGCTACCAACCTCAGAGCGGCTATCATCGGTCTCGTTAATGCTATAGACAAACAGCTCGCTGACACCGCTAATTCCAATCTGCTCAAGCTGTAGGCTAAGTGTGTTGTTAGTACCCAAATCGGTGACCTCTAGTACCTCTGCCGCCGCATCAGGAGTTAGCTGTCTGGGCGTATTGTCTTCGGTCGTGACGGTAATGGTCTGTGGACTCAAGCTATCGAAGGCGTCATCACTATTGTCTGCATCTACACTGATTGTGAGTATGCTGGTTTGGTCTCCGTCGAGCTCCGTATCTTCTACGCCCGCAATGGTAACTAACGCACCAGTGTCCCAGCTAGTACTATCGAGGCTGACGCTAGTCGGCGCTACAGTGACTTCGCTGGTATCGCTACTGCTGATGTCAAAGACAACAGTAGAGAGCGGTTGAGTATTCAGGGCAAGCGTGAATTCTGTACTGCTAGATTCACTGACGGTAGCGCTGCTGCGGCTGAGCGTGAAGCCAGGAGAATCGTTGTCAGAAATAGTCAGGGTTGCAGTATCTGTAGCTCCAATAGTCGCATTGTCAACGCTAGTGACACTCAGAGTAATCGTCTCATTACTCTCAACTGTGCTGTCCTCGTTGATTGGAATAGTTACTGTCTTGGCTACTTCACCGGAGGCAAAAACAACCTCTAGAGGAAAGTTGCTATCGGTGTAGTCCGTGCCGCCTATCGCTGTACCGCCCTCGATGTTCACTTGAACAGTTGAAGTCCCACTAGTATCACCTGTGCGGATGAGCGTGATAGTACCGCTTTCATCTTCGCCAACGAAGAATGAATCACTTTCAAACTCAACAGTCGATTGGGTAGCGATGCTGAACCGATCTGCTTCAGTAAAGACAATCTGAATATTTTCAGCTTCATCCTCGGCGTTCTCAACTCGCACATCGACATCATCTAAAATTTCGTCAGCGTCAGTTACATCGTAGGTAGCGATGTAGGTAGTGCTGCCACTCCAACTGCCAGAGGCAAAGGAAAGCGTACTAGCCGGATCTTCAGCCGGGAAAGTAATTGTTGGATCTATCGCGGTGTTCATGACCTCGCTAAAGTCGACTGCGAGTGTGAAGGCATCTGTACCAACGTCACTATCAGTAATCGATGTGAGCCCAGGCGTAATGGCCAAGATCGTGGGACTAGTGGTGTCTGCAATATCGTTGTCCTGGGTAATGACGGTGATGGTCTGTTCACCCAAGCCATCAAAGTCATCGTCACTGCTATCTGCATCTACGCTGACAGTAAGCGTACTGGTTTGATTACCGTCGATATCGGTGTCGTCTATACCCGTGATAGTGACTGCTACCCCAGTATCCCAAGTGGTGCTATCAAGGCTGACGCTGATGGGTGCTACAGTTGCCTCGCTAGGATCGCTGCTGACAATATCGAAGACAACATCAGAAAGCGGTTGAGAATCTAGGGTAAGTGTGAACTCTTCTGTGCTACCAGATTCGCTGACGATGGCGCTGTTGCGGCTAAGGGTGAAGCCAAAAGCGTCATTGTCAGAGATAGTCAACGTTGTTGTAGCCGTAGCGCCAATAGTCGCATTGTCGACGCTGGCGACTTCTAGTGTGATAGTCTCATCGCCTTCGGCTATGCTGTCGTCGTTGATCGGGATGGTAATGGTCTGAGATACTTCATTAGAATCAAACACCACCTCTAGAGGGAAGTCGCTATCGGTGTAGTCAGTGCCACCTGTTGCTGTCCCACCGCTGACGCTAATTTGAACAATCGAGGTGCTGCTGGCGTCGCCTGTTCGAGTGAGCGTGATGCTACTGCTATTGTCTTCTGTAAGGGCGATCGCGCTACTCTCAAATTCAACAATCGACTGGGTTGCAATACTAAACTGATCTTCCGCGGTGAAAGCAGTTTGAGCGTTTCCGGCTTCATCTTCAGCGGCCTCAACCCGCACATCAACGTCACCGAGAGCTTCGTCAGCGTCGGCGACATCGTAGGTAGCAATGTAGGTATCGCTATCATCCCAACTGCCAGAAGAAAAAGAGAGTGTACTATTCGGATTTTCAGCTGGGAAGGTAATTGTTGGATCCAGCGTAGTATCCATCACCTCGCTGAAATCAATCGTGAGAGTAAAGGCATCTGTACCAATATCCCCATCGGTGATCGAAACGAGATTAGGCGTAAGACCCAAAACAGTAGGACCAGTGCTGTCCTCTGCTTCAGTCGTGGTAACGGTAACGGTCTGCGCACTTAAGCTATCGAAGTCATCGTCACTGTTGTCTGCATCTACGCTGATAGTGACTGTACTGGTCTGGGTTCCGTCCGCGTCGTCGTCGTTCACACCTGAGATGGTGACAACTGCGCCAGTATCCCAGTTCGTACTATCTAAGCTGACGCTAGTAGGTACCACAGTTGCCTCGCTAGGGTCGCTGCTGACAATATCGAAGACAACGTCAGAGAGCGGCTCAGAGTTTAGAGCAATCGTGAACTGTTCTGTACTGCCCGATTCGCTAACGGTAGCGCTGTTGCGGCTGAGTGTAAAGCCAGCAGAGTCGTTGTCAGAGATAGTCAGTGTTGCGGTGGCTATAGCGCCGATAGTTGCGTTGCCAACATTCGCAACACTTAGTGCGATAGTCTCACTGCTTTCGGCGGTGCTGTCATTGTTGATGGGAATGGTAATGGTCTGAGACGCTTCGCCAGCGGCAAAAACAACGTCTAGAGGAAAGTCGCTATCGGTGTAGTCAGCGCCCCCTGTTGCCGTACCGCCGTCAATGCTGACTCGCACAGTCGAAGTACTGCTGAGATCGCCTGTGCGGATGAGAGTAATACTACCGTCATTGTCTTCGGTAACGATGAATGCATCATTCTCAAACGCGACAGTCGATTCAGTGGCAATGCTGAATACAGCATCTCCGGTGAAAATAGTTTGAGCGTTTCCGGCTTCGTCTTCAGTAGCCTCAACGCGCACATCGATATCATCTAGGGTTACGTTGGCGTCAGCTACGTCGTAGGTAGCAATGTAGGTATCGCTGTCGCTCCAATTGCCAGAAGTAAGCGAAAGCGTACTGGTCGGATCTTCAACTGGGAAAGTAATCGTTGGGTTCAGCGCGGTGTTCATCACCTCACTGAAATCAATCGTGAGAGTGAAGGCATCTATACCGACATCACTATCCGTGATTGACGTAAGGCTAGGCGTAATAGCTAAGACGATAGGACTAGTGCTGTCCTCTGCTTCGGTAGTGGCAACAGTGATGGTCTGCGCACTTAAGCTGTCGAAGTCATCATCACTATTCTCTGCATCTACGCTGATAGTGACTGTACTGGTCTGGGTTCCGTCCGCGTCGTCGTCGTTCACACCTGAGATGGTGACAACTGCGCCAGTATCCCAGTTCGTACTATCTAGGCTGACGCTAGTAGGCGCTACAGTTGCCTCGCTAGGATCGCTGCTGACAATATCGAAGACAACGTCGGAGAGCGGTTCAGAGTTTAGAGCAATCGTGAACTGTTCTGTACTGCCCGATTCGCTAACGGTAGCGCTGTTGCGGCTAAGCGTGAAGCCAGCAGAGTCGTTGTCAGAGATAGTCAGTGTTGCGGTGGCTGTAGCGCCGATAGTTGCGTTGCCAACATTCGCAACGTCGAGGGTGATAGTCTCACTGCTTTCGGCTATGCTGTCATCGTTTATTGCGATCGCAACTGTTTTAGACGTATCACCAGGGTCGAAAACAACATCTAAAGGGAAGTTGCTATCGGTGTAGTCACTCCCGCCCGTGGCTGTACCCCCACTGATGCTGACTTGAACGGTCGAAGTGCCGCTGGTATCACCTGTTCGAGTTAGGGTGACGTTACTGCTTTCATCTTCGCTAATACCAAACGCATCACTTTCAAATTCAACAGTCGATTGAGTAGCAATGCTGAACGCATCAGCTGCGGTAAAAGTATCCTGACTATTTCCAGCGGCATCTTCAGCGCCCTCAACAAACACATCAATGTCGTCAAGAATCTCATCAGCATCGATCACGTTGTAGGTAGCGATGTAGGTATCGCTATCGCTCCAATTGCCAGAGGCAAAGGAAAGCGTACTAGTCGGATCTTCAACTGGGAAAGTAATCGTTGGATTCAGCGCGGTATTCATCACCTCACTGAAATCGACTGTAAGGGTGAATGCATCTGTCCCAACGTTACTGTCACTAATCGCTGTGAGACTAGGTGCAAGCGTTAGGACAGTAGGACCAACATTATCTACAGGAGTATTATCTACTAAGTAGCTTTCGTCAACAGCAGGTTGCCCAGGTGAAAGAGCATCGCCTGATAGGTTGGTAATATCTTGCTCGGACGCCAGATCGAGACCAACTGTGCCGTTGAGATCCGCTAGGTCTCCACCCGATAAAGTGATCTCATAAACCGAACCGTTGACTGCACTGACGCCAATAGCCGCCGTCGTACCAACAGCGTTAAAATCCGTAGCATCGACATTTTGTACATCCTCGCTAAAGGTAGCTCGGAAGACCAAAACATCCGCATCAGTTGTGGCCTCAGCAGGCGTCTGTCGGGTAATGCTATCTAAGCTAGGCGCTGCCGTAGCAATAGATCGTGTAATAGTGCTGCCGAAAAGGTCTGGGGTATCCAGATCATCGCCCGACGAAATGGTGTCGGGAGTTGGCCCAGGATCAGTACTATCGCTAGCGGCATTGCTTGTGAATTCAACATTGCTAAGGCTGACTGTCGGCAAGGTGCTAGGCATTCCCTGCGAATTGCCATTTACTGGATCGGTGCCGGTAGACTTCATCGCAAAGATTGCGCCACCCAGCCCCTTCCCAGGCTGACTACCTACACCACCTATTGCTACGTTGTTAGAAAAGCTGCTGTTGAAAATACTGAGTGAACCACTGCGGATGAAGACACCTCCCCCCATCCCTGCGCCACCACCGCCACTGATGTCAATACCATCACCACCGCCGAAGCCGCCTGTGCCGCTGCTACCTTTGGCGCCATTGCTGCCATAACCGTAGCCGCCATAACTGTAGCCGCCATAACCGCTGTTGCCGCCGCCGCCACCGCCACCGCCATAACCGCCGTTGCCGCCGTTGCCGCCGTTGCCACCGTTGCCACCGCTGCCGTAGTAGCTATTGCCGCCGCTGCCGCCGTACGGGCCGTAACCGCCACCACCGCCAAAGCCACCATCGCCACCATCGCCACTGCTACCACCGTTGCCACCGTTGTTGCTATAGCTGTAGCCGCCCCTGCCACCGAGTCCACCGAAGCCACCACCACCACCCAAGCCACCAAGGCCACCGTTGCCACCATTGCTACCGATTCCACCATTGCTGCCGTCACTACCCAACGAACCAGGAGTGCCGTTGGGAGCGAGGGTAGAATCGACAAAACTGGCACTGCCGCCAGTACCACCACTGCCGCTACCGCCAGTGCCACCGACTGCCTGATTCCCTATAAAGGCACTGTTGTTGACAGAGACTGTCCCGTCGTAGATAAATAGGGCTCCACCCATCCCAGCACCGCCGCCGCTGCCTATAGCGCCTCCAGCAAAACCGTTGGTGAAAGTTAGGTTGTCAAAGCTGACGGTGCCACTTTTAACAAAAAAGATACTGTAAGCACTTTCGCCGCTGATGCTAGACCCGCCGCCGTTAATAGTTAGTCCCTGATCTTCTTCGATCAGCGGCAGCAGACCTGTCAGCTCAATGTCTCCGGTGATGTTTATAGTGTCGGTGTCACCATTATTTCCAGAGTTACTGATCGCGTCTTTCAGTTCATCGAAAGTATCGATATCGTTGAAAATAGCCATGCCTTCTGTTTTCTTGCCTAGGGCAGAGTGAGTAGAGTGCGTCAAGGGTGAGCAGTCTACAATACCCGGCAGCAAAGACAGATCTTCTAATTAATGAAGAAGAGGTGAAGCATGGTAGTTTGTGGTAGGTCTCTATTAGACTTCGCTAGGAATATATGGTTGAGACTGTTCAGCAGGGGTGAGGTCTGCTAGCTCAACGTCCTGTCTAAGTTCGCGACCGTTAGGTCCGACAATCTGTCTAGGAAGCTGTTGCAAATCGACGACTTCTTTGGTGTTCATGTTGTAGGTGGTGTACACCACATCAGCGGCATCTAGAAAGATGTCCATGATGGTGAGCGTCTGGAAGGCAGCGGTGTTGGTAGCCAGCAAAGACTTTGGGCCACTGCCTAGGGCACCGCAGTGCAGCATGTTTAGCTGGCCGACTTTGCCAGGGAAGTAGGCGTGATGGTGTCCGGTAATGTAGGTATGGACGTTGTGGCGCTCTAGGAGAAGTCGCAATTCTTCGGCCTGATTGAGGTATTCTCCGGGGCGATCGCGCCGCTGCGAAACCGCATACAAAGGCAAATGACCCATCATGATCCGCAGCCTAGCACTTTGCGCTTCGGGGCTAGAAAGGGCGCGATCTGCCCAGGCAACTTGCTCAGCAGGCACATTAGCCGAAGACGCATCCCAGGTCAGATAGAAAATATCGTTTTGCTTGAAGCTGTAGTAGAACGGAAAGCCGCTCGCCTCTACAAAAGTAAGGTCCGTATCAGACTGATGCCCCGACCAGTACTTCTCTGTCTCCTGACGGTCTAGCACGTAGATAAATTCGCCGTTCGTCTTGTAGCTAGACGCATCATGATTGCCTATGGTCAACGCAAAAGGTAGACCCGCTGCCCGAATACGAGAAAGAATCTTTTCATCAAAAGCAGTCCACATCGCCTCGATTTCTGAAGCCGAGAGGCTGATGCTTTGTCCCGCCACCATATCGCCTGCGCACAACACCATATCCGGCTGCCAGTCCGGGAGCATTTCTATCCCTTCGATCACTTCTCTGCGGTAGTCGGTAGAGCCGTAGGCGCTGTTAATGTCGCTGATAACAGCTAGGCGGATGTCGCCGCGTTGGGGAGCGTAGAGGCCGGAGGGAGCGGGACTTCGGCTCCGCTCAGCCGCCGCCGGGGAGGTGGTTGGGGCCTGAGCGGAGTCTTTGAGCTCTGCCCTTCTTGTAGAGTAATCAGATGCGTTGGCTTGGGGGGTGGTGGGACGGCATGAGGCGGCTGCGGCTCCACCAATGGCTAGTCCGCTGAGGATAACGAAGCGACGACGGTTGAGCGGCATGACAGTGAACCCCAAAGAAATCTCAGACGGCAGTAGCCGCTATTTAGTATGCCACTTTGCGTTTAAGACGTGTGGCACTAGGATAGTGCAATGAAGCTCTCTATCATCGTTCCTGTTTACAACGAGATTCATACCGTAGGTGCTGCGCTCCAGGCTGTTGCTAAGGCGCTGCCGCAGATCGAGAAAGAGATTGTCGTAGTAGATGATGGTTCTACAGATGGAACAAGAGAATGGCTAGCCACAAAACAAGCTGACGGTTGGCAGACACTACTGAAAGAGAGCTGTCTGACTACGGTTGTTGTCGTGCTACAGTCGCAAAACAGAGGAAAAGGAGCGGCTTTACGAGAAGGCTTTTGGCGAGCTTCTGGTGATGTGATGGTAATCCAAGATGCGGACTTGGAGTACGATCCGCAAGACTGGGGCGAGATGTGGCGATTGATAGAAGACGATAGAGCGGATGTGGTGTACGGCTCTCGCTTCTATGGCAAACCGCATCGGGTGCTTTACTTTCATCATCTGCTGGGAAACAGGACGATTTCTGCTCTGTTGAACCTAGTGTGTAATACGACGCTTTCGGATGTGGAAGTTTGCTACAAAATGTTCCGCAGAGAAGTGTGGAAAGATATGACACTGACCTGTGACGGTTTTGGATTTGAGGTGGAGTTTACAGTCAAGATAGCGCAATCGCCCAGACGCTGGCGACTCTACGAGGTGGGCATTGCCTACTACGGACGCACCTACGAAGAAGGCAAAAAAATTAGCTGGAAAGACGGCGTCAAAGCGCTCTGGCTAATCATCTGGTTTGCGCTGAAAGGTTAAATGTGATTTTGGTATACTTCTCCGTAAGCTATAAGCTCTGTGCCAGCCTATGACATTCACGTCTGTTCGCTACAAAAACTACGCAGAGTATCTGCACTCTGACATAGGTCCAGATGGTAATTTTCGCTTGCTCAGTAACGGAGAGGTAATCGAGTTGCCGCCAGAGGATGAAGGAAACACCTATGTTGCCGACGAGCTTGCTGAGCTATTAAAGCGAACATTGGGCAATAGACGGCTTGTCAAAAGTTCTTCAACAGAGATTCAGGTTCATCCAGTAGGTGACAGCCGAGTCAACAGAAAGCCAGACCTCATTGTATTGCAGTCTGAACATTTAGTACGGATGGCTGAACTCAAAAAGAATGTAGTGCTGTTTGGCGCACCCCCTCCTTTGCTAGTTGCTGAGATAGTCAGTCCGGGTAGTGAGCGTGCAGAAAACTATCGACGCGATTATGAATGGAAACGTCAACAGTACGAATGGTGGCAGATTCCTGAGTATTGGATCATCGACCGCCATAGACAGCAGGTTGTTTTATTCGTATTGAAAGAAGGTGCTTGTGAGGAAAACTATCACCGAGAACTTAATACTATCGAATCCTCTGTATTCCCAACCCTACAGATAACAGCAGATAGCCTACTATCCGGGAATATCTTCTGATTTCCTCAAAAGATCTGTCCTACAACTAGTATTGAAAATGGCACAATCCTCTATTGACGAAAAGCGTGAGCATCGTATCACCTATGAGGTTGTTGTAGATTGTTATGATGAATATGAGATTGCTATGGGCTGGTATTACTACCTGCTAGATAATCTTAGCTTTCCGCTTGAGGCTCGATGGACAGATGCCAAGTCCTTACAAGCGTCATCGAAGCAGAAATCATCAAAGGTCGACACTGTTCAAATTATTGGTATGGCTGATGGCGACGACTGTCAGACTGATATGCTTGTAAAGATTGAGTATAGTGAAGGCAGTCAGACAGATGTTATTGCCGTTCCCCTGAGTGAGCTTCAGCTAGTAGAGGGTGATGACGAAAGCATTCAAGCCTACGAAGACTGGCAATATTGGTTAGACCAGGGCAATCGGCTTGTCGATCCAGATGAAGATGAGGAGTACTAGATTCTTAGTTATGGAAACTAACCATCCTATTCATCTCACGGTTCGCTCAAAAATATAGCAGAATATCAAATAGTCTAATTGCCCCCTAAATCCGTATTCTAGCTAAGCTATGGCCGAGTTAATCAGTAACGAGCGCGTTGATGATATTCCGTTGCTGTTAAGCCAGATGCAGAA
>JBCCOH010000053.1:0-33240 GCA_039111275.1 Cyanobacteria bacterium P01_D01_bin.1 | reverse complement strand
TCGGCTTAGCTTTCCTAAGCCCAAAATGCCCGCCTGAACCTATCAATCAGCGCTGTCAATCATCCGTTTAAGCCCATCGAACGCAATCCTAGCCGCCGCCTGCTCAGCCATTTTCATCGAGCGCCCCTTACCAGTGCCCCACAGCTTCCCTTGAAACCAAACCTCCGCCTGAAAACGTTCTTCGTCCCCATGTACCTGGCTAATCTCGCTCACCTTGTAGGTGGGCAGCGATTTGTAATGAGACTGCGTAAGCTCTTGCAAAGCCGCCTTGTAATTTTGTTTGGCCGGGTCGGTGCGCAAGGACTCAGTAAGCTGCTCGAAATGAGGGTCTAGCCACGGGCGGATTAGGCTGAGGTTGCCAATGCTGAGGTACAGCGCCCCGAGAACGGCCTCGAAGGTATCAGCCAATCGGGAATCGGTGCCTGCTTTGTCGCCTGCTGCGCTTTTGGATAGGACTAGGCAGCGCTGTAGGTTGTAGCGTTTGGCTAAGGTGGCTAGGGTGCGATCGCTCACAATTTGCGATCGCACTGCCGTCATCTCCCCCACTGCCATCCGCGGATATCGCTCCATCAAAAACTCCGCTGCCGCCAGCCGTAGCGCCGCATCTCCTAAAAACTCCAGCTTCTCATTATTTCTATCCGCCGAGCTAGAGATATCCACCATCGCTAGCTGCAGCAGGTCAATGCGGACCGCCGATGCCTCGACGCCTAGATCCGCCAGCAGCTCCTCTACAGCAGCCCGTTTTTCAACCATGAACGTATCGCAGCAAAGAGAAACATCGAAAACAAAAAGAATCTAGAGCTGGACCTAAGCCGGGTTCTGTTCTCTGATCTAGGCAGTCCAGCTACCTAGCAGAGGTGGTTATCTATCTGGGACGTCTGTTACCAGACGCCTCTAGCGGCACACTTAAAGCGGAGCCGGTAAAAAGTCAACCGTCGCTCCTTCGGCCTTGCACCCAACCGGGGTTTACCTGGCCAGCACCTCTCGATGCTGCCGGTGCGCTCTTACCGCACCCTTGCACCCTTACCTGTAGAAGTCTCCTTCCCATCGGCGGTATGTTTCTGTGGCACTCTCCTCACGGTCACCCGCACTGGGCGTTACCCAGCAAGTTTGACTTTTCGGGAGCCCGGACTTTCCTCAGGGCCAAAAGCGAAGTAATCCTCGCCTCTACCCCGCAACCACTGAGCCAACTCTAGAGAGTACAGTGTATCGCCATTGGCCAAGTCTTGATGTCTACTTGCCCCAGAACCAGCTACGCAGACGCTGTCCATTCTGGTCTGTCCTTCTTAGCAGCCATCGTAGCGGCGGTAGCGCAATCTGATCGGGCTTTATCTCTAGCTCAAAGCTAAAGGGAACTAGCAGGTTGATTATGTCTCTATTCTGACCAGTTACCGGCTTTATACCCACCATCAGATCCAGATTGTAGAGCGGTTGAACATTCTTGCTTTCCTTGGTTGGATCGGTCATTTTTGACATGGCTAGCCGCTCTTTCAAATTGATCAGTGGCCTGCCTAGCTCCATCTGACCGCTCTCGGGATTATAGGCATAGTTCTTCTCGACGGTGATGTTTGATGTCACAGTCTGCCCTGGGTTGATCACACTATAGATCTGTGCCTGTGAAAGGTCTCTTGGCATGTTTGGCGTGCTCCTGACAATTCGGTTTCCCTGGCCAAACATTTCTAAAGAGCTATGGTCCCAGTTTAGATAGATCTGCATATCGGGCGTACCGTTCTTAACGGTGACAGATAAATACGGCAGCGGTTTTATAGGCTGCTGACCAGTAGGCTTCACCCAGATGTCAATCTTCGGCTGCAGCATAGACGAGACCGCCAATTCATTTAGACCCAGTGTCTTCATGCTAGCTAGCCGTTCTGGGTCAATACTAGATATTGCCGGGGTATTGCCAAGCAGCAAACGAAGCATCGGAAACTTGATCTTGCTGTCCTTGATAGCACCCTCCTCAGTAACTGCTCTTACTTTTAGACGCAAAGCCTCTGGCTGTGAAGAGAGCTGTCCTTGGGTTTGGTCAGTCAAAAACGTCTCGTCTAAATGAATGATGACCTTATCTTCTAGCTGGCTCTCTAGAGACAGTGCCATCTGGTACAGCACATAGATCACAACTAAGAAATATACAGTTAGAAGAAACGCATCCATAGCAGCTGTGAAAGGGTGTTTGTCTGTCCAAGGATATTAGCCAGAAGACGCTAGCGCGAAAAGGCCCGCATATCTTCAGTAAATTGCATCAAGCTTACACCGATCTCGCCAGAATATAGTAATCTTCGATGCGGTGCTAATAGCTCTGCTTCGGCAGATACCCCCAAGCAGTCAGACCACGATTCAGGCACTTTTGGAAGCGCTTTCGATCCTCAATTTCAGATTGTTTCTAGATTATTAAGGTGCGGTTAATACTCCATTTCTATAGCGACAGCTTATTTTATAATTTATACATGCAAAGCATCATAATAAGCGCTATTTAACCCTTGCTTTCCTGTTGTTTTTTGGAGCTTTTTTAACCAAGGAAAACAGCATAGTTTAGGATAGCGTTCCATCTTTTAGCAGATGCTTTTTATCCATTAAAAGGATTAAGCTGACGAGCATTAGCGAGCGCTGAAACTAAAGACCTAAATCTGAAGATAAAGGCTCAGATGTCTTTAGAATGGCTTGTCAACAGTAAGTAAATTAAGAGCTGGCCTTTTTCCTAACAGTAGCTATCTCTTAATGTATCAAGAGGAGATCAAAAAGTTATGAAAATGTTCACTGGTTCACTATCCAATCGGGGAATCGATCAAGGGATTGACGAAAGTCACAGGCAAGGTCGTAGTTTTAGACAGTTTGCGACTTATTCAGTGGCGGCTGTACTGGGCACCATTGGCGCGATGACGCTATCTGCTCAGCGAGTAGAGGCGGCCAATGTTGCCGACGTTGCTCAGCTGATAGAAACAAGAATCTGTAAAGGCTGCGACTTGACAGGGGCAAACCTAACGAATGAGCACCTGATTGGTGCTGACTTACGAGAGGCAGATCTCACTAATGCTGTCCTCTCTGGCGCTAATCTAGAGGGCGCTGATCTGACGGGTGCGATTATAGTCAATACCGATTTAAGCGGCGCCTTCCTAACTAATGCATTGCTAGATGAGGCGCTAATTAGCAACGTAGACCTTTCTGATTCGACGCTAATCTACACAAGCTTGGAAGGTGCGGAGGTGAACAATGTCGACTTGCTCAATGCAGAAGTTGTGAACACACCTATTAGTATCGGTGGAAGCTACGATTAGTAGTGGCATCTGACAGCTATGACCACAGCTACGCTGAGTGTTTCTCACTTGCTAATGACAGCTGAATCCTTCGGTAGAATGTAGACGATGCAGGAAGAGGATCCGCTATGGTCGCAAAATTTCGCTGGAAGTCATCAGATTTGGCCCTACTACCTGAAGACGGCAAGCGCTATGAAACGGTTGATGGAGAACTGCTCGTGATTAGAGCTCCGCACAGTCGCCATCAGGATGTTTGTGGAGAAGTTTTCTACTACCTAAAAGTCTGGCTAAAGAAAGTGGGTAGCGGAAAGGTTTGGTTTGGACCGGGTGTTGTCTTTACCGACTTTGACAACGTTATTCCCGACGTAGCCTGGGTCTCGCAAGAGCGACTTCCGGTTGCTCAAGATGACGGAGGACATTTGCTAGAAGCGCCTGATCTAGCTGTAGAGGTGCTCTCATCAGGAAAAAAGGACGTAGAACGTGATCGCAATCTGAAGCTGCGTCTGTACTCCATACAGGGCGTTAAGGAATACTGGCTGATAGATTGGAGAGCGAAGAAAGTAGAAATATATCGAAGAGAGTCTGGACGGCTGGCCTTACAGATGAGCTTGTTTGAAGGAGATACTCTGACGAGTCCACTCCTAGCGAAATTCAGCTGTTTAGTTAATCTGCTTTTCGAGACGTAGGCTAAGTTGGACAGTTTTGTACCTGTCCAAAAACTATCCAACAACTAAAACTTCCGTAATTTTGCCGCGTTTGCTGGCCTTAGAGTTGATTGAGCGGGCAGCGGTGATAGTTTTAATATCGAAATCTGCATAGAGTTCTCTGATGAACGGGCAGTCAGAGTTAGAGGCTAGAACTTGTATGTTTTGGTCAGATAGCTGTTGAATGATGTCTCGAAGCGTAGTTTGGGCCTCGGCAGCGAAGCGGTATTGACTGTAGGCGGTGAATTTGCTGGTTTCGCTGAGCGGATGGTAGGGCGGATCGAAGTAGACGAAGTCCTGTCTGTCTTTGGCGTGGGTGGTGATAGCGGTGAATGGCCGTTCTGAGATGTCGGCGATCTGAAGCGCGGCTGAGGCGGCTTGGAGTAGCTGGGGCGCACAGATCTTTGGATTCTTGTAGCGGCCTAGGGGAACGTTGAATCGGCCTTTTGAATTCTCTCTGTACAGGCCGTTGTAACAGGTTTTGTTTAGGTAGATAAAACGGGCAGCGCGAGCGACAGGCGTAGTCTCTAGCTGGGCACGGACCTGATAATAGTAGGGTTCACTGTGCTGCTGCTGGTGAACGGACAGCAGGTGAATGAGCGACGTGAGGCGATCACGCACGCATTGATACACGTTCACCAGTTCAGGATTTAGGTCACTGAGGTACGCCCGCTTTCCCTGTGCCTGTAGCTGCGGCGCTAGATAGAAAAACAGCGCACCGCCCCCCAAAAACGGCTCATGGTATCGACGAAAGTCTGTCGGTAAAAAGGGCTGGTACTGTTCGATCAATCTGGACTTGCCACCGGCCCACTTTAGAAAAGGACGAGCCGCTGTCATCAAGTCAATATTACGGCCAGTATTATGGTCAGCATCCAGGCTGATATTTTGAGGAGAGGCGGTGGTAGGCAATGTCATACGAGCAGATATCACGGGTGATCGCTCATTAGAGCGGCTGTACAAAACAGCAGAAATAATACTTGCGGTAGGATGATGAGTGGTAACTTGTTAGCCTCCACACCCTGCTGCGACCATGCAAGAGTTCATTGATAATATATCGCGCTACCCTCGCTACCTTATTAGCGTGTCACTGGGCATTTTTTACAACGCGATCGCGCCCCTAGTCCCCCTACTCAAACGGCCGACCACTGCGATCGCCCTCATCAGCGCTGTGATCGCCTTCTTCATTGGTCTTAGCTTCACCCTCAGAGCAATGCTGGGTCTAGCATAGCTTCTTAGCGGTACCTTCCAAGTCCCCTCAAATACTTCAATTATTTTCAATTCAACATGGCAACTAGCAGACGAGTCGCAAAGGTCTCAGCCTCTATCAAACGTGAAGTCAGCCAAATGCTGTTAAACGATATCAAAGATGATCGCGTCGGTGCAGGCATGGTCAGCATCACCGACGTCGACGTCGCCGGGGACTTGCAGCATGCCAAGATCTTCGTCAGCATCTACGGTACAGACGAAGCCAAAGCCGAAACAATGGCAGGACTCAAAGCGGCTGAAGGCTATGTACGCAGACAGCTAGGCCAAAGAATGAAGCTGCGCCGCACGCCAGAAGTCACCTTCAAAGAAGATCGCTCTTTTGATCTGGCCACCAACGTGCTGAACGTGCTCAATCAGATCAGCGCCGAACGAAAAGCGGGTGACTCGATTGACGCACAGGAAATGGAAGATGAGACTTCCTGAGCCCGAGCAGCACACCCTTGCTTATCAAGACTAGAGCCCGATGCTATCTTCTCGTTTGCCTAGCCCAGATACTTTGACGCTCGAAGAACAGGTGGCGCAAATGATGATTGTGCGCACAACGGGGCATCTGTTCGACCATGAGGTGGAATATCCGCAGTGGGAAGCGACTAACGAACAGATGCAGCGCTATCTGGCGCTAGGAATCGGGGGCGTTATTTTGCTGGGGGGCAGCGCAGCAGAAGTGGGCGTGCGTACTCAGGCGCTTCAGTCTGTGGCGAAATACCCGCTGTTTATAGCAGCTGATATTGAAGAGGGAGTCGGCCAGCGGTTTAGCGGAGCGACCTGGTTTGCGCCGCCGATGGCTTTGGGAAAGATCGCTAAAAAAGATCTGGATCTGGCGCTGCGGCTGTCGGAGCAGATGGGGGCGGCGATCGCTCAAGAAGCGGTCGCTATCGGCCTGAACTGGCTGCTAGGCCCAGTCGTAGATGTGAACAACAATCCGAACAATCCAGTTATTAACGTGCGAGCCTTCGGCGAGACGGCTGAGATTGTAGCGCAGCTAACGAACGCTTTTATCAGAGGGACAGGGGCCACCAAAGACAGAGCGGCGGTGTTGACCTCAGCGAAGCATTTTCCAGGACATGGCGATACGGACACCGATTCGCATCTGAGTTTGCCAGTGGTGGAGCACGATTTCGAGCGGTTGCAAAGTCTGGAATTAGTCCCTTTTGAGCAGGCGATCGCAGCGGGCGCAGATAGCATTATGACCGCCCACCTACAGCTACCCAAAGTCGATCCGCGCTACCCAGCGACGCTATCGAGGACGACTCTGACTGGATTACTGCGTCGGGATATGGGCTTTGGCGGTCTGATTGTGACCGATGCGCTGGTGATGGGGGGCATCACGCAGCAGTATGGCGAAAACGATGCGGCAGTGCTAGCGGTGGCAGCCGGGGCGGATATAGTCTTGATGCCAGGAGATGTAGAAGGGGCGATTAGAGCCATCTGTGAGGCAATCAGCATCGGTCGAATTTCACCTGAAGCTATTTTCCAATCTGTAGAACGTATCTGGCGAGCAAAGCACAAAATTGCTGACTTGCTAGTGACTGATGGGATGTCTCGGCACGCATGGCAGCATCGGTCGGTGCCACCCGTGCAGACCGATCAGATTGCAACTGATGCGGTGCGAAAGCTGGCGGCAGAAATTTTGCAGACCTCACAGCAGCTAAGCAATACACCTAGACAGTCACTGAGCCAAGCGATTAGTCCGCCGCTGATTCCGGGGAAAAACTTGGTGCTAGTAGATGATCTGCTCAACTGTCGGTTTTTGGATCGAACGGCTCCGGCTGTGGCGCTACCTGCTAGTCTAGGCTATGAACTAGAGCTGATTGATAGTCGCGCGGATGTAGCGAACTTGCGCACGGACACGACTACGCTGGTGCAGCTATTCATTCGCGGAAATCCATTTCGTAGCGGCAAAGGGTTAAGTGTGATCGCCTCCCAAATCATCTGCGCACTAGGACACAACCTACAGGCCGTCGTAGTCTACGGCAGTCCGTACGTATGGCAGGACATTCAGCCTTTGTTGCCAGCAGGAACGCCATGCGTATTTACATACGCTCAGATGAAAATGGGACAGGCGATCGCCCTACAGCCGCTATTGCATCCGGATCGCCAGAAGATTAAAGTAAGCGCAACAGACACAGCCTTTACAGATTGATTTGGTTCCTTACCATCTGTTCCTTTTAATCTGTTTTTTGTTGTCTGTCTCTTTACTATCAAGGGGTATTTCCATGACTAGTACTATTGCTAGCCCAACCGCCAGCAGTGCGCTAATCGCTATCCAAGGTGAGCCAGCTGTCCCACTCGAACACATGCCCAAAAGCTGGCAAAAAATTGCGCTTGGCAACTGGATGAGCGAGCCCAAAGTTTATACCGCGATGGCTCAGGTCTTTCTCGCAAAACATCAGCAGGGCCATGTGTTGTTTTGCGAGCGACCTGAATCGGCGCACCTCAAAGCGGCCTACTGTGAAGGCAACGGCCAGCTTGCTTACGAGGCTGTAGAACACTACGGTGAGGCATTCTTACCCAGCAGCTATCCCGACTTCGTAGACATTAGCCAAAAAGCAAACGCAGCTTCTAACTTGGCTTCTTCTAACTTGGCTTCTTCTAACTTGGCTTCTTCTAACTTGTCTTCTCATTCGTCAAATGACCAACACCGGGAACGATTAGCTCTAATCGATACCGTTAGCGATCTTTTCGACGAACTAGGCTATGACGTTCCTGCAACGTTTTACTGGACATTTCTTCACCCGCTACAGCGGACCGATTTATTCGAGCTGCGATCTTTCCGCTTCAGCGAGCAGGACCTGGGCATTGCTAGAGCCTTTGATGCCATTTTGCACGGCGGCTATGTCTCTATGCTCAGGCGATTGATCGACAGCATATCCAGCCAGCACGGATACTTCATCGAACACGGCTGCGGCTGTGATAACCATCTCGCTAAGCTAAAGCGCTGCGATACACCATTCGACTATCAAATTCCTGCTGCCACCCGCAAGAAAACGCTGCGAGCATTTTTCTGGAGCATTATGGAAGAATATCTTCTGTTTGAACAGCGCGCCGCCACTAGGCTCGTCTATGCCGACAGCATGGATTTCTAAATACGCGAATAAATGCAGACCAGTCTGCCTAGACCAGGCTAGGCAGACTGTAAACACCTTTCTAGTCTCATTGGGCTCACATCTCCAGCATCGTCGTAGACCTGCCAAGGGCTGTCATTGCGATGGAGTACTGAGCCCCGCTCGGTTATACAGATAGCCACAGAAGCCTCTTCGCTAGGGCCACGAAACAAAGTTGCCGTGTGCTGATTGCTGCCACCGAGTCCGTATTGGTCGCAGGTCACATCTAGCTCGCATACGATAAATGTTTTATCAAAATTGCCGCATAATCTCTGAATATAACTGAGTCTTTCTCTTACAAAGTTTTGTCGCTCGGCGATTGGTTTTTCTGGGGTTGCGTACAAAGTCTCTTGTAGCAATCGACGCAGCGTCTGTTTTATATTCTCCATAGTTTCACCTACGACTACTAAAAATGAGTGTGGTGATGCCCCTACGTAACTGATAAGTTAAAGCATCTGGGTAGTCATTGTCACGTGGGGTCTGACACCTCATCTGAGCCCTACGGACAGCCGGTATAAAAAGTCACTAAAAGCCATCAGAGAAATCTCCGGATAACGGTCCGCTTGGCAGTAATCTTTCATTAAAGGACTGTAAAGCCCGTCTTATTGGGTAAAACTATAGCAATTCTGTACAGCAATTCTGTACCTAGTTATCACCTTTGTTAAAGGTGACAAATCACTATGGCTGGAGCGACGCTAAACCTGAAAGGAATGGCCTGTGCTGCCTGTGCAAATAAGATTGAGACAACGCTGCAAACCCTGTCTGGGATGAAGGCCGCTCAGGTGAACTTTGCCTTTGAGCAAGCGGTTATTGAGTATGACGAACGAGGCACAACGCTAGAGCGGATCTTGGGGGCGATCACAGACATTGGCTTCGAGGCAAACCAGTCAGAAGAAGACACGCTTAGCAGCCTAGAAGATCAGCAGATGCAGGCTGAACGCGCCGCTCAGCAAAGGCAGCTTCGCCAGAAACTCATCGTTGGTGGAATTGCCAGCATTGTGCTGGTAGTAGGCTCATTGCCAATGATGATCGGGATTAGCATTCCAAACTGGCCAAAAATCCTACTAAATCCTTGGCTGCACCTGATATTGGCCACACCCGTTATGTTCTGGTGTGGGCAAAGCTTCTTTGTCGGTGCTTGGAAATCGCTAAAGCACCGTTCCGCCACTATGAATACGCTAGTCGCACTAGGGACTGGGACGGCCTATGCGTACTCTCTGTTTGTCACTCTCTTTCCTAGCGTACTGACTAGCTTAGGATTGCCCAAGATGGTGTACTACGAGGCGGCAGTTGTGGTGATTACGCTGCTGCTACTCGGTCGGTATATGGAGAGCAAGGCCAAAGGAAGAACCTCGGACGCGATTCGTCAGATGATTGGGTTGCAGGCTCGAACTGCGCGGGTAATGCGCCGCAATCAAGAAGTGGAGGTGCCCATTAGTGCGGTGGTGGTCGGCGATATTGTTGTAGTTCGTCCCGGGGAAAAGATTCCAGTCGATGGGGTAATTGTTGAAGGGCGATCTGCTGTTGACGAGTCGATGGTCACAGGCGAATCTGTACCCGTTCAAAAAGAGGCAGGCGATGAAGTCATCGGTGCGACTATCAATAAAACAGGGAGATTTCAGTTCAAAGCTGATCGGATAGGAAAAGAGACCGTGCTAGCGCAGATTGTGCAGCTGGTGAAGGCAGCGCAAGGTTCGAAAGCACCGATTCAGAAACTGGCGGATTGGGTGACAGGGTGGTTTGTGCCGATTGTCATTGCGATCGCCACAACAACATTCCTAATCTGGTTCAATATCACTGGTCATCTCACGCTCTCACTGATCCCAACCGTAGGCGTGCTGATCATTGCCTGTCCCTGCGCGCTGGGGCTCGCTACTCCCACCTCTATCATGGTAGGCACCGGTAAAGGCGCTGAACACGGCATTTTGATCAAAGACGCCGATAGCCTAGAGCAGGCACACAGGCTAAAAACGATTGTGCTCGATAAAACCGGAACCCTAACTGAAGGCAAACCGACCGTCACCAACTATCAAACTGTGCGCGGCACCGCTGAGAACAATGAGATTTCACTGCTAGCGCTGGCTGCGGCCGTTGAATATGCATCGGAGCATCCAGTCGCCGAAGCTGTCGTTCGCTACGCCGAGACTCAGGGAATTAATGCAGATCAGCTCGCAGCAGTAGAAGACTTCGAGTCTGTGCCGGGCTGTGGTGCGCAAGGTTGGGTAGAGGGTAACTTAATCCAAGTCGGTACCGAGCGATGGATGAAAAGCCTAGGCGTAGATATTGGCTGGCACCAGTGCCCGTTATCAGCCTGGGAAGCGGAAGCAAAAACAACAGCCTGGATTGCTGTCAACAGTAGAGGCGAGGGCGTGATTGGCATTGCTGATGCGATTAAGCCCTCTTCTCCCAGTGCGGTTCGCGCCTTGCAAAAGATGAGATTAGAAGTAGTGATGCTAACTGGAGACAACCAGCAAACAGCGAATGCGATCGCCCGCGCAGCCGGTATCACCAGAGTGTTTGCTGGCGTCAAGCCAGGTGAAAAGGCAGCCAAGATCAAACAGCTACAGTCTGAGGATAAGCACTCAGGAGGTAGATACGTTGCGATGGTAGGTGACGGCATCAACGACGCACCCGCGTTGGCCCAAGCTGATGTAGGAATTGCAATTGGGACAGGAACAGACGTTGCGATCGCTGCTAGCGATATCACCATCATCTCCGGCGACTTGCAGGGCATCATCACCGCTATCCAACTTAGCAAAGCAACCATCAGAAACATCCGACAGAATCTATTCTTTGCCTTCATCTACAACGTAGCGAGCATACCTATTGCAGCTGGTCTGTTTTATCCTTTCTTCGGCTGGCTGCTAAACCCAATCATAGCTGGAGCCGCCATGTCCTTTAGCTCCGTATCGGTCGTCACCAACGCACTCCGGCTGCGCAACTTTCGACCCAGGCGTATTTCTAGAGAAGCAAGCTAGATGCGCTGATCAATCCGTCAGAGTAAATCTACAAGAACAGTTAATAGGAGTTTAGGTGATGTCTCGTAATAGGAGTTTAGGTGATGTCTCGACAACAAGATAGGCCGAAAGAGCAAGCTAAGGAATCAAACTACTCTTTGATAGGCCCTTCGATGGGCAGCTTACTCGCGGCCTGTCTACTGCTAAATTCACCACAGGCTGCGCATGCTCAGATTTCAGGCATCAACAACGAAGACTTTCAGCGCATTGAGCAGACCCTTGGCCTAAGATTAGGCGTTAGCGCTACAGGGCTAGGTCTAATCGGCTTCGAGCTTTGGTGGTTTCTATTTAGCAAAGGCAAAAAGCCATCAGACCAGTTAGCGACAGGCCAGTTAGCGACAGATATCGTCGTGCCACAGCCAGATATCACCATAACAGCGCCAGACACCACTACGGCAGAGCCAACCAGAGAAGCGCCGGACCGGGCAACGTCAGACCAAGAAGTCACACTCGATAGCACATCTGACACAGTCGCAATGCCATCAGATGCGCCCCAGCATCCATGGCTACAGCACAACTACAAAACACTGGTAGACATCAGTATTGCCTACGGTGGCATGCAAATGTCTCACTGCCTAATGATGGTACAAGACCAAATGTGTCCAAAGTTCTCGATGAGCATGTGATAGATATGGCATACAGCCTCTTAATCGTCCGACCAAGACCTCTAGTCGATAAAGAACTGTGCGAAATCTCTACCTAGATCCAGGTGCCCTTGAGACGTGAAGTGAACACTATCGCTAGTCACAAGATAACCGTCTGTATCCACGATATTGGTGAGTGGATCAGCCGCAGCTACGTTCGACTGTGCCGTGCGAACGATGGCGGCACTTTGGAAGCCATTGGGTAGCTCGTCGTGCAATCGCCCAATCACAAAGCTAAGATCAGCAGAGTAGCGGCTGCGCACGTCCGCAATCAAAGCAGTGAGATTCGCTTCATAGGCATTAGCAAACTCTGGTACGAAGGCATCGTTTTCTCCTTGCATCCAGGTCATGCCCTCAACCTCGTAGCTCAGTCCCGCATTTGTGAGATTAGCTAGCGCATTGCCGACCCACTCAGTAAAGATGTCGTACTGATTATCCGCGCCATTAACGCCACCGTTAACGTTCCAATCAACAGCTATATTCGTAGAACCCAACGCATATTTCACGATATAGATCTCTTCTGAATCCGACGTTCCATTGACCCTAGCTTGCTCTAGCAAGAAGCCAAAGTTCAGTTCAGAGCCAAACCCGGTGCCGGTGCCAAAGTTTTTGTTGAATCCAGGGCGCAAAGCGGTGAATCGATTGCGCCCTTCTTCCCAAATTTGTACGGCGGTCTGAGGATTAGCGATATCGCCAGTTAGATCGGCGGCATCGCTACCGACACCTGCCGCGTTGGACTGGCCAGCAAATAGATAGACAGAGACCTGGTTCGTCACAGTTACGCTCACAGTCTGCACCGTAGCCACGTTCTGAGCATCAATACCGGTTAAAGAGAACGTATAGACATTGTCTGCGTCTGCGTCTGCGGGCGTCTCGAAGTCTGGCTCACTGATGAACTGTAGAGTGCCAGCACTATCAACTTCAAAGAACGCCGCATCGCTACCGCTGAGGCTATAGCTGATTGAACCGTTGGTATCATTAGTTGGTAGCGTTGAAACAGCGGTTGTATTTTCTACAATGGAAAAGTCTAGCGGTACATCATTCGGATTATCGGTGACCGAGACCTGAAGGAACTGGCTAGTGATTAACCCTGTAGAGTCGGTGACCAGCACGTTGACTCGGTAGATGTTGTCACCGTCGTCGTCCTGGGGATTCTCGAAATCGGGGCGGGGGGTGAAGAATAACTCGCCTGTGTCTGCATCAATACTGAATAGATCTTTGTCCTCGCCTGCATTAATTCGATAGGTAAGGCCGCTACCTTCTGTATCACCATCGGCGTCAGTTGCCTCGATATCTATTGCTAGGCTACTGCCCTCTACAACGGAAGGGGCTGCGCTAGTGCTGATGACAGGCGCATTGCCGCTATCAATGATATCTCGAACAATAACTGAGAGAAACTGACTATCAGTATTTCCCAGAGAGTCTTGCAGCAGTACGTTGATCCGGTAGACATTGTTAGCATCGTCATCTAAAGGATTTTCAAAGTCGGGCGCTTCTCTAAAGGTGATAACGCCAGTCTCAGTATCGATATTAAATAGAGCAGCGTCTTCGCCAGCGTTGAGGGAATAGATGAAGCCAGCCCCTTCACCATCGCCAATCGCGCTAGTGGCCTCTACGTCAGTGACAAAAATGGCCTCCTCGTCGACCTCGATAGCCGCGGTGCTACCGCCACCGTCACTAATGATGATCGGTGGAGGGGCTGCCTCTACAGTGACACTGACTGTTTGAACGTAAGCGATATCCCTTTCGTTGAAGGAGGTCAGCGTAAACTGATAGATATTGTCACCGTCGGCATCGACAGGCAGATCAAAATCAGGGGTAGCTTTGAACTGTAGATTGCCGCTGACTACCTCAAAGAAGCCAGCATCAGTGCCGCTAAGTGAATAGCTAACAAAGCTACGATCAAAGGGATCGCGCTCAGGCAGATCGCTCACCAGAGTTTCATTTTCAACCACTGTTGCGACAATAGGCTCATCGCCTGCGACGTCTAAGACCTCAAACTGAATAAATCGACTATCGGAAAGGCCCGTGGAATCGGTTGCTGTGACATTGATTTCATAGATATTGTCACCATCTGCGTCAGCAGGCGTCTCAAAATTGGGCCGGTCCCTAAAGGAAATCAAGCCCCTTCTATTGATACGAAATAGACTCGCATCCGCGCCAGCGTCGATCTGATAGGTAATGCCGTTCCTCTCAGTATCGCCATCGGCGTCAAAAGTATCGATATTAGCGACAAACTTGCTGCCTTCTTCCAGTCGCTTGAGATTAGGGAAGCGGCTACCAATATCAGTAATTACAGGCGCACTGCTGCTTTCGTTCACGTCGCGAACCACGACCGATAGCAGCTGACTGTCAGAATCACCGGATGAGTCAACGGCTATTACATTGGCTATATAGACGTTATCGCCATCTCCATCTTTGGGTGTTTCAAAATCTGGCGCTGACTTGAAAGAGATAACGCCCGTATCGTTGTCAATATTAAAAAAGCGCTTGTCATCCCCTTTTTTGATGTAGTAGGTGATGCCGTTGCCTTCTGTATCTGAGTTTGTATCGCTAGTGCTCTCGACATCGGTGATGGCGGTGGTGCCTTCATCAATTTCAATTAATGCGGTCGGCCCACCGCCATTGCTGGTGATTGTCCGCTGAGCGAGCGTGCCTTGATAGCTCGCCTGCCCGGCTGCCGTGATTGCTAGTCCAGAGTCAATCTCACCAACATTAACTTCTAGATCCCAATCACCTCCAAGCGATTCTGCGCCCGTCAGGTCATCTGAGGCTTGAATATCAGCGCCTGTCAAATCTGCCAATTGCTGCACAAAGGCTTGTCCCGCTGCGCCCTCTCCAACGTTGCAGCCGTATAGCAAGACATCGCTCGTAATCGAT
The DNA here is from genome assembly GCA_039111275.1 of Cyanobacteria bacterium P01_D01_bin.1. Classification (GTDB taxonomy): domain Bacteria; phylum Cyanobacteriota; class Cyanobacteriia; order Phormidesmidales; family Phormidesmidaceae; genus Phormidesmis. The sequence goes on along the minus strand of JBCCOH010000053.1, from coordinate 18,371 downwards.
TGACTCCAGTCTGCTAAATCTTCGCTGTAGCCGGTGACGTTGTCAGCAGAGAGCGTTATCCCACCTAGCTGTACAGAACCCGCTAGACCATGGGTGAAAATATGTACAGACTCTACCTGCTCGCGTGCATACTGAGCGAGCGTATCAGAGATAAAGCTAGCACCGTCTTGATCCGCTTCGAGCAGATAAACGGCCGTACTTGATAAGAAATCAATTAATCCTTCAGTGCTTTCTAGGGCGCTATCTATAAAAATAACTTGCTGAGCAGGTGGGCTAGTCGCGGGTGGAACAATCCTGTAGGTCGCGCTCTGGGGCCCAGGAAGAGGTGACTCGAGGGAAAGCGTAGCGTTTAGGTTGATAGAAGTGGTGGGTTCACTAGAGGCAAAAGGCATAACCTTGCTGTTCTCAGGATAAATAGGACTGTCAAGAAACCCAATGCACTCGTCATGCTAAAGCCACGTAGACGTTCGCATCAGCAGATCAACTCTGTTGATATGAATGTCTACTGAACTAGCCGCAGCAGATTCTTTTGGCAAAAGGCTAAAGCACCATCTGATATGTATATATTTACGATCGAATCTCAAGCGCATAAAAGCGCCGCAGAGCACCAAATCTAGAGAACTGATCTAGAGCACAGCTCAGGTGTACTAGAGAGTTGGCAAGTTAGGAGGACTAACGAACCTACTCAACTACGATAGACAAACGATTGACAGTGAATGTTCCATCTTCTCTTGATGGTTCACCGGGTTTCCTACGGCTAGCCATTTGGATATTCATCTTCGATACAAAGATCAAAGCAATAGCTTTATAGACAAAGCGTGAATGTATAGCTATGGAGAAAGTAGCGCTACGGCAGCTGGCTAGATCCTTTTCAGATGAGGGCAGCTTCAGACAAGGGCAGCGACTAAGGCCGATCTTTGGCACAACCCCTTAAGATAAGGAAGTGCCTAAACCGCTTCTATGACTGCCTCAAACACTAAGAATTTCAAAGCTGACTCACAGACTGCACGGCCTCACAACCAGGCAAGAGGACAGGCTGAAGATCAGATCAAGAATCACGGTATTCCAGATCGGTTAGCTAAGCATACGGTTCGCTACGCTGACTATCGCGAAGTCAGTCGCGACGACATGACGCCGATGATGCGGCACTATGCGCAAATCAAGGACCAGCATCCCTATGCGCTGCTGATGTACCGAGTGGGCGACTTTTTTGAAACGTTCTTTCAAGATGCTATTACGATCGCCCGCGAGCTAGAGATAGTGCTCACTAGCAAGGATTCTGGTAAAGCCATTGGCCGGGTGCCGCTCTCTGGAATTCCGCACCATGCGCTAGAGCGCTATTGCGAGCAGCTAGTGTCAAAGGGATATGCGATCGCCATTTGCGATCAGGTCGAAGATCCCGCCCTTGCCAAAGGACTAGTTAAGCGCGAAGTCACCCGGATCATCACCCCGGGCACCGTGATCGAAGAAGGTATGCTGAGCGCCCGCCGCAATAATTTCCTAGCGGCGGTAGTAATTGCTGGGGAGCAGTGGGGATTGGCCCATGCCGATGTATCAACGGGTGAATTTCGGACTACGCAATCGACTGACCTAGATCACTTGGCTCAAGAACTGATGCGACTACAGCCCGCTGAGATCTTGCTGCCGACTAGCGCGCCAGACTTAGGTGCGCTGCTGCGACCAGGCGAAAAGTCTAGCCAGCTGCCTGAGTGTTTGCCTGCTCAGTTTTGCTATACCTTTCGCTCCCAAACGCCGTTTACCAAAGCAGAGGCTAAGCAGCGACTGCTAGAGAGTCTAAAGCTGCGATCGCTAGAAGGCGTCGGCTGCAATCACCTCCCGCTTGCCACCCGCGCCGCTGGCGGCCTGCTCGAATATCTAGAAGACACGCAGAAATCGGCCCTAGCACCTTTACAAACGCTCTCAACCTACACTTTGAGCGAATATCTAATCATCGATCATCAAACCCGGCGGAATTTAGAAATCACCCAAACCTGTCGGGACGGCATCTACCACGGATCTTTACTGTGGGCGCTCGATCGGAGCGTAACGGCAATGGGTGGACGAGCACTGCGACGCTGGCTATTGCAGCCGCTGCTGAGCACTGAAGGAATCCAGTCCAGACAAGATACGGTCGAAGAGCTAGTCAAAGAAGGCAGTCTTAGACAGCAGTTGCAGCAGCTGCTAAAACAAATTTACGATTTAGAAAGGCTAGCAGGTAGAGCCGGATCGGGTACGGCTAATGGACGTGATTTGGTCGCGATGGCTGACTCTTTTGCCAAGCTGCCCAATCTGGCCGCGCTGATGTCTCACGCGAACTCACCCTATCTGGTGAAGCTACAGTTTGTGCCACCTGAGCTAGAGGAATTAGGTCGTGTATTGCGATCGCACTTAGTCGAAACCCCACCGCTCTACCTGACAGAAGGCAGTCTGATTCGCGATGGCGTCAATCCACAGCTCGATCAGCTCCGCACTCAGGTCACGACGGATCAGCGGTGGATCGCTAACCTAGAAACAACAGAACGCACCCGCACAGGTATCTCGAACCTCAAGGTTGGCTACACCAAAGCCTTTGGCTACTACATCAGCATATCTCGTAGCAAAGCAGACCTCGCCCCGACTAACTACACCCGCAAGCAAACGCTCACCAACGAAGAGCGCTACATCACCACCGAGCTAAAAGACTGCGAAGCGAGATTGAACAATCTCAACGAAGAGATTCATCAGCTAGAGTACGAACTTTTTATTAATCTGCGAAACCAGGTGGCCGAACACGTCAGCTTGATTCGTCAGGTAGCCGCTGCTGTCTCTGCGGCGGACGTGCTAGCCGCGCTAGCTGAGGTCGCGGTCTATCAGGGTTACTGTCGCCCGAAGATAGTTAGAGGGCGCCCTGTTTTTGTAGAAGATGGTCGCCATCCGGTTGTTGAACAATCTTTGCCTGCTGGCTTCTTTGTGCCCAATGATACTGCGTTGGGTAGCGTAGACAATGCGCCTACTGCAGTCACGCCTGACTTGATTATATTAACTGGGCCGAATGCGAGTGGAAAGAGCTGCTATCTCCGTCAGGTAGGGCTAATTCAGCTGATGGCCCAAATTGGCAGCTTTGTCCCGGCGAAGTCGGCGATGCTGGGGGTGTGCGATCGCATCTTCACTCGGGTCGGCGCAGTCGACGATCTAGCCACGGGTCAGTCTACCTTTATGGTAGAGATGAACGAAACTGCCAACATTCTCAATCATGCTACCGCTAGATCTCTTGTTCTGTTAGACGAGATTGGCAGAGGCACCGCGACGTTCGATGGCCTCTCCATCGCCTGGGCGGTCGCCGAACATCTTGCCACTGACATCAGCGCTCGCACAATTTTTGCGACCCACTATCACGAGCTGAATGAACTTGCCTCTATGCTCTCAACCGTAGAGAACTATCAGGTCATGGTCAAAGAGATGCCCGACCAAATTATATTCTTGCATCAGGTTCACCCTGGTGGCGCGGATAAGTCCTATGGCATCGAAGCCGGACGTCTAGCGGGATTGCCTGCTACGGTAATTCGTAGGGCAAGGCAGGTGATGAGCCAGATAGAGCAACACAGTAAAATTGCCGTAGGGTTAAGAGAGAACTCTGACGGGTCTGCTAGTCCTGCGAAGGCAGCTAGAAAGAAATCTACTGCATCGGCCTCTTCTTCTCAAAAGATAGAAGATATAGATTACAAAACTTCTACGACGACAAACCTGGCCCAATCAGTATTGAAGACCAGCCCTGAAGAACAGCTAGATATGTTCGGCTAGCGCTCTCCTTCTGTCCGAACCATTACTAACGCTTAGTAGAGCGTACAGCGGACTGCCTGTAGCTAGCTACCTCGATTTTGACGGCGTGATCGCCTTCGCGGATGAGCCATTTGCGGAAACATCTGCTAATAATCTGTCTTTTGGAAGCCAAGGCTGTCGATGCAGTCCGGTTTAATAGGTGAAGAAATTTGTCGATCGGTATCTGTTGATCGGTCAATTATGATTTAGCAAAGCCTGTTCCACAGTATCGGAAGTTGTCGTCGTAGCGACTAGGGCCACATACTCTATTCTGCTGAGTCGTCTCCGCATAGAGTATTCAAGCTGTATTTAAGGCGGTGCTTGTAGAGTAGTTTAGCAAAGCAGTTTAACAAGAAGGCAGCTCAAAATGCATCAGTTCTTGAAAAGAAGTCCAGTCGCAGTCGCTGCTTTTTGGATTACTGCCTATCTTGTGATCGCTCTCCTACCCCTGTTTGTCCTGCTCCTCTATCCACCCTCCGCGAGCGATCGCGGCTTTTGGACAGAGTTCTCGGTTGCTTTAGGATTTGTCGGACTAGCAATGCTTGCTCTTCAGTTTGTGATTACGGCCCGCGTCAATCGAATCGAGAACTCCTACGGCGTTGATATTCTTCTACAGTTCCATCGCTACATCTCCCTGGTTACTTTCGCGCTAGTCCTGATTCATCCGGTTATTCTGTTTGTTGACCAGCCCGAAACGCTCCAATTGTTGAACATACTTGAAGCGCCATGGCGAGCCAAATTTGCCGTTACCGGTACCGCACTCCTAATCGGGCTGGTCGTTACCTCGATTTGGCGGCAGCGACTTCGCATTCCCTACGAACTGTGGCGTATGCTCCATAGCTTTTTTGCGGTGGTGGCCATGGCGTTGGTGCTAGCTCATGCACTGGGGGTGAGCTACTACCTAGGACTGTTCTGGAAAAAGCTGCTGTGGAGCGCGATCGGCCTCACGGCACTGTGGCTGATAATTTACGTCCGCGTCGTCAAGCCCTGGATGATGACCAAGCGTCCTTACCTAGTCGAAACGGTTACGCCTGAACGAGGAGATGTATGGACTCTCGCGGTTCGACCCAAGGGACACGACGGCTTTAAGTTTCAGCCTGGACAGTTTGCCTGGATCACCCTCCAAATTTCGCCGTTCCGGATGCGCGAACATCCCTTTTCGATGTCCTCTAACGGCGATCACCCCGAACGGCTAGAATTTAGCATCAAAGCGTTAGGAGACTTTACTAAAACCGTTAAAGATATTGAGCCGGGAACAAAAGCGTATCTCGATGGTCCCTATGGAGTTTTTACGAACGATCTCTACTGGGACTCGGCTGGATTTGTATTCATAGCAGGTGGAATCGGCATTACTCCCATCATGAGTATGCTAGTCACTGCTGCCGAGCGAAAGGACGACCGCCCGTTTTTACTCATTTACGGCAGCAAAGGATGGGAAGACATCACCTTTCGAGAAGAATTGGATACCCTTGTCGCCTCTCTGGATTTGACAATTGTTCATGTGTTGCGTGAGCCTCCCGACGATTGGACAGGCGAAACTGGCTATGTCGATCAAGACCTGTTGCAACGATACATTCCCATCCATCGGGGCAGCCGACACTATTTTCTTTGTGCCGCTCCTGTAATGATGGAGCAGGTTGAAGCCGCTCTTCATGATTTGCAGGTGCCTGCGACCAATGTTCATATGGAACATTTCAACTTAGTTTAGTTATTGACAAGGAATGGCTTATGCGATACGTGATTATGATTCAAATCGTTGGTACCATCATCCTAATTTTGCTGAGCGCTTCCACCATGTTTGCATGGCTGCAAAATCGTTCGTTCCAAGAACCTCTGGAATTGGATAGCACCTCTTTTTTGAGTCGCTGATGCCAGCTATCAAAGAATAATAATTAAGATCGCCTCTACGTCTCTGCATTGATGCTTTACTCCAAATGAAAATCTATCGCCTGCCCGCTCGCTCAGATAACTACATCTTTGTCTTGCACAATCCGACTGACAATACAGCCGCTGTCGTCGATCCAGCGGATGCGCCCCCGGTTCTACAAAAGCTAGACGAACTCGGCGCGACCCTGACGACCATTTTCAACACGCATCACCACAACGATCACGTTGGTGGCAATCGCAAGCTGCTGGATCGCTTTCCAGGAGCGGAAGTGTATGCAAGTGCGCAAGACCAAGGCAGAATTCCGGGGCAGCGGCATTTTATAGGAGATGGCGATCGCGTTTCATTTGGCGATCGCACAGGCCAAGTCATTTTCGTTCCCGGTCATACCCGAGGTCATATCGCTTACTACTTTCCCCCGGCTGCTGACGATGAACCAGGCGATCTATTCTGCGGAGACACGCTGTTTGCAGGTGGGTGTGGTCGTCTGTTTGAAGGCACGCCCGCTCAGATGGCAACGTCTCTAGCTAAGCTGCGCAATCTGCCAGATAGTACGAACGTCTGGTGTGCTCACGAATACACGCTGAGTAATTTGAAGTTTGCAATCACCGTTGAAGGCGAGAATGAGGAACTGCGATCGCGCCTTGCCGCAGTCAAAGCCGCCCGTCAGCAAAATCGACCCACCATCCCCTCACTGCTCGCCACCGAAAAAGCCACCAACCCCTTCCTCCGCTGGAACAGCCCCGCCCTTCAGTCAGTCGCCAACAGCCAAGACCCGATCGCTGTCTTCGCTCACATCCGCAAGCTAAAAGATCGCTTCTGATGGTTGCACCTTTTACCTAAGTTGAATACACTGGAAAACTGCGCTGCGATGGCAAGTAATTAGACGAGAAGCAATTAGAGAGAAATAATTAGTAAGAGCAATGGCGAAAAAAAGAACTCAGCTGGTCCTCAGCCAAGACGTTGATAAGCTAGGCAACACTGGCGATTTGGTAGAAGTAGCCCCCGGCTACGCCCGCAATTACTTGTTACCCAGAAGCTTGGCCTACCGCGTTACCCCTGGCGTCCTCAAGCAGGTAGAAATTCGCCGTGAGCGCGAACGCGCCCGCTTAGAGGCCATCAAGCAAGAAGCCGAAGCCACCAAAGTCGCACTCAACACCATTGGCCTGTTCACCGTCAAAAAAGCCGTCGGTGAAGACGATGCTATCTTCGGTACCGTTACCACTGCCGAAGTCGCTGAAATTATTCAAGCCAACGCTGGCAAGGAAATCGATAAGCGCGATATCAGCCTACCCGACATCAACAAGCTCGGCGAATACAAAGTAGACATCAAGCTACACAGCGAAGTCACTGCCACCATCAACCTCCGCGTCGCCCCCGACTAGGTTGTCCAAAGTCAACCGAATCAGACAGTACAAATGTTCGTTAATTTATAGAGGGTAGAGAGCCATAGTTGTTCTCTACCCTTTTATATTGGACACACTTCCGCCTACTCTTCGAGAAGGGCAAAGCCCTACATCATTCCTCCTTCCTACTGCTCTCCCGATGGTCTCCTCAGAACCCCGCTTCAAACCCAGTGCCGATCGCCTCCCTCCGCAGAACATTGAAGCCGAAGAAGCCATTCTCGGCGGCGTCCTGATCGACCCCGAAGCCATCGGCCGGGTCACCGAGATCGTTGTCCCTGAAGCGTTCTACATCGGTGCCCATCGCAGCATTTACCAGGCTGCCCTGGACCTGCAATCACGCGGATTGCCAACTGATCTGATGGGCGTTGCCTCCTGGCTAAAGGACAAAGGCACGCTGGAGAAAGTAGGCGGACAAAGCCGGCTAGCCCAGCTAGTGGACCGCACCATCAGCGCCACCAATATCGACCAGTACGCCAAACTAGTCATGGATAAATACACTCGCCGTCAGCTGATCAAATCAGCAGGCGAGATCATGCAGCTAGGCTACGAAACCGAAACACCGCTAGAAGAGGTACTCGACCAGTCTGAGCAAACCCTGTTTGGCATTACTCAGGAGCGTCCATCTCAAGGTCTGAGTAAAACGTCGGATATTCTAACTGATACTTTCACCGATATTGAGCAGCGATCGCTCGGCATGGTTCTACCTGGCCTTGACTGCGGATTCTACGATCTAGACGCCATGACCCAAGGCTTTCAACGCTCTGATTTGATTATCGCTGCTGCCCGTCCATCGATGGGTAAGTGCCTAAGCGCAGACGCTGAAATTCTACAGTCTGACGGCTCTATCGCCACGATTGAATCTATCTACCGTCGGCAGCGCGCTGAACTCCTGACGCTTAACAACCGCCTCCAGTTTGAAGTGACTAGTCCATCTGCTTTCGTAGATGATGGGATCAAACCCGTTTTCAAAGTGACTACGCGCCTAGGAAGACAGATTAGGACAACGCTAACGCATCCATATCTGACGATGGATGGGTGGCGATCCTTAGCTGAAATTTCGGTAGGCGATCGCATCGCAGTCCCAGCCAGGCTTAGTATCTTTGGTACAAAGTCTTTACCCGTAGGCAAAATTTATGACACTGCTGACCATGTGAATCAAACAGGCGTACCTATTTCTGGAGAAATATTCACTTTGCCTCAGGCGCAACTGACTCTATTTCTAGAGCTGTTGTTCGGCGAAGGTTTTGCTGGGTTCGATGGCCTGTTCGATCAGAGGCTTGATCGCGAAGATGCTGACCAAGCAAGCTTTCACATCTGCTATGGAACGGACAACGAGAGACTAGCCCATCAGATACAGCACTTATTACTTCGCTTTGGCGCTATAGCCGCTATCGAACCGCGATGGCTTAAAAACGAATCAGGAATCACTACCGCTACGATGTGGCTTCTAGTCCTTTCGGGCATAGCCCGTGTCAAAGAACCTGCGCATAGCGGCAGCTCTTCACTGAGGCAAAGGCTGGTGGAGCAGTTCGGTTCGCTCTGCCCTCCAGCAACAGATCTGCTTAAACAGCACCTCTCCCAAGCCGCCACTTCTAACAACGATATCTATTGGGATACGATCGCTTCCATCGAATCAGCAGGACACCAGCAGGTCTATGATCTGACCATTCCAGGCACCCACAACTTTGTAGCGAACGATGTGTGCGTACACAACACAAGTTTTGTCCTCAACGTTGCTCGCAATATTGCTGATACTCATAAGCAGCCAGTCGCCATATTTAGCCTTGAGATGTCAAAGCAGCAGCTGATCTATCGACTGCTTTCGTCCGAATCCAAGATTGAGAGCGGTCGCCTGAGGACAGGGCGAATCGGCCAGCATGAGTGGGGACCAATGGGACATGCAATTAATACGCTCTCTGAACTCCCCATTTTCATCGATGATACGCCCGGTATTGGCGTCACTGAAATTCGATCAAAAGCGCGACGATTACAGGCTGAGCAAGGAGGAGCGCTAGGGCTGATCTTGATCGATTACTTGCAGCTCATGGAAGGCTCTGGTGATAACCGAGTCCAGGAACTCTCAAAGATAACGCGATCGCTCAAAGCCCTAGCTCGCGAACTCAATGTGCCAGTTATCGCTCTTTCACAGCTCAGTCGCGGCGTTGAATCGCGTACAAACAAACGCCCGATGATGTCTGACCTTCGTGAATCTGGCGCGATCGAACAGGATGCTGACTTAATTATGATGCTGTATCGAGAAGAGTACTACGATCCCGATACGCCGGATCGCGGTATTGCAGAAATCATTCTGACCAAGCACCGAAACGGGCCGACGGGCACTGTTAAGCTGTTGTTCCAGCCTGAATATACGCAGTTTCTCAACAGAGCTTCGGACCTATCCAATCGAGACTAGCTAGCCGTTTCTACCCTTTGCACGGATCGTGGCCCCAGTTCATCAGCGAGTAGCGCCAGTCTGAATTTTCGATATCGCTAGAGGGCTTCTGCGCTAGGTGCCGATGGACATAAGCAACAACTTTCTCAATCCGCTCAATATCGTCATCGGTGTAGTCTGACTTGTTCTTTCCTATAATTTCGATGATGTCCTTACCAGACTTGCGACCTTTAATATTGCCGTCTTTGTCTTCTTGACCAACAGATTTACTCTCATCTGTCTTCAGCCAGTCTGCGATCTCTTTTGCCGTCATATTGACGGCTTCTTCAAATTCTTTGATCTTTTCATCATGCTCTGAATTGCTGTGTTTTGAGCTACCATCAGAGCTCTTCTTAGAACTATTTTCTTTTGATTCGTCGTTAGATTCGTTAACTTTGCTCAGCGCACTTGGCTTGTGTCCCGTCACGGTCCCAGTGTTGTCATTTTCTACCAGGTAGCGCGGGTCTTCCTTAGAAGCTGAAATACTATTTCCGTCTACTTCTGTAGAGTCAGTGATACGTTTTTGTACGGTCCCTGTAGAAGTTCCCTGTCCAGATGACCATTCAACTTTATCGCCTTTCTTGAATTGCTGAGACATTTTATGCTGCATACTTCGTCGCTTCAGTAGCGATCATAAAAGTGCCGCTAGTCATAGACCTCATTCTTTCTATATATCTTCTGTGCAGTTCAGAAAAGCAACAAGTTCTTGGTAGAAGGGCTGTCCTTTTGTCTTGCTTTCGGCAGCGGTAGCGACTGTGGCTAGGGTTTCTGTAAGGGATGCGATCGCCATCACCCTAATCCCAATTCTCGCGTCGCAGCAAAGGATTAATAAACTCGTTGAGCCCTTCGCCAATCAGCGATAGTCCGGTCACCATTGTCGTAATGGCTAGCCCTGGAAACAACGCTGTCCACCAGATTCCAGTTGGCAGCGCGTCTAACGCCTGTCGCAAGGAATCTCCCCACTCTGGGACAGATTCTGGCAAGCCTAATCCTAAAAAGCCTAAGCCTCCTAAAATCAAAACTGCATCAGCCGCGTTGAGGGTGAACAAAACAGGAACGCTTTGCACTACATTCAAGAACAAATAGCGAGAAAGAACCGCCCAGGTAGAGGCTCCCATCGACTGCGCGGCTTCGATGAACAGCTCTGTTTTGACGCTCACCGTATGGTTGCGCACGACCCGGTAGTACTGCGGTACGTAGGCGATCGACAGCGCGACCGCCGCGTTGAGCACTCCGCGACCCACCACAAAGGCCAGCGTTACTGAGAGCAACAGTCCTGGCAGTGTGTAAATCGTATCCATGAAAAATAGCAGTGCCCGGTCTATCTTTCCGCCTAGGTAGCCGCTGACCATGCCTAGTGGAACGCCTACCATCACACTCATCGCAGTTGCTAGCAGTACTACCTGCCATGCGGCCCGCGTGCCAAACAGGGTGCGAGAGAACACATCATAGCCCTGCCGACTAGTACCAAACCAGTGGGCGGCTGATGGTGGCTCGTGAATTGGATTGGTCAGGCCAGCAGTCGGATCTTGAATCCAACCCCAGCTTTGCAATAGCGGGGCGAACAAGGCAGCTAGGACAAAAATCGCTGTAATGGCGATGCCGATATACATCAGCATTACAGAGATCGTTAGCGGCTGAGATTTGCTGCTAGACCGTCTACCGAATAAGCTGCGCCGCGTTTCTGGGACCATGAGTTTGTCGATTTAAAGATATCGCGCCAGGAAAATCGGTTCTTATTGTCGCAGGGATTGACCAGTTCTCGCTTGCTGTTACTTAATTTCCCATCTGACTTTTTAGTGCTTGACGAAATGTCTTAACCGCTTTCGTTTGGTTGGGCTGATCGATAAATTGAGCTAAGAAAGGGAGATCAATCTGAGGCAGCAGACGGCTATTTTCTAGCTGCTCGTAGCCTGTTTCTAAATCAATTAACCCGTAAACGCTGAAGGTCTGATTCTCCCAAAACCAAACCTCTTGCACACCTAAACCTTTGTAAACCTCAAGCTTTTTGATGCTTCCACTAGTAAGCACAACTTCGACCGCAATATCGGGAACCTCATCCAAATCGCCAAAGACGTAGCATTCATCAGGTTCTAGACCGCGAGCAGCGGCTTCTTGTTTGAATGTGGCTGCTCCATAGCCATTGAGGTTGATATCTAGTTCTTCTGCGAAGGCTTCAATCAAGCGGGCAATAATCTTCTTGAGACGTTCGTGCTCGGGAGAGGTCGACATAATTTCTAGAGCGCCTTCTAGATAGGTCATCCGTAGGGCTGGGAACTGGTCAATGAACAGAGTGACGAGCGTTTCGTATTGCTGCCAGGTCACGCCGTCTAATCTGATGCGCTGCTCATCAGTGGGCAGTTTTGTTAGGAGGTTGATGAGTGCTGTCATAGTACGTCGGGCTCTTTCTATTCGCCTTTGCTACTTAACTATAGATACTGACATTTTCTCCACGCTGCAACTTCACGGCTTTGGTGACTGTCGCTGCTGCCGTGTCAATATCTTCTAGAGCCGTTTGTCTGCCTAGTCCAAAGCGTAGGGTAGCTTTTGCTTGCGCAGAGCTGCGACCTATGGCCTGGATGACGTGAGAGGGGGTTGTTTTAGCAGCGCTACAGGCTGAGCCGGATGAGATGGCGATCGCATCTCGCACCCCAGTCAGCAAAGCACTACCATCCACATCACCGAAGCTAACACTCAAATTATTGGGTAGTCGCTGCGTAGGGTGGCCGTTGAGCTCAATATTAGGAATCGTGGATAGGCTGTTCCAGAGGCGATCGCGCAACCCACTCAACCGCTGCCCTTCTGTATTCATCTCCGCTATTGCTAGTCTTGCCGCTTCACCAAAGCCAACAATCTGCGGCGGATACAGCGTGCCGGATCGAATCCCGCGCTCCTGTCCACCTCCGTGGAGCTGAGGCGAGAGCTGTACGCGAGGATTTTTCCTGCGTACATACAAAGCGCCGATGCCTTTGGGTCCATAGAGCTTGTGCGCTGTCATAGAAAGCAAATCAATCTGCATTTCCTCTACGTTTAGCGAGATTTTGCCGAGGGCTTGGGCGGCGTCGGTGTGGAAAAGGATATTGCGTTCACGGCACAGCTTTCCGATCTTGCCAATCGGCTGCAAGACGCCAATCTCATTATTCGCCGCCATCACCGAAACCAGTATTGTGTCGGGACGAAAGGCGTTTTTCAGCGTCTCTAACTCGATTAGCCCATCTGAGTCGACGGGCAGATAAGTGACTTCAAAGCCCGATTTTTCCAGATAGCGGCAAGGTTCTAGAACGGCGCTGTGTTCTGTTTGCACGGTGATGAGGTGCCGACCTTCGCTCATGTAGGATTCGGCCACGCCTTTAATCGCTAGATTGTTTGCTTCGGTGGCACCGCTGGTGAAAATGATTTCGGCCGGGCTCGCGGCGATCGCACTCGCCAAAATCTCTCTAGCCTTCTCCACACCCGCTTCCGCCTCCCACCCGTAGCTGTGATTCAGACTGCCGGGATTGCCAAAATACTCAGTGAAAAAGGGCAGCATTGCCGACAGCACCTGCGGATCAACGGGTGTCGTTGCGTTGCAGTCTAGGTAAATTGGCTTTGCCATAGCTATGTACTCTCTGTCTCGCTGATGCCCGTCTCATTGTTTTCTGAAGGTTGCATAATAAACCGATTAAAAACGCCAATAGCCCGGTAGTTGCCGAACGGTGTCTGAGTGATGTACGTGCTAAAAAATAAGCGATTGCTGTAGTCGGTATTCTCTTTGATCAGAGTCTGGACTTCTGCTTCTGAAAGTGTCTCCCCACCTGCTAGCAGACCCTGACAAGCCTGACTGAGCGCAGCACCCACTCTGCCAAGCCAGTTGGTAAAGCTTTCTGGATTACATAGGGCAACTTTGGCCTCAGTCGAAACGGTTTGAGACAAGTAGGCCGCATAGTCGTCTTGATCCGGATTGGTGACGACTAGAGCACCGCCGAGGGCAACTACAGATAAAAGCGCGATCGCAGATCCCAACTTCATAGCAAACACTCAGGTAAGGTTAGCCACTTTACTGTAACGTTCCGATGGAAGGGGCTGCCCGTCCACCTAAGCCCACTAGCAGTGCCAATGCTATGAACACACCCGCTCACGCTATTTTCAATCTTGCGCTTCTAGGTCGCCAGAAAAAGCCACAGTGGAATCCACTCATCGTTTGGGGCGCATTGATTCCGGATCTGGCGATGTTTGGGTTTTACTTTTGGCTGAAGGTGGTAAGGGGTCTCCCCTCAGCGCAAATCTGGCGAACAGAGTATTACAAACCGGCTTGGCAGCTGCTTTTTGACTTGTTTAATTCTATTCCGCTAGCTCTCGTAGGCGTTGGCGTCATGATCTATGCGCAGCGCACGGGAATAGCGCTGCTCTTTGTCAGCGTTGTGCTGCACTGCCTAGAAGATTTGCCAGTACACCATGATGATGCGCATCGTCATTTCTGGCCGCTGAGTAATTTTCGATTTGAGAGTCCAGTATCGTATTGGGACCCCAATCATTACGGCGACATCGTGAGTCGATTGGAGGTGGTGCTAGTGCTAGCCGCGAGCGTGTATGTATTTGGTAGGGTGCGATCGCGTTGGGCAAAAGCACTAGTCGTCTTAGCAAATCTACTCCCCTTCGCTGCCTATCTTTACTTCTCTATCTCGATTACCTAGCTAGAACAAACCTAGCTAGAACAAACCTAGCTACGACAAATTTAACGGGTCAACATCAATGGTCAGACTGATGCCTGTTGGTGGACGCAGGCGAGTCAGACTAGGCAGAGGTTCATCTGGCGATAGCTTTAGTAAGAGATGCCAGCGATAGCGACGGGCAACTCGGTAGACCGGAGCGGGCACCGGACCTAGCAGCTCGTAGCTAGCTGACGTGTCTTGCTTGAGCGCCGCTAACTTCTTCGCGAGCCGAGCCGCTGCATTCTCTACCGTCTGCGAGTCTAGCCCGCTGAGCCGAAGCAGCACTAAGCGGCCAAACGGCGGATATTGAAGTTCGGCGCGATCGCCCAGCTCCTGTTCCAAAAACTGCCCATACTGTTCCATTGCCGACATCTCCTCGACTTTCTCGTTCTGAGACGCTCCGCGTTGGCTTTGCCTCGCCTTAGGCGTTACGACTCCACTCAACCGCCGATCCACATTCCCCGGTGACCGAGCGGAGTCGAGGTCCCCGCTCAACGCCCGAATTGCTGCATGCTCAGGGCTGTAGGTCTGCACAATCACCCGCCCTAACTGCTCACCTCTACCGGCCCTACCAGCCACCTGCATCATCGTCTGAAAGGCCCGCTCACTGGCTCGAAAATCTGGCATAAACAGCAAGCCATCGGCTGCAATCACGCCCACCAGCGTCACTCGTGGCAGATCGATTCCCTTCGTCAGCATCTGCGTCCCTACCAGCAGATGCGCCTCGCCCTTAGCAAACCGAGTCAGCAGGGCCCGGTGCGCGCCTTTGTTGCGAGTCGTATCGCTATCGAATCGAATACACTTCGCCTGCGGTAGATACTTAGCTAGCTCATTCACGACTTTTTGCGTACCGCTGCCAAACTTTTTGAGGTAGGGCGACAGACACTTCGGACACTTGTCTGGGTGAGCCTGGCTAAAACCGCAGTAGTGGCACCGCAATCGAGCGGTTGCTTCGGCGTGGGTCTGGTGATAGGAAAGCGAGACATCGCAGTGGGGGCATTCCATCACATGCCCACAGCTACGGCAGGAGACGAAGCTGCTGTGGCCTCGCCGGTGAATGAACAAAATTCCCTGATTTCCTGTTTCGACCAGTTCCTCTAGCGCAGTTTGCAGGGTGCGGCTAAAGATGGTTCGGTTGCCTTCATGGATTTCCTTGCGCATATCGACGATCTCGATGGGCGGCAAGGGACGCGCGTGGATGCGGGTGGGAAGAGGCAGGTAGTGGAGTAGGGGAGTGGGCTTCGGCATGAGCTCAGCCGAACGGGAGTGGGGGAGTGGGCTTCGACGTGAGCTCAGCCGAACGGGAGTGGAGTGGAATCGTATCCAGGTTTCGACAGAGGGGGTGGCTGATCCTAAGATTAAGGGACAGTTTTCTAGTTCGGCTCGCCACTGGGCGACTTGGCGAGCGTGGTAGCAGGGCATGGGCTGATCTTGCTTGAAGCTGCTGTCGTGCTCTTCGTCCAGGATGATGATGCCTAGATTGGGTAAGGGGGCGAAGATAGCGGAGCGGGTGCCGATGATGATTTGGGGCTCTCCGGTGAGCATTTGTCGCCAGGTGTCGTAGCGCTCTCCGGCGGATAGGCCGCTGTGGTAGATGTAGATGAGGTTGCCGAAGCGGGCACGGAAGCGGTCGGTTAGTTGGGGGGTAAGGCCGATTTCGGGGACGAGGACGAGGGCTGATTTTTTGGCTTGGATTAGGGGGGCGATCACCTGCAAATACACTTCGGTTTTGCCTGACCCGGTAACGCCGTGCAGCAGTGCCTCCGTGTGTCCATTCATCTGCCGAATTCTTGCAAGTGCCGCTGCCTGATTGCTACTGAGCTGTTTTGGCTGATCGGGCATTGCCTGTGAGTGGCTACTCGAGCGCAGCACTTCTTTGGGTGCGATCGCCACATACCCTAGCGCCTCAATCTTTTTGAGCGTTTGGCTAGTCGTCTTAAGCTGCTGGAGCGCATCGCTGAGCCACAGCTCGCCGCCGCAGCTTTCTAGGGCAGTAACTAGCTCACGCTGACGAACGCTTAGCTCTGACGAGTGCAGATGGCTCAGCCGGGAAGCAGAACGGGTTAGAAAGAGTGCCTGACGTTTTTGGGGTTGGGGCGATCGCGGTGTCATCAGGTAGCTTTCGACCCACCCTAGCCGCAGTAGCTGCCGCAGCGCCGCTGTTGCTGTTCCCGTTTTCTTGGGTGATCTAATTTGTCGCTTTAGATACTGCCAGCTGTAGTCTTTCTCCGTTGAATTACTGAGAGTTTTTACTAGAAGAACTGCCGACTCAGAAAGCTGAGATTGATAACGAGCGAGTTCTAAAGCCTCAAAAGAAGTTGATTTACAAAGTCGAACTCGGCGCTGTGATTTAGATAACAACCCAGACGGGAGCGCTGCTCTAACAATCCTAATAAGAGGCGTTTGATAGTAGTCTTCGACACGGTTTAATAATTGCCAATACTCTTTATTAAAAAGGGTGTTGCTGAGGACACTTTCAATCGGCTTAATCGTCTTAGAAGAAATACTGTTGGGCAGCTGCGTGATCGTACCGATGACAATTCCACCTAACTGCTGAGAGCCAAAAGGAACTGACACAATATCGCCAGCCCTCACCTTCAGTTCATGAGGAACATAGTAAATGTATGTATCGCTAGTTCCATCAGCATCCCCCGGATAGTCGACTAAAACCTTTGCCCACACAGGCTCCAATACTTGTTCAGTTTGCCCCATAGATTAAAAGTCATCAAAAAGATTGAGGGATTGCAAAATCAAAAACAAAAATAGTGAAGGACATCTTTCAGAAAGACATCGCTTAGCTAGTCGATTGAAGAAACTAACCGCCCAAAGAAGCTACTAAAGGAAGTTGCTCAAGAAAGTCGAGAGAAGTTGCTTAGAGAAGTAAGAAAGAGAGCGAAGCTAAAAGAAATTTCCCGGCGAGATTGCATGATGAGACGACCCCAAAAGACTACCTGTGAAAGTGACCCGTGAAATTACTTAACAAAGCCGAGTTCACAAAGATGAGAGTAAAGAAAGAAACGTAACAATGAAACAAAATCCCACGGGTAGAGCTTTCTACGGCTTCGCTCGAGATAGATAGACACCTAGTACACAAACGACTCAATAGCGGATTGCTATAGTAAGCGGTAACTGCCTCTAGAAAGATCCAATATACAAACTCAAGAAACGTAACAAGATTCTAATAAGACTCAGCTAAGACGTTCAGTTCCGAAAGTCGCCTCTGATGTTCACCTCCTTAGTATAAGTATGACAGCTCCCCAATCTTCTAACATCAGCTCCGTCAAGTTTGGTGAAGCCTCGACTGCCGTCGTTACTCAGCCATCCCTTACTCAGAAAGCGGATCAGCAGGCGAACCAGTCAGACGACGATCTCTCTTTGGCTAGTGACCTACTACGAAAAGAAAGCCGTCTGCAAAGCTCTAGCGATCGCCAGAGCGAAAGACTGCTGATGAAAATTTGGAACGCAGGCGAAGATGACCTAGACACAGACAAGCTAGATGATGCCAGTTCAGATGATGATAGTCGATATGAGCGCTCGGCCACTCTGCTAGATACAGAAGTAGATGAAGACGAGGAAATAGACGATCTAGACAGCGATGACAGCGACATGGAAGTCGACGAGCTAGATGATGCGCTAGGTAGCTCGGCGCTACCAGAAGCAGGCGTTCTAGAATCCGATGCGGCAGTAGATGACCCAGAAGCCGCTCAGTACTCCGTTCAATATTCCGATAAGGCAACCGCCTCTACTCGCTATCGAAAAGCATCTAACGATGATGCAGTTGGCGCGTTTTTTAAGGAAATGGCTCGCTATCCTTTGCTACAGCCTACCGAAGAAATTGAGCTAGCTAGGCAGGTTAGAATCATCGTTGAGCTCGAAGAGTATTCAGAGAAAGCTATCGAAGAACTCAACCGACGCCCCACCCATGCTGAACTTGCTACCGCCTTTGGCTGTAGCGAATCGCAGCTCAAGCAAAAGCTACGTCAGGCCAGAGCTGCTAAACGGCGAATGATTCGCTCTAACCTCCGCCTAGTCGTTTCTATTGCCAAGCGCTATCTGAACCGAGGCGTTCCCTTTCTAGACCTCATTCAAGAAGGCGCATTGGGTCTAAACCGAGCCGCCGAAAAGTTTGACCCCGACAAGGGCTACAAGTTCTCTACCTA
>JBCCOH010000052.1:0-33855 GCA_039111275.1 Cyanobacteria bacterium P01_D01_bin.1 | reverse complement strand
TTGGCTGTGTAGCGACAGTTACGTTTGATAAAAAGCTTTTAGATGATGAAACCTTCGAAGTTTTGCGAAGTCGCTGAGGTTGATACAAGAAACTGCTGTCAGGAGCGGTACAAATCCTATGCTGATTGAATATCTATACAGTGGGGCAAATATCTTTGCGCTGCCTTTCTGGGGACTGATGGTGATTTTGCCGGGGTGGGCGGTAACGCGGCGGGTAATGGGCTCTGTGTGGCCGTTTGTGCCGCTGGCATTGGCTTATATCTATTGTTTCGTGAATAGTGTGACCCCTGAGTCTGTAGAGTCGTTTGCGAATCCGACGCTGAGCGCGCTAGCAGGACTGTTTGCCGATGAGCGGGTAATGGCAACAGGGTGGATTCACTTTATTGTGATGGATTTGTTTGTGGGGCGCTGGATTTATCTACAGGGACAGGAAAAGGGCATCTGGACGAGGCATTCTTTGGTGCTCTGCCTGTTCGCTGGGCCGATTGGACTGCTGTCGCATTTGGTCACTACGCAGCTACAAGAGCGTGTGTTTGGACTAGCTGATGTCGATGGTTCGGAGGTCTTGAGCTAGGTCTTGAGCTAGGTCCTGTGCTGTGCATTGGACTAGAAGGACGTGAACTGTCCTGCTTTTTCTGCTAATCTACTGCCCATCGTTCATAATGACGTGTTGTAGCCTACAAGAAGCAGCCCATGATTGCCACTTCACTCTTCAACGGACAGCTTTTTAGACGATGGTTCTTTAGGACGGGGCGCTATGTCAGTCTATTTAGCCTTTGTCTAATGCTGGTTGTCGGCTGCGGTGGTGACCAAACGCAACAGGCGCAGATCGAGACTTCAGGCGATCGCGTCTCCATCGGCACGACCCTCAGCGCCCGCACGTTGGATCCGGCTGATTCATACGAGATCTTTCCAGGCATTTTGCTCTACAACATGGGCGATCGCCTTTACACCTACGCCCCTGGCACCACCGACCTGGTCCCCCAGCTAGCAACCGAGCTACCTACTATCAGCGATGACGGGCTTACCTACATCATCCCGCTGCGCGACGACGTTACCCTCCACGATGGTACCCCCTTCACAGCCGAAGTGATGGCGTTTTCCATTGAGCGCTTTATGGAAAATGGCGGGCGTCCAGCTTCACTGTTGGCAGGCAAAATCGACTCAGTTGCCTCCTCGAATGGAGATTTGGCAATTACGCTTAAGCAGCCGTTTGCAGCGTTTACGGCCTTACTCACTTTTTCTGGCATAACCCCTGTTTCCCCGGAAGTCTACGCAGTAGGCGCAGGCGAATTCAACCCCGATACGTTTGTGGGCTCTGGTCCGTACAAGCTGGCCTCTTTTAGTAGCGATGTGATCAAGTTAGACGTGAATGAAGACTATTGGGGTGAGAAACCTGCCAACGAAGGGATTGATATTCAGGTATTTACTAGCGCGGTTAATCTGTACAACACCTTTACTTCCGGTGGTCTAGATGTTGCCTATCAGACGCTCGATCCTGATCAGATCTCGAAGCTAGAAGAAGATGCTCCTAGCAACGATTGGCAGGTGATCGAAGCGGGCTCTACAGTAGTCAACTATCTCTCGCTCAATCAAAAGATTGCGCCGTTTGATGATTTGAACGTGCGCAAAGCAGTGGCGGCGATGATCGATCGACAGCTGATTAGCGATCGCGCCTTCAAAGGTCAAGCCGAACCGCTCTACAGCCTAATTCCCAAAAGCTTCCCTGTTTATGAACCCGTCTTTGAATCTGCCTACGGTGACGGCAACTTTGAAGAAGCCAGAGGATATTTAGAGGCTGCCGGGATCACTGAAGCTAATCCGCTCGCATTCGAGATCTGGTATCCTTCTGCCTCTACACCTAGGCAAGTGGCTGCTCAGACTATCAAGCAGTCGGTTGAACAAGAACTGCCTGGGCTAGTCAACGTCACTGTCAGTACCGCTGAATCGGCTACGCTCTGGGAAAATGTGGAAAGCGGCGCATATAATAGCGTTCTCTCCAACTGGTATCCCGACTACTTTGATCCAGAGAACTTCGTTCAGCCTTTTCTAACCTGTGATGAAGGCTCTAACGAAACGCTCTGCACAGTCGGTTCTACCCAAGCCAACGGCTCGTTCTACTACAGCGATCGGGCCAACCAGCTCGTCGCTGACCAAAACGCCGAACAAGATCCTGCCAGACGGGACGCTATCTTCTCGGATTTGCAGCAGGTCATGGTTGACGATGTTCCCTACGTTCCCCTATGGCAAACCAAGGACTATGTGTTCACGACTGCCGAGGTTGGCAACGTCGCTATCGAACCCAACCAGCAGTTTCTGCTCTGGCAGATCGACAAAGGCTAATTGATAGAGGTTCACGATGTCCCGCACCCGTTCTCTACGCCTCTACGTCATCTCTCGCCTTTTGCTAGCGCCGCTGATGATTTGGACAATCACCACTGTCGTTTTCCTGTTGATGCGGGCCACGCCGGGTGACCCGGTTGATGCGCTCCTCGGTCCGCGTGCGCCAGAGGCCGCAAAGCAAATTATGCGGGCCAAGCTAGGTCTAGACCAGTCTTTGATCAAGCAGTACATCGACTATATTACGCAGCTGTTCACTTTCGATTTGGGTAGCTCGCTAGCTAGTCAGGGGCAATCGGTCTGGCAAATTATCGGCGCTCATTTTCCGGCAACAGTGGAGCTGACGATCTGCGGCATGTTGATTGCGGCGGCTGTGGGGCTGAGCGTAGGTGCGATCGCCGCATCTAGGCCAAACACGATATTTGATGCTGGTGGCAGGGTGTTTGGCATAGTCACCTACGCGGTGCCGATGTATTGGTTTGGCATGATTTTGCAGCTAATTTTCGCCGTACAGCTACGTTGGTTTCCAATTGGAACGCGATTTCCGTTGGGTCAGAGTGCACCTAGCGGGCCGACTGGCCTGTTCTTATTAGACAGTTTGCTGGACGGAAATTTGGCGCAGTTCGGAACGGCGCTGTACTACCTCGCGCTGCCGAGTTTGACGCTTGGAGTGCTGATCAGTGGCGTGTTTGAGCGAATTGTGCGAGTCAACCTGAAGCAGACGCTGAAGGCAGATTATGTAGAAGCCGCTAGGGCTAGAGGTATTTCTGAGTTTCGGATTATCACTGCGCATGCGTTAAAAAATGCCATGATTCCGGTGATTACAATTCTTGGACTGACGTTTGCTTCTCTACTGGGAGGAGCGGTGCTCACAGAAGTGACTTTTTCGTGGCCGGGGCTAGCCAATCGGCTGTACGAGGCTATTAGTCAGCGGGACTACCCAGTCGTGCAGGGGCTGATGGTCTTCTTTGCAGCAATTGTGGCAATGGTAAGTATTGCTATTGATATCCTGAATGCCTATGTTGATCCGCGTATTCGCTACTAGCGTAGTAAATGTATAGGAAACTGTATTCTTTCTCTATCTGTCGATAGAAGAAGAGATAGCTAACGTTACAGAGCAAAAGAGAGTCAAATACAGAGAAATCGCACATTCGTGGTGGTTTTAGCTGTATTATCGAAGGCTCCTGAATGTCACAGGTCACAGACGGCAAGAACAGAAACTGGTGAGATGGATCTGGCTGTGTAGCAGGTTTAGATGCATAGCACCTGTATCAGAACTCTTGATTAGCACGCTGTGTTCTAGTCAGTGACCAGCGCTATAGTTGTCGTGAGGTATCTACATACAGCGGTCGGCAAAGAGCGGAAGATGTAGGGGGATAGACGTTTGTTGAAGTGGGTAGGAATTAGTGCGATCGCCTGGGTAACGGTTTCTCAGCCAGCCTTCTCCCAGCTGATCTTATCTCAAGCTGCTCCTCAAGCTGTTCAATCGGAATGCACTCTGTTTCCAGAACCTCTACAGCTCAATACTCAGCAGTTTGAGGATGAAGGTGAAGAGAGTGTAATCGTAATTGGGTACCAGCCCAACCGCCGCTATCAACTCATCTTGGTAGACAGGTCAGAAGAAACCTTCAATCGGCTTAGAACCTGTGTGCTAGATGCTTATTTGACGCGATTGCGCACTGGCAGTTACGTCCAAGTCGGCAGCTTTCGCAGACGTCGAGAGGCAGAGGCAATTCGTCGGATACTGCGACGAAATGGCTATCGGGTGCGTGTGATCTATAGACGCTAGAAAGAGAAGCTAAGAAGGCGCTAAAGGCTAAGCTAAAAAAATATTAACGAATATTATGTTCAAAGTTCGACCCACTATGCTGTTTGTAGCAGTGCTGGGATTGATCCTTGCTCTATCGCCTGCCTATGGACAGCTGTTGCGAGTTGAAGGGTCTCGTTGGCTAGGTATTACACAAGTTTTTGGCAACGTTGAAATCGTGCCTTTCGGTGACAGTTCTCAACGAGCCAAAGTAGGCGATCGCCTCGACCAGGTTGGCGATTGGCTAACTACCGGATCTGATTCTTCTACGCAGCTAGCTGTTGATCTGGGCATCGGCAATATCTCTGTGGCCGAGAAAACTCGGATGCAGGTAAGAACGCTGAGTATTACCCAAAATGGCGGGTATGTCACCGAATTGTTTCTGGCTCAGGGCCAGGCGCGATTAAGAGCTCGCCCTTTTTCCAACCCTGATAGCACCCTAGAAATCTATACCCCTGCGGGTGTCAGCGGCGTGCGCGGCACAGAATTTGGTGTCAGTGTACAGCCGGATGGCAAGACGGGTGTTGCGACTCTAGCAGGCAGTGTGACTTTGAGCGCACAGAATCAGACGGTAGTTATCCGCGAAAATCAGCAGTCAGCTGTAAGTCCGGGAGAGCCGCCCACGCCGCCTGAGCCACTGCGAGATGACCCTACCTTATTCATTACCGTTCTTAGGCGGATTAGAGGGGGGCTCGTCCAAATTCGAGGTTCTACAGATCCTATTAACCTGTTAGAAGTTAGCGAAGAGCTGCGCTCGCTCGATGACGATGGCCAGTTTGATTTAGCGGTTGAGCTGCCACGAGATCGTCGTATCCAAGCACAAGTGACCACACCCCTAGGAACAAAGCAAGCGTACGAACTGGCAGTGCCGTGACTTTTGAAACAGGCGGAAGCATAGGTAGGAGGCTTAGAGGTTTCAGCCGATTGATACCTGGACTGGTTGCGAGTGGATTGGTAGCGCTATTGCTAGTTTTGCAGGCGTGGGCTCCGCTAGAGCGAATGGTCGACAATCAGGTAATTCGCTGGCATGGTGCGCATGGCTGGGACCCTCGCCTGGTGATGATCAGCATTGATGATAAGACAATTGACCAAATCGGCCAGTTTCCGATTTCTCGTGACTACTACGCTGAGCTGCTTAAGCTGCTCAGTAGAGACCGGGCTAGCGTCGTCGCGTTTAACTTGATTTTGTCTGATAATGTTGCCTCTGATAGTCCGCCTGCGGGCAGCATTCCACCTACCGCGAATGAGAACGGAACCGGCAGAGCGCTAGGTAGGTCGGCAACAGCGCGGATGGCGAAAGCGATGCAACAGCATGGTTGCGTAGTCCTAGGGCAGGTATGGAATTCTGGAGGAGAGGTGATCGAGCCTGTTCCGATACTGACTAAGGCGGCGTTCGCTATTGGCCATTTGCGCTTGCCTTTTGACCGCGACGGATTTACCCGAACCGTAGAAGTCACCTACCGAGGCGTACCGGCATTAGGGGTCGCAGCCGCACAAGCCTATGGTGTGAACCATGCCCTGAAGAGTGCCCCCGACAATAATCTCAGCAATTTTCAAATCAACTGGCCAGGCCCTGTCAGCGAGCTCACAACGCTGAGCATGGTAGATGTCCTTAGCGGCGCAGTTCCTTCTAGCTTCTTTACGGACAGGATCGTCTTTGTTAGCTACGGAGCGACGTCGAGCCATACGCCGATGCGGACACCGTTTAACTACCGCTGGCCGGTTCCCGGCGGGTATATGCATCCGGCAGTCGTAGACAACTTACTCAATCAAAACTGGCTAAGACCTGTCTCCGATCAGGTTGTGCTGTTGATATTACTATTAGGCGGACCGCTGCTGAGCGGCATGCTATTTCGTTGGGAATGGCCCGTTCAGCTGACTGTTGCACTGTTATTGCTGAGTGTTTGGCTGTTGGTCGGTGTGACGGCACTGCAGATGGGTTATCTACTGCCAATAGTGTCACCTGGCGCAGTGATTCTAGGTACGAGCTTGTTTGTGGTTGTTTGGCGGCAGCTACAGTCCAATGCGCTGTTGCAGGTTCGCTCTGCTTTCCTAAACACGATGAGCCATGAAATTAGAACGCCACTAAACGCGATCGTTAATCTATCGGAGATGCTTCAGGAAACGCCGTTGAGCGACCGTCAAAGAGAATATGCAGAGACGCTGTATGGCAGCAGCCAGACCCTGATGGCATTGGTCAACGATGTGCTGGATTTTTCTAAGATTGAAGCGGGTCAGCTAACGATAGAGGACTATCCAGTCAATATCTGTGACATTATCGAACGCAGCATTGATCTGGTGGCATCTAGAGCGGCGGCGAAGAATATTGAAATTGTCTATGCGATCGCCCCTAATGTCCCAGGTGTCATTATGAGTGACCCAGTTCGTCTACAGCAGATTCTCAGCAATCTGCTGAGTAACGCGGTCAAGTTTACCGCTGTGGGTGAAGTCACGGTGCGGGTCGAGGCCCATCCTTGCCATAGACCCAATCCCCAAACTCGTTGGCAGCGTCTGCTTCAGCAGATCAAACAGTGCCTGAATCGACCTAGTGCCAACAGACACCAGGCTGATCGCCAAAGCAAAACCAGCCGCAGCAGCCAATCAGGACTGTATGACCTTTGCTTTGAGGTCATAGATACGGGAATTGGCATTCCGGCAGAGCGCATTCCCCATCTGTTTAAGCCGTTCAGTCAGGCGAGTGCCTCTACTACCCGTAAGTATGGCGGTACTGGACTAGGGCTTTCTATCAGCAAGCGCTTGAGTGAACGGATGGGTGGAGATATCTGGGTCAAAAGCACGCTGGGTAGAGGCAGCCAGTTCTATTTTAATCTCAAAACGCAGGTCGCCCAAACGACTCTACCGCCACCTAAATACCTAACTGGGCTGCGCGGAACGCGGCTGCTAGTGATCGATTCCAACCAGACTCGAAGAGAGCAGATCGGTCGCCATCTGCAAGCAGTAGACATCCAAGCGCTGCAGGCAAAATCTCTGATAGAAGCACAAGAATTAGTAAGCAATGCGCTGATTTTTGATGGGCTCATCTTGGATGAGGCGGTCGTTAGCACAATGTCAGAGTCGGGGCCTCAGTTTGAGGGACTGCGCAGCATACTGGGCGATCGCCAAATCCCAATTATTGTGTTGAGCGCTTTAAACAGTGATTTGTCTAGAACCCCGGACAGCGTCGTCATCTTGTGGAAACCAATCAAACAGTCTGCGCTCTATCAGGTACTGCGCTCTATTTGTCCCCCTACCTTGAACGCTGCGCCCAGGACACTCATCTCTCGGCCTGATGTTCTCGTCAATAAAGCAAACATCAAGATTCTAATAGCAGAAGACAACCGGGTGAACCAGCAGGTAGCCCTACGGCTACTAGAATTCTTGGGCTACAGTGCGGATGTCGTAGAAACTGGCGTAGAGGTATTAGCCGCAATTAAGCATCGGCACTACGACGTGGTCTTGATGGACATGCGGATGCCGGATATGGACGGAGTCGAAGCGACCCGACAGATTCGTCAGCTACCCCAGCATCGAGACATTTGGATTATTGCGATGACGGCCAATGTGACGCCTAGCGATCACAGACTGTGCCTAGCTGCGGGGATGGACGACTATTTGCGCAAACCGATCAAACGGGAAGCACTGAGCCGAGCGTTAGATAGGAATCCAAGGCTGCAGCGGATAGCATTGGATTGACTGCGGCTTCGCTCAGCCGCCGATTAGCGATTAGTTAGTTACAGATCAGTTACTGATGGGATGGTCGGTGGCTGCGATAAAGGACCTTAGCACTTTGTAGCAGTTGCGAATTGCACCTAGATGCGCAATCTCATAGCCATGCGTATTCTCGGTAGGAAAGGCTAGACAAGCGCCCCTAGCAACATGGCCAAACTTCATCGCAATCGAAGCGTCACTGCCAAATCCATCAATCGCAGCGACCTGCAAGGGCAAGTACATCTGCTCTGCAGCCGCCATAATTTCTCTGTTTAGCCCTTCGTCATAGAGACCGTAGCTATCTTGTGAGAACAGTGCTGGTGTGGGCGAATCAATCAGCGGATATTCTCTCGCTAGCGGACAGATCTCTAGCGCGATCATCTGATCGAAATGATTACGCTGGGTGAAGTACAGTGCGCCGACTGCGCCGACTTCTTCTTTGGCGGAAGCGACCAGATACACGTCTATCGGCGGCGATTTGACCTGTTCGGCTAGCGCCAGCAAAATTGCCAAAGACGCTTTATTATCCAGGGTATAGCTAGCGATATGGTCGCCCATCCGAAAGGGGCGTTTGCGATGCTTGCCGACGACCATCCGGGTGCCTGGCCGCACGCCTGCCGATCGCAGCTCGCTCACGGATAGCTTGGTTTCTACCCAGGCGAGGGGCCATTCTACTGCTTTTCCTTCTTGGAATCGCTTTTGGGGTGATTCGTGAGAGACGTGGCGTGAACCAAAGCTGAGAATGCCGCTGACTGTAGTGCGATCGCCCAGCAAATCCACCACGCCCTCACCATAGACCCACGGATACGCGCCACCCAAGGCTCGTACCGAAATTCGGCCATTGCGCTCAACCCCTTTGACAATCGCACCTATCTCGTCCTTGTGACCGGTAATCACCAGGCTCTCTCGTTCCGAGACGCTTCGCGTTGGCTTCGCCTCGCCTTCGGCGTTACGACTTTGCTCAGCCTGCGGTTTTGTCTCTGTATTCTTGCTTGCTCTAGCAGAGAGCTTGGCCACTACGTTATCGGCTTCGTCCTGCCAATGCTCTACGCCCAATGCCGAGAGCCTAGCGAGCAGGTAGTCATTCACCTCGCCTTCCACACCGCTGGGCGAGTGCAGCATCACCAGCTCGGCAATCGTGTCGAAGAAGCGGTCGTCATCCCAGGGGTCGCGTTCCGCTTCAACATCCTCTTGAGCGGTGGTGGAATCATTCATTGTCTATGCTGTCAGCGTCTGTGCTGTTAGGTCTATTCGTCTCGGCGGTAGGGTTCAAGATTTCGGTGGCGGTGATGCCCTCGGTTGGGTTGCCAAATCGCCAAAGCACGGCAGCAGCCTCAGAGCGAGTAGCGGCTTTATCGGGTTGAAACAGGGTGGTATAGCCATAGGTGCGGCGAATGTTTGAAAAATCGCCTAGCTGATAGTCAGCTAGCAGCGCCTGAGAGACTCTAGGCTCAACCTTATCGGCATCTTGGAAGCCCCAAGCCTGCTGGATCGATTCGGTCGTAGCACTGGGCAATGGCTGCCGGGTGTCTAGCGGCACTTTCCACAGCAGCAGGTCTTTACGAGTTAAGGGGGCATCCGGACGGAAGGTGAGTGTGGTGCTGCTGCCAGTGAGCGGACTGGGGATAATGCCTGCTTCAGCTAGGCCCTGGATGGCAGCGAAGTCAGGGTCGCTAATCGGAACGTCTTGAAAGACGGGCTGACTGCTGGTGACGCCCGCTCGAATTCTGCGATTGGGATTGCTTTGATAGAACCGATTGTTTACTGCTAGCAGCCAGCGGGCATATTCGCGCCTAGTTGTGGCCTGGTTGGGGCGAAACTCGTTGGGTTTTGGCGGTGGGGGTGGAGTGGTACCTTCTGGGACGGCGCTGACCAGCGGTGGGCGCACCTTCAGCAGTTCTAGCTCTAGCAATTCGCGCAGGTAAAGCCGAATCTCTTCTGGTGCTTTGCCGATATCCGTGTAGTCTCCAGCTGTCGCTGTAGGATTAGCGGCTGTAGACGGGTTTGCGTCTGGCTCAGTTGCTGTTGCGGAGTCGTCTTCTTCGCTGTCGGCTTCGCTAGTATCGACCACGGGGTTTATGCTGACTGGCGGGCGCTCAGAAGTCGGCTCATCAGCGACTGCATCGCTTCCGTCGGCGCCTTCAGCCCGTTCAGCTAGTTGAGGATCGGGTTCTAGACTTCTGCCTAGGCGATCGCCTAGCCCGCTACCCGCACAGCCGGAGAGCACTAACGACAGCACTGTTAAGCACGCACGCCTTTGAATAATTACTCGTCTCGCTGAGTTTTGAGCTGTTACCATCGCCGCAATATACCGTATGAAATACTCTAGACAAGCCAGATCACTATCTTGTTTCTGCAGCCTTGTCTCTGTGGCCTTGTCTCTGTGGCTTCTAAACTATCTTAAAACGGATGTCGCTATGCCAGCACCTATTATCATTGACTGCGATCCGGGCGTGGACGACGCGATCGCCATCCTTTTGGCCATCGGCCTAGACCTGCCTATCCTAGGAATCACCACCGTCGCCGGAAACGTTCCCCTTTCGCTCACCTATACCAACGCTCGCAAGATTTGTGCCCTAGCTGGTCGCCTGGATATTCCTGTCTTTGCAGGCTGTCCTCGCCCCTTGCTCAAGCCGCTCACAACTGCCAAAGACATTCATGGTGCTACTGGACTCAAAGGCGCCACTTTTCCCGAGCCAGGTCCGACTGACGCTTCTCAACACAGCGTAGATTTTCTCATAGAACAGCTACTTAGCGCGGCTGAGCCCTTACGCATTGCCGCATTGGGGCCACTGACTAATCTTGCGATCGCCTTGATTAAATGCCCACAAATCGCCGAAAAAATTGCGCAGCTAGTGATTATGGGCGGCAGCATGAGTCAGGGCAATATCACGGCCGCTGCCGAATTCAATATGTACGTCGATCCCCATGCGGCCAAAGTCGTTTTAGAAGCAGCCATTCCCACCACTTTGATCACGCTAGACACCACCCATCAGGTGCTGACCACACCCAAACGCCTAGCCGATATTCGCGCTATCGGCAACCCGGTCAGTACTGCCGCTGCTGGCATGCTGGAATTCTATGGAGAGTCTGATTTAGAACGCTATGGCCTGCCAGGCGGTCCGCTACATGACCCCTGCGTGCTGGCGTATATGCACCGCCCCGATCTGTTCACGACTCGAACAGTCGGCGTGGACATAGAAACCACAGGCGAGCACACCTTGGGACGGACGGTCGTAGATTGGTATGGCGGTGGCGCAGGCTCGAACGTACAGGTTGTAGAGACTGTCGACGCTGAAGGCTTCTATGCGCTTTTGAACCAGGCACTAAAACAGTTTTCCTAACGGTCTTCGAGTTTGCCCCTGCCGCGCCTTGCTAAGATAACCCCAGACTTCTCAGCAATCATTTCAGCAATCACCTCAGCGAGCTATGGCCTACACCACCGCGCAGCTATTAGACATCCTCGATGCTGAGATGAAAGCCGCTGTTAGAGGCGATCGCCTACTCCTAAGCACCGATCGCCGCATCGACGATCCTGTAATTGCCAAAGCTATCGGTCCCCAAAAGCTCAGCCAAATATACGCTTTTCGAGACTTTCGCGAACAGATTCATCAGTATCAAATTGCTGAGGGCGTCTCGGGAATCGTCTGGCGAGAATGCCGCTTCAAAGGAGAGTCCGTGCGCTTTCCAGAAATTCATCCGCAGCTAACCGCCACTGCCGAAGATAAGCTCAGACTCGGCGCGGCTAAAGGCGTAGTGATCTCATTCTGGCGGCGGGCGATCGCGGGCCTTAGCCTCTGGCGAGCGGGCAATCCTCCCGAACCCATCACTTCAGAGCGCGTCGAAACCCTAATCGAAAACGCAGAATGGGCCGATGCAGAAGCCACCCGCAGTGAACTGTATCTGCTGCTGTGCTGGGGCAATCCGAAGGAGAGCTATTACGCCTGGGCCTATCCGGAATCGGGATGTGATCGCATCATCGCCACCCAAGGCAGACCGAGTGGAATTAAGGTATGAAGTCAGAAGGATGAACGATGAAGTGTTTGGCTCCTCATTCAGGCTAGGGCGTATGATTAATCAGTAATGCGAGCAACCCACCCGCAGCCCATTCTTCATTCCTACTTCATTCTTCCTCTCATGTCTATCGCCGTCGTCACCATCGAAACCCACGGATTCCCCGCCTCCCTCGCAGCGGCAGATGCCATGGTCAAAGCCGGGCGAGTCACTTTGATCAAAATCGCTCCGGCTGATAGCGGCCACCAGTATGTAGTCGTGCGCGGTCCTACCGCTGAGGTCAAACGGGCTCTAGAGGCGGGGCTCAAAGCGGCCAACGCCTGCTATGGAGACGGGGCCTATGCGCATACCCTGATTCCCAATCCGACTAGAAACGTTATCTCCACGCTAGAGCTAGACTTTACAGAAACGGCCATGCCTTTTGCCGAACAAATTGGGATGGCTCCGCCGAGATAGCTTGTCCGACAGTGGCTTGCTTGGCAGTTTGATTGAGCCCTTTACCCTTCTCCCGTACAATCGACTATGGATTAGTAAAGCGTAATCATTGCTACTACTCAATGAAAGTATCGCTGTGAAAGTACCGCCGATTGTGTTGTTTTGGAGAGTTTAGATGCCACAGGCAGTTGGATCGCTTGAGACAAAGGGATTTCCTCCCGTATTAGCCGCTGCGGACGCGATGGTCAAGGCGGGCCGGGTGACTCTAGTGAGCTACATTCGAGCGGGGAGTGCCCGGTTCTGCATCAATATTCGCGGTGACGTTTCAGAAGTCAAAGCTGCCATGGAAGCAGGTGTAGAAGCCGCTCAAAACGCGCCGGGTGGCGTTTTAGAAACCTGGGTGATCATTCCCCGTCCTCATGAAAACGTGGTGGGCGTACTGCCAATCCAGTTTGACGAAAGCGTTGAGGAGTTTCGTGAGGCAGTCGAGATTCCAATTATTCCCGGCAGTAGTTCGGGTCGTCGGTCCACTTAAGGTACAAAGCACTCTCTCATGCCAGCGCTGCTCACTAACAACAATCCTGATACCTTTCCGCTGATGGCCGTTGTGGGCCAGGATTCGATTAAGTTTGCGCTGCTGCTCTCGGCGGTAGATCCAGGGTTAGGCGGTGTGGTGATTGCCGGACGCCGAGGAACAGCTAAGTCTGTCTTGGCTAGGGCACTTTATCAACTGCTGCCGCCGATTGAGATTATTGAAGATTCTTGTAACTGCGATCCGACTAAGCCATCGGAGTGGGATGACGAGACCGCAGGTCGGTTCGCATCTGAGACGCCTTTTGAGGAACTACCCACTAAAGTCATCAAGGCGCCGTTTGTTCAAGTTCCTTTGGGGGTGACTGAGGATCGGCTGCTAGGTTCGGTGGATGTGGCCAAGTCTATTCGGCTAGGGGAAAGTGTCTTTCAGCCGGGATTGCTAGCTGAGGCGCATCGAGGCGTGCTCTATATCGATGAGCTTAATCTGTTGGATGATCAGATTAGCAATCTGTTGTTGACGACGCTGACAGAAGGGCGAAACCAGATCGAAAGAGAAGGAATTAGCTTTGAGCATCCCTGTCAGCCGTTGATGATTGCCACTTATAACCCGGAAGAGGGGAATTTGCGGGAGCATCTGTTGGATCGAATTGCGATCGCACTCTCAGCAGACGCAGAACTCACCCTAGAAGACCGGGTCGCCGCCGTCGAACAGGTCAACAGCTTTGCCAACAATCCCAAGGCATTCCTCGCCGACTTTGAAGAAGAAATTGACACGCTCAAAACTCAGATTGTGCTAGCGCGTGAGTGGCTAAAAGATGTCACCATCACTACCGACCAGATTAGCTATCTAGTCACTGAAGCCATGCGTGGCGGCGTGATGGGTCATCGGGCCGAGCTATTCGCGGTGCGCGTTGCCAAAGCCTGCGCCGCTCTCGATGGCCGAGCTACGGTCAATGCTGATGATTTGCGTAGCGCCGTGGAGCTAGTGATCGTGCCGCGCTCTAGCTCAATTCCCCCGATGGACGACGAGCAGCAGCCACCCCCACCGCCACCGCCGCCACAAGATCAGCAGCAAGAAGACGCTGACGACAATCAAGAAGACGATTCTGACAGCGAAGAAGAAAATGAAGAACAGGAAGAACAGCCGGAAACGCCGCCTTCTATTCCTGAAGAGTTCGTCTTTGATGCAGAAGGTGTGGTGATGGACCAAAACCTGATGTCTTTTGCTGAGAGCAGAACCAAGCAGGGGGCTTCGGGCAAGAACAGCGTCATTTTCTCGGATGAGAGAGGCCGATACATCAAGCCCTTTATCCCGTCTGGTCAGGCTCGCCGGATTGCGGTAGACGCCACCCTTCGCGCCGCTGCCCCTTATCAAAAGGCTCGCCGCGAGCGTCAGCCCGATCGCAAGGTAATTGTCGAACAATCAGACATTCGCGCTAAGCGGCTGGCTCGCAAGGCGGGTTCTCTGATTATCTTTGTTGTAGATGCGTCCGGCTCGATGGCGTTGAACAGAATGCAGAACGCCAAAGGTGCGGTGCTGAGCCTGCTGACCGACGCCTATCAGAACCGCGATCAGGTGGCGCTGATTCCCTTTCGTGGTGAGCAGGCCGAAGTACTGCTACCACCGACTAGATCAATTACCTCGGCGAAGCGAAGGCTAGAGACAATGGCCTGCGGCGGCGGATCGCCTCTGGCGCATGGACTGGTACAGGCGGTGCGGGTAGGCACCAACGCACAGAAGTCTGGTGATGTGGGCAGCGTGGTGATTGTGGCGATTACCGACGGGCGGGGGAATGTACCGCTGGCTCGGTCTTTGGGCGATGAACCGGACGAAACCGGAGAGAAGCCGGATCTGAAGGCGGAACTGTTGGAAATCGCCGGGAGTATTCGCGCGACTGGCTATCAGATGCTGGTGATTGATACAGAGCGAAAGTTTGTGTCTACGGGCTTTGGTAAGGAGCTGGCGAAGACGGCAGGCGGCAAGTATTATCAGCTACCGAAGGCGACCGACCAGGCGATCGCATCGATGGCCCGCAGCGCTATGTCCGATGCCAAATCCTAAAGCAGCCACTAAGGGTCTAGATAGCTAGTCACTTTAACCGTTAGCTCGCCTTCACTGGGATTTCGAGTAAAAATAAACGCGCCTTCGGCTTCTTCCTCACGAGAGAGAAAATCTATAGTCTGTTCGCTAGATTCCACAATCTCGTTGTCGATGCGTAGTTCGGCGACGATTTGAACAGTGGCTGCGGTTTTGCCACCAAGATTAGTGATAGCAAACGGGACGTAGTAGCTAGATTTGCGCTGTTCGATGCTGTCGGTCGATATTTCTAGAACGGGTGGAGTTTGGTTGCGATCGCTCACCCACAGATATCCCACACTGACAATAATGCCAAGCAAGATAGTCAATGCAATCAAAAAGCTTACTCGCTCAGCCGTAGAGCGCGACTCTGGCTGAGCGGATTCTGGTTTGTCCTTTAAAGAACTGCTCATACGGCTAGTCTCCCAGCAGCGCCGCCCACAGTAGCCGGCAGACCCAAAATCAATATCTGTCGAAAGGCAAGCTCGATCGGGGCGTTAGGGTCTAGCTTGCCGAAGAAACTGAGCATCAAGCCAGCGGCCATTAGAGAGAGCAGATAAGAGAAAACAGTTTCGCTTAGCGGTCCTTGAAAGAAGCCAGACTGAAGGCGGCGCTGATCTTGGCGAGTAAAGTTTGCCTGGAAGACAATGCTGTAGGACAGCAGTAGCGAAACAAGTACTGTTAGCAGCAGCCATGGGCCATCTATCGCAGCAACCAAGACGGTGACCTCATCAGTAGGGGCAATGCTGAAGGCTACAATCACTGCGCCTAGAATGGTTGCGCCGATATCCGAGATAGTTTCGTTGAGGTTGTCTTCTGGAAAAAAGCGATCTACTTTGCTAGGTGCTGACTGTTTGGCAGGGGTCGAGTCTGACGCTTCTGAATTACGTAGGAACTGATTGGCAAGCGCGACCCCCAGTGAGAAAGGAACACTTTCAAAAACGATTTGACCGAGGGCTCCGCTGAAGCGGGTCTCGGAGGTGATTTGGCGAAGGATAGCTAGCATAGTAAAAGAACAGAGGATGCCGAGCGCGATCGCCTCCACCGCATCTGCCAATGCCTCGCGTTCCGTCGTGGCCTGCGACTTGCGAAAGCCCCCCGTACGACTAAGCAAGTAGGTGCCCAACAGAGTCGTTAGCAGTACGCCCGCTAGCTGAGGCGGCGACACCGACGAGCCAATCCACCAGACCTCCATCGTGTAGAGCAAAGGAATCCCAAACAGAAAGCCACCGCAAATTCCGCGTACCAAGTCATTGAGTTCGCGCCTGAGCGGGTTGTCCTCCTTTCTTCGGCGCTGTTTTCTCGGGTGCTTTGACGATGCCATACACAAGCAAACTCAACGGCTGCGACGATCGTCTCATATTAGTGACGAAGAATACATTTCGCTATCGAGATATCAATCTTTGTGCTGAAGTTTCGTGTTAACCTTTGTGGACGATGGATCGCCCTAGGTTTGTGATGGTTTCTCCTCAGGCCCAGCCAACAGTAGCGGTAGAAACGCGCGTTTTGCTAGAAGGCGTGAGTTGGGAGACTTTTGAGCGATTGTATGATTTGACATTTTCTTTCTTGCGTAAATTGTAAGGATTCTCTGTCAAATAATTGACAGGACAAAAACAAAGGCGATAGTGTGACTCTTACGGCGCTAGCGACTTTTGCTTCATCGGCCTCGTTGCTGAATAGGCGAATATAGCTAGCAGCCAAACCCGCCCCGAAAAATTTAAGCCGCTGACGATGGCTGCTACCAACAGACCATCGCCAGCTAGCCCCCAAGACTGAGCACACAGGTATGGAGGTTGTGGACATGATGCCACAGCCACCCTGACTTTTAGCAAGTTGGGGTGGCTTGAGTTTTTCGTGGGGCTTTCTTCCCCGCTTGCTGTGGCGGTCAATTTTGACCATGCCTGCGAGCAACCCAAACACATCGGAGAAAACCCATGAAACTCACAACTTTCCTCGCCGATCGCCCTACTGTAGGCGGTCTGCGATCTGCCGTCCTGCAATCTTCACCGCTGCCGCATTTGACGCCATCCGGCGGCGCTCCCGGTGAATCGATCCGGCATATTCTGCTCGGTAAGCCCGAAGCTATTCGTCAGACTATTCATCTGTTGCATACGCTGCACTACACTGAAACGATTCTGTGGAGTCCGGTACTGACGATTGAGGAGCCGCTGGTGATTACGCCCGCGCAAGGGGAGGCGATGAGCTTGTTAAGAAAGCAGCTCTAGGTTTGACTGGGATGGTTGTGATCGCATTTCACAGCGGTTGGCTGCTGCTTTGTGAGGTGCGATCGCTTCTCATTCAATTCATCACACCGTCACGGCACGGTTGCCATTAGCTTCTGCATCCATTCCTCGCGTCCATACACGCCAGAGAGCAAATCCACTATCTTGAAAGCTTGTCCTAGCTCGTCCCACAGGATGTAACGCCCGCCGCCATATACTTGCACATCCAGTAGCTGTTGATCTGTCACATCGTCTAGAGGTATCCAGCCGTGCGCCTCACTCTTTACCATCTCTAGCAGACGTACTGGCCAAGCGTGACGAGAACCGTCTCTCAAAATCACAACGACTTCTTTAGTGGCGATGTCGTAGGTAACGCTCTTAGCTAGTTTCAACGCTTCGTTAGACATAGTACTTCGCAGCTTCTACTTTCAAGTATGACAAATTAGCCTGACACAGAGCAATTGCTTCTTTCGTATGTTTGGCGGTCGTAGTACTTTGATGCTTGCGGCCTTTTTTTACACCTGTGCTTCATCTCCAGAGATATCTATCTTCACTTCTAGCTCACCGCTAACGACATGAACATGTATAGGATTGTGATCGCCCGGATTAACCAAAACTCTCAAGTTTCTGTGCCTTAGTAGAATGGGCATTGCTTGTACTTACAGGACTTTGTTTCGTAACAACAGACTGTGATTGAATAGTGCGATTCATCGTTTGACCTTGACTAAGCGTTGTCAGCTTTCCCGTAATAGACTTTGAAAGTCTGGATGGTTGCGGACGGGGTCAAAGTCAGTGTCGGTCTTAGCCATCTCAATATACTTCGTACCACCTTCTAACATGATGGCTTTGTGTAGGCAGTAGAGCGCTTTATCTATCTGTTTGTTCAGTGCATAGCAACAGGCTTTGTTGTACCAAGCGGAGGCATAGTCGGGTTTTATCGCTAGCGCCTGGTCGTAGGCGGCGATCGCTTCTTCCTTTCTGTCCAACGCACCGAGGGCATAGCCTTTGCCGTATAGCGCTTCGTGTTTGTCGGGTTTTATCGCTAGGGCTTGGTCATAGGCGGCGATCGCTTCTTCCTTTCTGCCCAACGCACCGAGGGCATTGCCTTTGTTGTTCAGCGCGTCGTGATAGTCGGGTTTTATCGCTAGGGCTTGGTCACAGGCGGCGATCGCTTCTTCCTTTCTACCCAACGCACTGAGGTCTACGCCTTTGTTGTTCAGCGCGTCGTGATAGTCGGGTTTTATCGCTAGGGCTTGGTCATAGGCGGCGACAGCGTCTTCATTTCTGCCTAGCGCACTGAGGGCAACGCCTTTGTTGTACAGTGCTTCGTGTTTGTCGGGTTTTATTGCTAGGGCTTGGTCATAGGCGGCGACAGCGTCTTCATTTCTGCCCAACGCACTGAGGGCAACGCCTTTGTTGTTCAGCGCGTCGTGGTAGTCGGGTTTTATTGCTAGGGCTTGGTCATAGGCGGCGACAGCGTCTTCCTTTCTGCCTAGCGCACTCAGGTCATTGCCTTTGTTGTTCAGCGCTTCGTGGTAGTCGGGTTTGATCGCTAGGGCTTGGTCATAGGCGGCGATCGCTTCTTCCTTTCTACCTAGCGCACTCAGGGCTATGCCTTTGTTGTACAGTGCTTCGTGTTTGTCGGGTTTTATCGCTAACGCCTGGTCATAGGCAGCTACCGCTGCTTCATTTCTGCCTAGCGCACTCAGGTCTACGCCTTTGTTGTTCAGCGCTTCGTGTTTGTCGGGTTTGATCGCTAACGCCTGATCATAGGCGGCGATCGCTTCTTCCTTTCTACCTAGCGCACTCAGGGCTATGCCTTTGCCGTAAAACAACAAAGAGCTGATTTCAGCAGCAGGAGAGAACCGCAGCATTCTTTCAGTCAAATCTAAAGCTGTTGAATACTTCTCTCTTTCGTGTGCTACAACCAGCACACTCATTAATACGCTCACAGTCTCTTGCTGTTCAACTCTGGCTGATAGCTGCTGACATATCTGTTCAAAATATCGCTCCAAGCTAGCGCTGTATCCCTTCGCCTCTATCTGACCGTCCCGAGGCTCTAGAATCCGCTCTGTTGTTTCTAGCGTCTCTAACACGCTGCGCCGCCGTCTATTCTGCCACCAGCCCTGCCAGCCGCTCTCTCCAGCAACAATCTGTGCCACCATCAGCACCCATTCCGCACTTAGCGCCACATTCACTTGCCGCAGCAAATCCACACTGTCATACAGACAGCCCGCCACGGGCCCATACTTCTCTTTCACCGTCTGATACCGACGCTCCCAGCTTCCGCTCAGCGTCGATTGAAACGTTCCGGCACTCAGCGCCTCTCCCTGATTCTTGATCCGTTCCAGGTTTTCTACCGGATTTCTAAACGTGCAGTCATTCGTCTGTGCAATCTCTAACAGATCACTCTCGATCTCCACCCCCGCCGCTGCCGCCGCCGCTGCCAGCATCCCAGCCACCGCCCGATCCTCCGGCTCCGGTAGTTCGTACTGATCAAAACGCTGCCAAAATTCTTCATATTTCTCGATGCCCAGCTTCTCCCACTCACTCGGCAAATCCTCTACGGTGCGCACCTTTTCATTCCGTGCTGTCGCCACCACTCGCACCCGGTCCACCCCGCAGACGTTCGTATAGAACTTCAGCGTCTCTAGCAGCCGCATCTGCAAAGGCGATTCCAGCAGCGCCGCCTTCGATTCTGGCTCTGCCACATCCGCTACCCGGCCAGACACCACCCGGCCAGACACCATCGCCTGATTCAAATTATCCAAAACGAACAGCAGCTTGGGTTGCCGCTCTAGCCGATCGATCGGAAAGCTGTCCGGCACCGTCAGCAGCTGATGATTGTTTAGGCGCATCACCGTCCAGCCCTGCTGAGCGTGAGCCTGCGCCAGCCTACCCGCTTCCCTCGTCTTCCCCAGTCCCGTCGGACCCAAAATCAGCAGCCAGCGTCTGGCCTCTAGCCGCTCCATCAGCACCTGCTGCGTATCCTGCTCGCTCACCCGCTGCTGATACGGAATATTAAAATCCGCCAGCGGATCGTCTGGCGTCTGCTGCTTACTGGCATAGATCCGCCGCTCCACATCCGCAGTATTCGGTGGAATCACCGTAAAGGGAAACGTATCGACTGGGAGAGGCAGTCGCTTTTTTCTACGCGCAAATCGCTGCCAAGCCTGCTTGCCAAACCAAGCCGCGCCGCCAGCCGTAGCCGTCATCAAAAATATAGCGATCTCAGCATTATCAAGCGCAAACTGCCACAGGGTTTGAAAAAGCTCAAGCACAAGAATTACAACCGCTAGCTAGGGCAGTGCAGCCTACGTCTCGGCTATTCTACCGCTCTGCATTAGTTTCGCCTGTGAGAATGCCGAAAACCGCCATATGCCTGAGTGCCAAGCAAAAAAGTCAATTGCCCGATACATAAAAAACCGTAGCGAAAAAGGCGACACCACATAGACGAAGCAGATATGAGGAAACCGGACAAGAAAATTCTCTCTCAGTAGGTTTAGATGGTTCAGGATAGGCGGAAGTACCTTCATCATTTCATGTAGATCCCTTTCGGATTCCAAGGTACCTACTTGTTCTGAATAAGGAGCCAGCACTTCATCTATTCCGAAGACAAACAGCACATCCAGCTCGTTGACATCTTCTCTGTCGGCAACCTGTCTGAATAAAGTTCTAGACTCCTTGGTCAAAGTAATTTGACCCATCTTTTTCTGTGGCACGTCCGCTTGCAGTCGGGACAATACTGCTTGTCCGTAAACAGGCGAACATTGTAAAAACAAAATGCCGAATCCCTGTCGTCGCCTTACCGCTCGGACTAGAGAAATATGTAGCAATTCTGAGTTATCCATAGCTCTTGCCACTTCTGGCCCGCATAATTAATTCAGTCAATCGCAAAACTACAGCGATCGCTATTCCACAGAACAACAGCACATCAGCGGCTGCCCCGTCAGGTGTCCTAGATTCGCAGATTCCAGCAAACTCTCCCAGTCATTAGAAATAGCCGCATTGGCCTGATTCTCTTTGTAATGCTCGGCCCAGACTGTCAACGCTTCTTGCCAGATACCGTTCTGGGCATAGAAGGAAGCCTGCTCTCTTGTGGTTGCAGTCGTTAGTGCGTCGGCAGAAGTGTCGGAAAGGGGCGATCGCATCACCGATCCTTCCACATAGCTAGGATTGTCCGCATCGCAATAGGCCATAAAGAACCAGCGGTAGGTCCTGCCTGACTCTAATGCAGGCGCAGAATCAGGCAGAGCGACCTGGACAATGCCACCCTCGCTATCAGAATCCTGAAGCTGACTCTCAAACGCTTCAACAGAAACGCGCTCTTGATATAGCGTATTGTTGTTTTCATCTTGTAGAACAAATTCTAATGGCGTCGTCTCTAGCGAGTAGGGAACGTAAAACCAGAAAGAGGGATGCGCCTGCGTCGTCAGACTAAAGACAGCCGACTGACTGCCCGAAGACTGCGCTGCCCGGCTGACTTCCTTGTCCGTTACCGCTGCTGAACTATTAGCCATCTCACGATTTGTCGCTTCTAGAGTCGGTTCTAGATTGAACGGAACCATCGCCGTTAGCGGTGGCTGACTCGCAATGTGACAACCGCCCCGGCTAGCACCTCCCTGACGCCTACCCGGTGGCCGACCGCGTTCGGGGGCTGCGGGCGGCACGAACTGTAGCGGCACTGTTGGAGAGAGTTGCGCCTCGGCTATGCCTGTCGATAGCAAAGAAAGCGAGCCAAATAGTGAAAGGACGATCTGAGCGGGTTTCATGACGGGATCTCTGAGAACTTGGGTAGGTAGTTGGTGTGAGAGGGCGGACTAGCGGAAGTAGGGTTAACGCGATTGAGCACGAGGGTGGTGCCCGCAACGGCGACAGGGGCGATCGCCGCAGGCACCCAGGGCACCCAAATGTACGCTCTAGACAATAGCAGCCAACAAATCCCAAACAGAGCGGCCTGACTGACTAGCAAACTCAAAGCCAGCTTGCTCAAGAAATGATTGCGATCGCGACCCAGCAAAACCATCAGCAGGCTACCACCCCCGCTCCAGCCTAGAATCCAGAACATATCGGCCCAGCGCGGCCAGGTCTGAATGAGGGGCCGACCGTCTAGAGCAGCGCTAATTAGCTGACTGACCATATGCGCCTGAACGAATATGCCTCTAGTCGTTTCTTCAGCGCCCTGGCTGTAGGGGGTCAGCCAGCGGTCGTCGTCAAAGCCGCTAGCCGTGCTGCCAATAATGACAATGCGATCGCGGATCGATTCTGGATCGACTTGCCCTGAGAGTATTTCTGTCAGCGAAATTTGCTCGGCAATGTCCTCTAGCTTTGGCAAGCTGCGATAGTTTAGCAGCGTCTGCCAGCCTTGGTCAGGGCTGTTGACATAGCCGCCGTCACCGCGCTCGAAAGGGCGCTGCAACAGATCGCCAATGATCAGCCTGTTGTCCTGGTCAAAATCAACAATCCTCTGTTCTGCCTCTTGTTCTAGCCCCTGTTCTGCCCCCTGTTCGATTCCCTGTTCTGCTTCCTGTTCGATTCCCTGTTCTGCTTCCTGTTCTAACAAATAGTGACTCGCCAGCATCATCGCCAGGCCGAACTTGGCCTTGCAAGGAGAGGCCGGATCTGGCTGCATGGACAGCAGCTGCTTTCTAACGATGCCATCTGGGTCGGTTAGATAGTCGCTAAAGCCTGTTCTATACGGGCCTGTCATCTCTGGCGGTGGCGGAATTCCCTTGCTATCGACCGAGTCATCACGGCTTTTACACACGCCGAATAGATTTTCTTGCGACTCTAGCGCTACCTTTAGCTCGGGTTGGTTTTTCCGCACTGGAAAGTCTCTGTAGATATCTAGTCCAATCGTGCGAGGCGCCATCGGATTGAGAATGGTCAGCAGTTGGTGCAAGTCACTGTCGGATAGGGAACCTCTTCTATCTTCGGGATCTTGGGCTAATAGATCCGCATCGTCTACCGTGATCAGCGCTATACGATTGTCGGGGCTTTCGTGTGGCCGCAGCCGCAACAGCAGATCTAATGCCCGTAGCTCCATACTCTGAAAGCCGCCTAACGCCCGGAAGATCAATACCAGCGCTGTGGCTAGCAGGTAGGCCGCGCCTGCGAATTGATGCTTTTGATGGGTCTGCTTGGTGATGTGCGATCGCAGTGTTTGCCAGGTAGGCGGCGCTTCGGCAGGATTTTGGTAGAGCGCTGGCAGCCAAGAGGCGCAAGGGAACTCGGACTCTAGGATTTGCAGCTTTTCTCTGGCATCTCGTACGGATAGAGCCAGCGATTCGCCCCGAGAGAATGTCTCTAAAAAAAATTTTAGGAATGTATGAGCAACCCGATCAGGAACGGGTTCGCGCATGACTACGATCTGAGAAATCTTGAACTCGGCCAGCGCATAGGCTAGCCCTAGACCGTCACAAGAATTGAAAATAGCAATCTTGAGACCGTTGGCTACTGCCTTTTTTAACGGGTTTTCTAGCGAAGATAGAATCAAAGGGGCCGCTTCACTGACATACAGCTCGCCTTCAGTTGTAATTGGCGGAGGGTCTGCCTGCTGCGCTTCATCAGAGTGCATCCCTGCGGGCAAATTCTTATTCGGCAGAGCCGCTTTGATAGATTCCTTCAGCGATTTAGTAGCGCTGTGCCCAGCAAAAAATAGAATATCCCAGCCTTTGGCGTCCCACAGCGCCTCACTGAGCGTCTTTAGATTGGGCTCGGTTAGAAAGCAGACTTCGGCATTGGGTAGACGATTGAGCAAGTCCTTGTCGGTTCTAAGATCGATGCCCTGACTTTGCCCGATGATGGCCAGAATACGAATTTTGCTGCCGAGGCGGGCGCTGGGGATGGCGTTCTTTTCGTAGGCGGAGGGGCTGAGGGTGATTTCTAGCCTGGGGTAGCGATCGCACAGCTCCCACAGATGCCACGGCAGCCGCTGTACAATGCCAGGTTCAGTTTGCAAAACCAGCCGAACCGTATCCGCCGCGTTGAGCTTTTCTAGCAGTTTGTCTCTGATGCAGCGAAATGAGTCTGCCTGTAGCCACCGATCAAACGCATCGCACAGCTCGCTCGCCTGTTCGCGACAGTCACTGAGCAACGAAACATTCTTTTGATAGGCGATGGGCGCAGGCTCTAGGCGAGTAGTCGCACCCAGGTGTCGATAGGTCCGCTGCCACTGCCGATACAGCGTCTGCAAGTGAGGCGCAGCAGGTAGCCTGCCGAAGATATCGACAGATGGCATCGGCCCCCCATCGCCCATCAACAGGGTGACCGAGAAACCCGACGACAGGCTGCCTTGATTCAGTTTTAGAGTGACTCTTCTATCCATCAGAACAGCCTTGATAGGACAAGCGTTAATTCGTGAACTTGGGTAAATGAAATCCGGCTAGGTGGAGTTTGAGAGCTTTGGGCGATCCACTTTAGGGAGCCGCAAGCTAATCAGGTAAGGCTTTAGCGTAGGTCGGGGTGGGTCTCGATGTGTACGCTAAGCAGGTATTTCCAAACTTGAGAGAGGGGTTGGGGAGAGGGCGTCGGCAACTAGAACTTAGTGAGTTTATTTAACGCTCTTGGCTAAACGCTC
This sequence comes from Cyanobacteria bacterium P01_D01_bin.1, assembly GCA_039111275.1. Lineage (GTDB taxonomy): Bacteria > Cyanobacteriota > Cyanobacteriia > Phormidesmidales > Phormidesmidaceae > Phormidesmis. Next base: position 9,139 of record JBCCOH010000052.1, on the reverse strand, counting down.
TTGGCTAAACGCTCTTTGCTAACAGTGCAGACTGCTAACAGTGCAGAAATACCTAACAGTGCAGAAATATCAGCGCAGAACCGGGAGTTTCTATAGCTGAGCTACTCTGCCTATCTTGATTCCCATTGTTACTTTAGTCTTTCAGAGTAGTGCCTACGCCGCAGCACATGCAAATTGCTATTAAAAATTGATAATCTGCTAAACCAAGCAACCTGTTTGTGACTTTACATCCACAGTAGAGGCTATAGCTGTTACCAAACCAACTTTTCTGGGCGTGTGTAAAGTCATTGCAGAAAACTTTAAACATTCCCTGAGAATTCAAAAGCACATTGCTAAAGATCCCTATCAAACTTTGTTTGGCAATGTTCAATTCATGTGCATCTCGCGAAAATTCCATTCATTTTTCTATCCTCATTCTCGTTCTTTAAAGAATGCAAACAATGAATTTTAAGCCTTCGATCATGCGCTGCCTATTGAGCATCGTTTTGGTGATTGTCCTATTCCTAGCAGACAGTTCTCCGGCATACGCAAGGCACCGAGCTGGCGGCAGCTCTGGGGGCGGTGGCAATGGGACTTCTTGTGCCCAAGATCCCACCTGCGATCCCCTGCTTTTACAAGATGGCGGCACCCTCAATAAAAAGACGCTGATAATTCAAGATATGGACTCAGCCAACCCCAACTTATTCACAGATGTGGAAGGGGCTTCAGACAATCCAGCTGACATTGTCGAGCTGGTAAATAATGCCATTGATGTCTGGGAGAGTGCGTTCGAAGATTCGACGATCCCAGTGTTTAATGTGACTGTTGGCTGGGCCGACTTTGGCATTGGCGAGCAAACTCATACACAGAACCTCTTGATGGGGGGTCTAGTCGGTGGTATGAAAACAGTTGAGCAGACCGATTCTGCTCAAGACGGTTTAGCCGAAGACGGTTTGGCCCAGAGCGATCCAGCAGAGCTGATAAAGCTGCGCCAGTCACCTGCAACAGACTTCCCCTCGATAGATGATGAGGTTTTGGCGCTGCATATCTGCGGCGCGCCTGGCAAGCCTGATGCCAGTGTCTGTAGCGAAGCCGATCGTACCGAAGCGACCATCCTGTTTAACAGTGGCCAGATGAGTGTTCATCGCATTGACGAGACAACTGGTCAGATACAGGACGTGCCGGTTAAGCTGCTCCTCGAGTCTGACCCGTTTAATTCTGCCGTGTTTGGTCCGATTGAGGCGATCGCATCCTCTTCTCCTAGAGCCCAGCAAAGCTCAGCGCTAATAGCAGAGCTACCCAATGCCTACGTAGTCGATTTATTCACGGTTGCAATGCATGAAGTGGGTCATGCGCTGGGCTACTCTCGGGTCAATCAGCAGGCCACTGGCTTCCCTATCTCTAATCATATTGGGAAGGGGGACATGCCCGATTTACTCAGTCCGTATGCACCGTTCTCTACTCGCAAGTGCCCTTCGCTGACGGATGTAACCGAACTGGCAGCAGTTGGATCCTATGTGCCTAATGCACAGCCATACCAGCTAGTCTCAGACAACCCCTGTAGCGTGGTCAAAGTGGACGTCCGTGAGCGAGAACCGCAGCAGATTGGCTCCGATAGCCGCCGTGCAAAGCGGACAAGCTTCGGCCAAATCTGGCAGTCCATCGTCGAAGGAATTCCAATTCTCTCCGCAGGTTCTCTGTAGATTTACGGTCTTCTTAATCACTATCGTTGTCATTAAGTGAGCAAGGCTTGGTAGGGTTAACCAATCGCTCTATCAAGTCGCGCTTTGTATTCGTCAGTAGATACACCCATGCCACTTAATTACCTTCTTTGTAATAGTGATTTGTCAACCGGCTCTTCCCGACGGCACCTTTGCTCACTGTACTCTGCCGGCCTGCTGCGTCTTGTTGTCATGGCAGCAGTGGCGACTTCAGCAATTCTAAGCGCAGCCGAAGTCGCCGCTCAAGTTGCTGAAGATCAGAGCCTAGGCAGTGAAAGCACTAGCGTAGAGCCCATTGATATCGCTCCTGGCAATGGCATCTTCGAGATTAGAGACGGTGCGACTAGAGGCGCTAGCGATCAATTGTTGTTTCATAGCTTCGATAGCTTTTCAGTTGGGACTGGGCAGACAGCAGAATTCATCACCGATAGCAACATCAGCACCATTTTTGGTCGGGTAACTGGAGGAACCCTTTCGCAGATTGATGGGACGATTAGCACTGGCGCGGTCGATCTTTTCCTAATTAATCCAGCCGGGGTGGTGTTTGGCCCCGAATCTTTTATTGATATTGACGGATCGGTAATGGTCAGCACAGCTGAATCGCTGACGTTCACTGATGGCGTCGAGTTTAGTACGCTTGATCCTCAGCTTGTACCGCTTTTAACAGTCAGCCAGCCGATTGGACTGTCGTTAGGAGAAACTGCCGGAAAGATTGAAATAGGTAGTCAATTTTTGTCATTTAATCAAAATGAAACGGCGCTATTCGCAGGGAATGAAATTACGTTGCCGGGGGGCGGTGCGATTATTCCTTCTGGTCGAATTGAGCTAGTAAGTCTCGCACCGGGTAGCAGAATCGAGTTGGTGCCTTCAGACGAGAGTTTGGTGTCCCGCTTTGATATAGACCAAGAAAATTTTTCAGAGCTACGCCTGAGTAATATTGACGCGTTGGGTGGAGTGCTAGACACCAGCTCAATCGCAGGCAACTCAGACAACGTCAGTGGACAAATTGTCTTAGCTGGACAACAGATCCAGATTCTAGACGATGGCGAGTTTCCCAGCGAGATATTTAGCGAGAACAACGGCAGCTCGCTAGGAGAAGGCATCTCTATCTTGGCATCTGCCAATCTAAGTGTGAACAATTCAATCATCTCGACGGATACTTTTGCTATGGGTGATGGCGGTGACCTTTCGATAGCAGTTAACGGCCCTCTATCACTGCTTAATGGAAGTCGACTGCTATCGCGCTCAGGAGATAGTGAGCGGACAACAGAGAGTGAGCGCGCAGCTGGCGCAGCCGGTACGCTGACAATACGCGCACAGCAGCTAAGCGTTCAAGGGGGCTCACTAGTATCTACTTCCACCTTTATTGACGGTGGACCAGGCGGAAACTTATTGATTGACGTTCCTAATGGCAGGGTAGAAGTTTCTGGTGTTGTGCCCATCGTCAATAGTGAACCTGAAATCAGTTCGCTGACTGCGTTCACGCGAGGAGACCAGAACGCTGGAAAGATTCAGATCAATGCCGAAAATTTAACAGTGCGCTCGGGCGGACAAATTGATACTTCAGCTGGGGACGATGGCGATAGCGGCGGTATCACCATCAATGCGACTGACTCGATTGTAGTGATCGGTGAATCGAACAACATACTCAGTGCGATCACGTCTTCTAACAACCGCAGCAGCAATGGTGATGCGGGTCCAATTAGCCTGACAACAAGACGCCTTTTGATTGCAGATGGGGGGCAAGTTTTCACTAGCACTAACGGAAATGGCGATGGTGGCGATCTGACCATTCAAGCGGAAGAAGTCATCTTGTCTGGTGTTGGGACTGCTGAGGATAAATTGTTTGGGCTATTTGCTAGAACAGAGGGCTCTGGCAGTTCGGGTCGACTAGATCTTACAACAGAATCACTTATAGTCCGTGACGGAGCAAGGTTGACGGTCAGTACGGATGAGGATGCAGAGATGACTGAGAGTCTAGGGACCGTTAGGGACGCTACGATCGCCGCTCATCAGATTGTCTTGGACAATGGTCGAATCACCGCAGAGTCTCTTTCTGGCAATGGTGGAACTCTAAATTTTGAAATACAAGATTTTTTGCTGCTGCGTAACAACAGCCTGATTTCAGCAACGGCGGGAACGGCGGCGGCAGGAGGAGACGGCGGCAACATCAATATCTCAGCGCCAGCGGGGTTCATCGTAGCAGCGCCGGACCAAAATAGCGACATTATTGCCAATGCGTTTTCTGGGACGGGAGGCGATGTCGATATTACGACTCAGAGCATTTTGGGACTAGAGGCGAGAGAGGCGATCGCAAACAATACCACTAATGACATCGACGCTAGCTCCGAATTCGGCGTAGCGGGGACTATCCTATTCAACAATCTCGAACTCGATCCGACTGAGGGCATTGTCGAGCTGCCGACTGAGGCGGTTGCGCCCGGTCAGGTTGCCCAGCGCTGTCTAGCCGATAGCGAAGGTAGAAATGCCTTTATCATCACCGGGCAAGGGGGCGTCCCACCTAATCCGGGCGATGTTATCCGCAACGAGAACTTACGCTCTAGCCCAACCGCTGACGCAGCTTCGGCTAGTTCGTCTGAAGTCTCTGGACTCTCTGAAGCCTCGTTTGAAGTCCCGCCTGAAGTCTCTATGGTTGAAGCAAGCGGATGGCAACGCGATCTAAAAGGCAATGTCGTCCTAGTCGCTACAGATCCTATTGTTGCCCAAGCTAGCCGTACTCACTATCATTCTTGTGTTGATAGCCAAAGTATTGTTCAACAGTCGAGATAGGTCGCTTCGATATCAGGTTTCCATAGACAGGTTTTCACGAACAGTAGCTGCGAGATAGGCAGTTGAGAGCGTCAAAGATTCTAAGGGTAGGCGATTCGAGGGTGAACATATGAAAGCATCACAACGTAAAGCGCTAACCTTAGCTGTTTGTTTTTGCTTGTCTATCTTGCTAAGCTTCGCGCATTCTCTGTCAAACATTGCTGTTGCCCAGACGCAGTCGGTATCTGTTTTTGACAGTCGGCTTGATTCACAAATAGCGCAAGCGCAGGAACTACAGTCATTGGGTTTCTATCGCCGCGCTTTGCTACAGCTAGAAGCGCTCAATCTTTTTGATCAGCCCAATTCCACCCTCAAAATCGACGGGTTGCATCTACTATCCGATCTTCAGCGTACAGTTGGTAGCTTGGACGCAGCCAAAGAAACTATAGAAGCGGCGCTAGCGACCGCTCAAGCCGTCAGCACTTCTCTGGAGTCTCAACCTTTAGAGGCTGGTCAGAACGATGTGAGAATTGCTCCGTTGCTGCTGAGTCTAGGCCATATTGCTGCTGCTTCTGGAGAGATAGAACAGGCTTTGGCTCAGTATGAGAGAGTAGACGCGATCGCCCCCAATCCTCAAGTGAGATTGCGATCGCAGCTCAGCAAGCTTCTTCTTCTTCGAGATACTAGCGATGACATCAGCGACCAGGCGCAGATCGAAGCCCTCTACTCAGATATTCAAACCCTGATAGACAGCCTAGGCGTCGACAAACTCACCGTTAATGCTCGATTAGAGCTTGCCAGCTACCAGATAGAAGACTCTCGCTCAAACAACAGCATTACCCCTCAATCCATCGCACAAAACCTAGCCACAGCCCAGAGGCAAGCCCATGAGATCTCAGATAGCCGCGCTGAATCATACGCATTGGGATATTTAGGAGAGCTTTATCTGAGCCAGCAGCAGCTGACAGAAGCTGAAACAGTCCTAGAACGCGCGCTAGAGATGGCCGAAGCATTGAACGCAGCTGATTTAGCCTATCAGTGGCAATGGTCGCTAGGTAGAGTGCATAGGCAGCAAGACCAGATTGCGCAAGCGCTAGCTAACTATGAGAATGCGGCGAAGAATTTAGAAACGCTAAGAGGAGATTTGATTGCGGTCGCGCCCGATTTAAGGTTCGACTTTAAAGAAAAAGTAGAGCCCGTCTATAGAGAATGGGTCGACTTACTGTTGAACAGGCAGCCTACTCCGGCAGACCTGACAAAAGCTCAGCTTGCCATCGAATCACTTCAGCTAGCCGAGCTAGAAGACTTCTTTAGAGCACCCTGCATCCCACCTAGCACAGATATCAATCAGCTGATCGAAAGCACTAGCTCTCCAACCGCTGTTCTCTATCCGATTATTCTGTCGGATCGCCTCGAAATTTTGCTCAGACTACCTGGTCAGCCGCTACAGCAATACACCGTTCCGATTGCACGAACAACCCTAGAAGGTCTGCTCGATCAGTTCCAGTCAGATCTGCGCTTGCCTTTTACAATCAATCGGCTCCAACCCCTTGCTGCCCGGCTCTACGATCTGTTGATTCGACCTATGCAGTCTGTGCTTGAGCGCGATCGCATCGATACGCTAGTCTTCGTTCTAGACGGCTCTTTGCGCAACGTACCTATGTCTGCGCTGTACGATGGCCAACGATATTTAGTTGAGGACTATAGCATTGCGATCGCCCCCGGACTCCAAATGGTAGACCCCCAACCGCTAGCCACAGAAGAGCTGACCACCCTCGTTGCCGGACTCAGCGAAGGCCGTCACGGATTCTCCGATCTCCCTTTTGTCAAACAAGAAGTCTCTCAAATTCAACAGATCACTAACAGCCGCGTGCTGCTGAACGAAGACTTCACCAAGGTTCGCTTTACAGAGCTGCTGAACAACAATTCTCATCGGGTGGTTCATCTAGCTACGCACGGTCAGTTCAGTGCCGACGCCGAGGAGACATTTATTCTGGCCTGGGACGACCCGATCAAAGTAGATGAGTTCAATGCGCTGTTACGCCAGAGCGATCAGAACTTCCGTCAAGACCGTCCGAATGCTATAGAACTGCTGATCCTTAGCGCCTGCGAAACGGCCTTAGGAGACAGGCGTGCCGCGCTAGGAATAGCCGGAGTCGCTGTGCAGGCCGGAGCCCGCAGCACCCTAGCGACGCTTTGGAACTTAGACGACGAGACTGGAGCCCTCTTCTCCGACTACTTTTATCAGGCGCTACAGCAGCCTACTTTCTCAAAAGCTCAGGCGCTCAGAAGCGCTCAGCTACAGCTACTTAGAGGTGAGGGTACCGATGAGTCAAGCTATCAGCACCCTCGCTATTGGGCCTCGTATGTTCTACTGGGTAACTGGCTGTAGGGACGGTTGCGCTAGAGTGCCTTTGCCGCTTCGAGTACTGCCGCTGGCTCTGCGCGTAGAGTGTAGTCGGCGTTGGCGTAGGCATATCGAATAGTGCCAGACGTATCGATTACGTAGGTAGCCGGAACGGGTAGCTCGTAAGTATCGTCGCCATTGCTAGCAGCGATATCAATGCCAAAGCCTTTGTATAGTGGCCGGAGTTCAGCAGCTAGGGTGAAGACTAGACCGTATTGGCGGGCGATCGCATTCCCTAGATCGCTCAACACAGGAAAGGCAAGCTCATGCTTTTCCTTTACGCTCAAAGAGTTATCAGGCAGCTCAGGAGAGATGGCAATCACCTGCGCATCGATTTGCTCAAACTCTGGCAGCAATTGTTGAAACGCACGCAGTTCTAAATTGCAATAGGGGCACCACTGCCCTCGATAAAAGTTGATTACTACTGGCCCACTTTGCAGCAGTTCGCTGAGCTTGACCTGCGTACCTGTGGGGTCGGATAGCTCAAAATCGGGCGCTTTGTCACCCACTTTCAAACTGTTATCGATGATGCCAGACTTTCCCAACTCCTCAGTTGCCTTTGCCATCGTTTCAACTGCCTCGGATGGCAGCATCTCTCTATTATCTTTCACCTTGCTTTCTAGCTGCGATGCGAGTGATGTTTGAGTCGTCATAATGTTTCTCCTAGTTCGAGTAGTTGGGTTTGGATAGTTGAAATTGAGTCTTATAAGGAACTGATCGGTCAATAATGGGGCAAAAAAAGAGACCCGCACTGATGCGCGAATAATTTCCCTCAATAAATTTCCTTTAGTGAGTTTCTCTTACTACGCAACGCACATGCGTCACAGGACAAACGCCCTAGGCGAGAACCTTGAGGACGGTATCGGCCTGCTGCTTTAGCCCTATTAGAGAAGTCGGCCCTTTCGAGTTAGTCACCAGACCGTGCAGTAGATTGAGCACTAAAAAGCTCAGCTCTTTGGCACTGATGTCTGCTCGGAACTCACCGTCAGCCTGCCCTCTGGCGATCGCACGCTCGATCAGCGTTTGCACATAATCTAGCTGTCTAGAGAGCAGCTCTTTGACTTCATTATCGTGGGGGGCTAGTTCTGCTAGGGAATTCAGCATGAAGCAGCCTCTACGAACTTCATCGTTGCCGTTGCTTTCGACAATGCTTTGCAGCCACTCTGACATCCCTACTTTGGGTGAATCAGACTCTTCTAGATAATGGCGATGGCGCACATTTACCTGATCAAGATAGCGACGCAAAGCCAGCAGAAACAGCGAATGCTTATCTTTGAATGCCTTGTAAATACTCCCTTTCTGTAAGCCAGTTGCCTTCATCAGGTCTGTTAGAGACGTTGCCTCGTAGCCACGCAGCCAAAAAGCCTGCATCGCCGAATCTAAAACAACGTCTGTATCAAATTCTCTGAGTCGGGCCATTGAGTAGAAGGATGAAGTCTGAAGGATGAATGATGAAGTTTGGAACTGTAAAGTTTGGAACTGTAAACTCAGACGGTGGACTCGCTTCAACAAGACCGCGTTTGTGAACAATTTCAATATAGCAATTAAAAACCGATTGGTCAACAATTAGTTCTAGACTTCATTTCCTGCTGCTCATGTTTCTGCCGCTCGTAGCCTGCTGTCCGAAGGGGCACAGATCTAGGATGACACAGCGATCACACGCTGGCTGTCGATAGTGGCAGCACTGCTGACCGTGCAGCATCAGCACCTCATGATTGTCATATACCTGCTGAGCTGACCAGTCTTTGGGTAGCTGCGCTTCTAGAATGGCGTGGGAAGGTCCAACTGAAACCCTTTTTGGGACTAGACCTGTCCTGACGGCCACGCGATGATGATGACTGTCTACGGGCAGGGCTCTGCGTCGCAGGGTGCTAAAAGCTAAGACAGCCGCGCTCGTTTTGGGGCCAACGCCCGTTAGTGTCTCTAACCAGGCTCTTGCCTCTGCGACGGAGATATCTGCTAAGAAATCTACTGAGAGCGTTCCTCTTTCTGCGGTGATCTGTTTTAGTATCTGCTGGATGCGAGGAGCCTTTTGTTCTGGCCAGGTGCAAGGGGCGATCGCCTGCTTTACGGCTTCTGTATCTGCGTCTCGAACACCTTCCCAACTTGGAAATGCGGTCCTTAGCTGCTTGAAAGCCCGACCTGAATCTTTGTTCTTGGTTCGGTGCGATAGCAGAGAAGAAACCAGCTCGCTAAGCGGGTCTAGATTGTGAAAATAGGCAATCGGGCAGCCGTATTCTATGCAGAGCCGCTCGTGGATTGC
>JBCCOH010000051.1:0-34102 GCA_039111275.1 Cyanobacteria bacterium P01_D01_bin.1 | reverse complement strand
TCGACCGCCTCAAAGAAGCGGTCGATAGACTTAGGCAAGCCAACATTCGCTATAGCAGCGCACCAGCCTATTCTGCGCCATGATATAGGCAACCCGCTTGCTCCTAGGCCACGTAACTGACCTAAACGGACCGCTATCAGTCGCTCTACGGGGAATGTGGTTTTTAGGCGTGGATGCTGATCCAAGCTCACTCCTCCCAAGCTACCCAAGTGCGACACCCTCCGGCTGCTGCACAGTTCTTCATGTCAATCTCTAAGACAAACTCTCCCTCGTACGGAGCTAAAATGGCTGGCTCTGTCGAACCATCATCATCTACAGCGATGGGCTTTTTGATTTTGGGATCGTACACAGCTAGGTCTAGGTCATAACAGTCTTGACCGCACTTTGCGCCGATCGTCTCATCTTTGAAGAAATAGCGCTCTAACTGAAAACTTTCTCCTGTATGTAGCCACCGAATTGATCCTGCTGGCGAGTCGCCAGTCGCCTGCGTTGGCAGGTTTGTCATGACCAACACAGCTACCACCAAAACGCTCACACACAACAGCCTTAAATACCTTTTCACGATGAATCCTTACTAACAAAGTGTCTATTGATGAGAGATGTCTACAGCAAAGTAAGAATTCATCCTTACTTTGCTAGTAAAGTTAGCCGTTGTCGCCTAAGCGGGACTCGCGCCTGCTGGCTGAGGCCCACTTTGTTTTTTTAATCTACGACCACCTTAAAGCGAACGTAACCGTATGTCTCAGCTGGGGTACCTGAACCTGTGGCGAATGGTACCGCATTTGGAATGCTGACGACCACTGTGCCATTGCTGCTATCGCCATCGCAGATTAGTCCTGGGAAGGTCGTTTGAGGATCTACGCCGGGAGCAAAGTAAATCCCTGAATCGCCATCCTCCGCGTTAGTCTGCGATAGTTCATTTCCTGCTTCTGCGAGAACAATTCCGCGAGCGCTTCCTGCAAATCCGTTGGGATCTGGTGGAGGGCCACTGTCATACCCGGTGGGGACGAATGTTGTGAAGCCGGGGGTGCGATCGCATATCCTCACATCCGTTGCATCCGATTCTCCCGTATTCAGGTAGTAGACAGTGTATTCAACCTCGTCTCCTGGGGCAACAGGAGCTGTTGGATTAATCTCCCCACGCAGGGAATCACTCGTTGGCGATGGCCAGTTTGGATCGTTATCTTCGAGGCCATCTCCGTCTACGAAACCCGTCAGCGGGGTGCCGTTGATTGCGGTAATTCGTTTTATCAACACGATCTCTGGGGGCAACACATCGCTAGTTACCTCCAAAGTCGCTCTAGGTCTAGACGAATTAGAGATCGTCACCGGATCGCCTGAGGCGGGCTGAAGCGACGGCTGCATTTCACCTGTCAGATTCCCTCTTTCGATTCGGTTTTCATAGTCACCCTGTTTACGTGAAGACACGTCTACTTGGACCTCGCAGGTAGACTGAGGGGCTAAGGTTGCCCCTGTCATCTCTACGACAGTCCCGCCCGGTGTCACGTTGATCGTTCCATCGGTGCAATCAGTTGTCTCGTTTGGCACGCTGGCTACAACCAGATCTGTTGGCAGCGTGTCGGTAATCGACACATTTCCTAACGGCTCACCAGAAGAATTATCTTGCTGCAAGTTTTCAATTGTCAGCGTCAAGCGGCTAGGTTCTCCTCCTTCCACACTCGTCGGGTCAAACGACTTACGCGGTCTTAAAGCCGTCAGCGCATTCAAAGTTGCCTGAGCTAGCTGGCTATTAGTAACATTCTCCTTACTCTCTACTGTTCCAGGCGGCAGCTGGTTAATTTTGTTACCTGTCTCGATTAGCGTGGCTTGAATAGTAATCTCGCAGGTTTGGTCAGAACCCAACGTGCCACCGCTAAACGAGTAAAAATCCTCGCCTGGATTGGCCGATATCGTGCCGCCGCAGGTAGTGGTTGGATCCGGAAGAGAGAACACCACCATATTTTCAGGCATCGCATCTGTAAAGCCCAGTTCTGTTACGGGAATGCCATTGCTTGGGTTTGTTACCGTCACGGTCAGAGTCGAGGGGTCTCCCACAATCAACTCATTGGGTGCAAATGCCTTGTTGATATTCATGTTCGAGGTTGTTCTTTCTAGATCGCCAGAGATATCCTCAGGATTGACAAATCCCTCATTTGTAGTGATATCTCCCTGCTCAATCGTGTTAGTAAAGGTATTGCTACCGTTGCCGTCCATCTGAACATCAAACCGGACTTCGCACAGGCCAAAGACGCCACCGATCTGGGCTGGAACCACGCCTCCACTCAGAGTGACGGCCTGGCTACCTGGCGTGGTAGAAACAGTTCCCCCCCCGCAGGTCGTACTGGTATTGGGTGGATCGGCCACTACCGTATTCGCCTGAGTCCAATCATCGATAAAAGCAACTACCGTCAACGGGTCGGGCAGCGAGTTGTCCAACTGAATTACAGCGGTTGAGCGACCGCCCGCTACGATTCTCTCAGACTGGAAGGACTTGTTGCCATCTAATGGTGATATGACCGTCAAATTAGCTGTTGCTGGTATCTCGTTAGCACCCGTACCCTCATTCTGGTCATTTTCAAAATTAGAAGTAGTGTTGATATAGGTGCGAGGAGTCTGATTGTTCGGACTGTTAAAATCTCTGTCGATCTCTTCTACATCAAAGCGAATTTCACAGGTGTCGGCTTCTGCATTACCATCATCGACGGGAGATAATGTTGCATTCTCCATCGTGAAGGTCGTAGACCCAGGGATTGTGCCTGTAAAAGTTGGGTCGGTGCCATCAAAGTTGCCAGTACTGGTGTTGTAGTTGCAGCGGACGTTGCTGAAGTTGGCTGGGTTGGCAACATGTAGGTTTGATGGCAGATTGTCTGTGATACCAACACCTGTCAAAGGTAGCGCCGTACCACTCGTATCACTGCGACGGTTGTTCTCAATTCGCAGAATGAACTGCGATCGCTCTCCTCGGCGAATCTCATTTTCATCGAATGCTTTGGTAACATTGACGCGAGTTACCACTCGCAGACGGCCCTCACCGCCAATCACACCGTCGCTATCAAAACCCTGGTCATTGTTGACAGTATCATCATCGATAGTGTTGTTTAAGTTCCCAGTAGACGCTGTTTCCGGGACGGAAACATCGATAAAAATTCTACAAGTACTCTCGCTGTTAATAGTTGCGCCGACCAAGTTGATTTCTGTATCACCAGATTCTACAGGAGTTCCTGGATTTGGCCCTTCGATAGTGCCACCACCACACCCATTGAGCGAAACCACCAAGGGTGTCGCCACCCGTAATGGACTAGGAAACACATCTTCGAAACTAACATTCGTAGCGTCTGATGCATTCGACCGATTCTGAACCCGAATTCTCATTCGAGTCGAAGCACCTGGAGAAACTTGATTACTGTTTGAGTAGTCCTTCCTTACCCGAATTGCGGGACGTATTCTGATACTATCGCTTGTCGAGTTGGCATTCGTTTGATTCTGATCGTTGGTTAGCGCACCTGCCAGAATTTCATTCGTCGCTCTTATGAAATCTTGATTTGGAGCATTTGGAATATTTGTCTGAATATCTGGATCGGCTTTGACATCTATTCTGATTTCGCACTCGCCCAGTCCGTTAGTGTTTGGATCAGAAGATGGAATTTCACCATCTACTAGAGAAAAATTATCTTCACCAGGCGTCGCTGAGATCACACCAGATTCAAAGTTGCCTGACGTCGTACAGTTCGTAGTCGCGTTGGGCGTATCGGCAACAACCAAAGGCGCTGGTAGATTGTCTGTTAAGTTGGCATTCTCCAGTGCGGCACTACCGTTGGTAATGGCGATTGTGAGCTGAGTCACCTCACCCTCATCAATCTCATCATCATCCATGTCTTTGTCAATCGAAACCTCTGTCTGAATATTCAGATTGGCGTTGACATTGTTGTTGTTACTGACCTGGTTTTCAGTGCTGAGTGAATTAGGAGGAATGTTGTTGGTGTAGGTTCCTCCATTCGCCTGGGTGACCGGAAAGGTAATCGTACAGTTGCCCGCCGGGATAGTTGCACCGACTAGCTCAATTCCGGTGTCACCAGGTCTTATATTGACAGTTCCACCCGGACAGGTAGTCGTTGGTGAATCTGCCCCCAATCGCGTATCTACTACCATCTGGTTCCCATCTTCGATAGGCAGCTCGTCTACGAGTGTAGGGGGTGTTGTCGTCCCGGTAAGGGCAAAGTCGTTAGAGTTGTTGATCTGAATGGTGACAATAGCGCGACCGTTGCCTGGAATGGTATTGGGCTGGAATCTTTTGGTAATTCTGGCATTATCGGCAGCTTCTACTTCTAGGGTTGCTGAAGTGGGGTCCTGGTTCTGACCAGCGCTGGTACTTAGCGCGCCCGCTGCAATCGTATCGTTGTGGTTGCCGCTCTCGAAGCCTTTGACTGGGATTTCGATTGTGCATTGGCCTGGGTCTCCCGCTGGGATCTCTGCACCAGACAGGGTAAAAGAACCGGGGCTACCTGGATTACTCCCTGGATCATTAATGGTGAAAGTACCGCCGCAGTCGTTCAAAGTTGGCGCTGTCGCATCAAAGACCAGGCTTCCTGGAGCGTCTGGAGCGCCTGGCAGCGTATGAGAAAGGCTAGCATTGGTCGCGACCCCGCCCGTACCGTTACGCAAAATCAGGCGGTAGGTACTTGGAAAACCCGGATCGGCGCTATTAGGGACAAAAGCATTTAGAACGACAATATCTTGGGTCAACTGTGCCTTCGCAGGCGGATGAAAGAAGCCTAGGTGACCTCCTATCACAAGCAGCAGCGTGCCAATGAACAAGCTGAGTCTCCACCACTTTTGTAGGAAGGCGGTGGAGACAACAGAAGATAGTCCGGGTCCTGACATATCGGAGCCCTCAGACTGAATACGATTCATAGATAACTTTGTCCTTGACGACGAGGCTGCTCGTATAGCGATTGCCGGATGTGTGCTCTGCGAGAAGGCAAATCCTACGGCGATCGCTGACCATTTAGCTCTACGCGTAGTGAGGATTTCCTCTACAAAAAACGTACAGAGATAAGTAACAAAAGAGATAAGAGGCGTGATGAAAACATTGATCTAAAAGCGATGCTCCGCTGCTTACTCGCCCAGGAACACAGCGTTCACGTCATCTTTCGCAAAATTCTTCTGCCAAATCAAGTTTCCCCTTATTTAGATTAAGTTCACTCAGCATAATCAACTGAAATTGATGTATTTGTTGAGCATCCTTACTGAGGAAATCATGCAGACTCTCCTATTGAATCGCTACGGCTCAATTTGCAGATCTTCTTCCTGGGTAAAGAATTCAATATTTACGCCACGCACATCTTGAAACACAAATTCAACCCGCCGATTGCGAGCATAGTTGATTCGATCGGTCTCTGCAACCAGCAGTTCGGTTTCACCTAGTGAGCGAATAGTCATCCTCTCTGCGCCTATGCCTTTACCCAAAAGATAGCGCCGAGTATTCTCTGCCCTACGTCTGGCCAGGTCTTCGTTATAGGCAACACTAGCGCGTGAATCAGTATGTCCATGCAAATCAACAACAATATGCGGATACTGCGTTAGAACAGCCGCAATTTGATCCAACACTGCCGCACTCTCGACGCTGACAAAATCTTGATCTAAGCCAAAGTGAATGTTCCGAGGGACTTCTAGTCGAATCACTTCTGGGGTGGGTTCTGGCTCGGGTGGGATGGGCTGTGGTGCGGGCGGTGTAGTGCATTGAGGGGGACTTTCTGCGCTATCAGCGGGAACTATCTGCGATTCGTCAAGGCTGCGGATGACGGTGTTGAGCGCAGGTTCTGAGCTGCCGTAGCGAGGGTCGGTGGCGATCGCACTAAACCCCTCTCCCCCACTCACATCCGTCAGCACAAACTCAAAATTTCCTTCCTCATCCGCCGTCACCGTCTGCACAGGAGCGCCTAGCTGTCCGTAAGTATCAGGCTCACCTGTCGCCTGGTACAGCTCTACTTGATTGTTTGAATCCACCCGGCCACGAAGTACCGCCGTGTCATTGATGATAAAAAATTCAGGACTGGCAAACTGCGGCGCGTTGACTGCGCTATTGCCCGTATCCTCGCGGCGATTGCGAGAATTTCTGATTGGATTTGGCCCATCTCCAGTCTGAAAGTTTTGCGGTCTGCGCGATCGCCTCACGTTTAGGTCCACGCTCAATCCTTCTAGCGAACTAAACTCATTACCCGTAATCACATTTCCTTGGCTCTGAGTACGCGGACCAAAGCCAAACGCTGTTACCACCACACCGCTGCCTTTTTGATTGGTGATGCTGTTGTCAATTACCTGGTGATTGTCTCCCATCAGGTACACCGCCGCTCTTCTGAGGCGCTGACCGTTGTAGCGAATGTCGTTGTCAGAGATTTTAACAGACCCTTCCGGCTTGAACAAAAAGATACCGCTGCCGTCATTGCCGCAGATGAGATTGCTAGAGATTAGGCTATTCTCAACGCTGCCATCCATCCGGATTGCATCTGGCATTCCAGCCAAGCCGTTATTTACCAGAATATTGTTGATCACTTGCAGATTATCAGCCTGCCTGCCAGTGATGACAGCGCTGCCGTTGTGATAGGCGATATGGTTCTCTCGAACTGTTGTCCCCACACTGTCGAAAACAGACACCCCAAAGCCAGAGGCTGCGGTCGGCAAAGTTTCTTCTAGCGTTAGGCCCAGCCAATTCTGTTCAATTACGATGCCCTTTGGCGGTCCGTTTTCGGCAGTGTCGTAGCCGACAGCAGGCAGCGGCGTTTCGCGGTTCAGTGGGGCAGGGCGGTGAGTGATGAAGATATCTGCTGGCGGCGTGGACTGGGCCACCTGGCTAGCCGCGTTGAAGCCGTACAGATTCAGCCCGCGCACGGTGATATTGTCTGCTGATAGCGTCAGCCCTCTGAAGATCTCTGTGTCTGCGGCGGGGCGAATGGTGACGACTGGCGTTGGGATCTCGATCTCTCTGGCGGCGAAGCGAGTGGGGTCATAGCCAGGTTGGGTAGTGCCGTCGATTGTTGTATTTGGTCGGGCGATCGCAGGCAGGATAGATTGGAGTGCGATCGCCCGCTCTCCCTCTGGCAAATCAAACTGAATCACGGAATCGCCCGCACTCGGCACCGCTAGCCTTTGTTCCTCTGCGCTCAGCGCTGTCAGCGGCAGCGTCCCATTCAAAATCTCAATCGCCTCTCGCAGCGTCAGCACAGCATCCGCTCGAACTGGCCCATCCATCGGACTAGTCACGCTTATCTGCAGAGGCGGTGAAATATCTTCCGCGACTTGAGCAACGCTAGCCGTGCTCAAGCTTAGACTACCTAGCAATCCGCCCAGCAGACTACAAAGAGCAACAGCCTGATAGCGATAGTTTAGAGAGTATTGGTAGGCCATTGGTTTGGGACTTTGAATAGAACAATTGACATGAACTCGAGGGCGGACCCACCTCCCCCTGCGGGGACTCCTCCCAGGAGGAGTGGCGCGCAGCGACGGGGTGGGCCCGCAACCTACGCAGCTTGCCTGATTTCTCTGCTCGCGCTTGCGCGCCCCTAGAAATCTTCCTCACCCGTATCTGGCAGCACTGGTGGCAGTAGCTCCTCTAGTTCCTCTTCAAGCATTCTGTCTTCAGAGCTGCTTTCTTCAGAGCTACCTACTTCAGGGCTACCTACTTCAGGGCTACCTACTTCAGGGCTACTCTCTTCCGAATACTCGTATATCGGAATATCAGCCTCAGACTCTCGCTGCTGACGCGGATCGTTTGGCTGGGTCGCAAACCCATCTAGCAAACCGCTGAGCTTTGCAGTCGCCCCAAAGTAAAAGCCGCCATTGCTACGATTCTCGCCAAAGTCGGTATCATTCGCGCCGCCGCTGTAGCCTGCCGAAATTCGCAGATCTGGCAGCGGATAGTAGCCTGCCTCTACAGAAAAGCCGGTCTCGCTGTAGCCACCCCCGCCTAGCCAGCGCAGTTCGCCGACTGTATCCCAGCGATAGCCCAGTCGATAGGTTGCCCTGGCCTGCGCCAGCTGAGAGGTGTTGCTATTCGAGAAGCTATTCCCCGCGCCATTAAACTCGGTCCGGCTGTTGCGCAGCGCATACTTTCCATACAGCTCCCAGCGCCAGTTCGGGGCATAGATCGCTTCTGCCGAGAACAGATGCTCTTGGGTTTCGCTCGACGCGCCTAATGTGGCATTGGTGGGAACGCTGTTTGGATTCATCCGGTGCTCGTAGCGCAGCAGGGCGTTGAACCGATCGTTTTTGGGATTGCGGTAGGCTAGGCCAAGCTTGAATAGGCTGGTTCTACCCAATCCGGTCAAACGCTGGTTGGCAGCGCGCGCTGTGCGATAGTCGCTTAGCAGGGTCAGCGCTGGTGTGATCCGTCCTAGCGCCGAGGCAGTAAAGACGGTGTTGGAGTTACCACCCGCTCGGCGATGCTCGAATCGGCTGCTCGCCTGAAAGTCGGGATTGTCTGTGTAGGAAATGCCGACGCTGTAGTTTTCTCCGCCGGTGAGGCCAAGGGCCGAAGCGCTCTGTCCTGGCGCAAATGGCTGGGCGAACTGAGTACTCGCTGCGGTATCACGACCCAAGGTTGAGAAGATTTTCTCGAACCCTAGGTCTAGGTCTAGTCCGGGCGCTAGGTTGATGCCTTGCTCTAGGCCAACAGTGCCGCCGATCTGCCTGCCACCAATCGTAGAAAATCGACCGTGCAGGGTGGTGTCGCTAGCAAACGTGTGCTCACCAGAGACATCGAGGGTGGTAGCACTGCCTCTATCTCCGTAGAAAAGCTGATTAACGCCGACGTTGAGTCCGTCCATCACCTCCCAGTTCAGCCCGACTAAGGTGCGGCTAGGGTAGATAGGATCGCTGTTTGACGACAGGTTCAGCTCGTTTTGGGCAACGACGCTCAGCCTGTCGGTGATTGGCGTTGTTAGCCGCGTCCGGAGCTGGTCGGAGCTGATGCTGCTGTTGGGGTTGAGGCGATCGGTGCGATCGCGATGCAGCCAGTCCACCTCTGCCGTACTCTCGCCAAACTGCTGTGTCACGCCCAGGGAATACGTAGTCAGCGAATTGTCTAACGCTCTACCGGGCTGCGGCTCGAAGCTGGCCAGCAGATCCGATAGATCAGTGAGCACCAGCGGCGCGGTGCCTGAGTTGTCTTCCCTGTCAAACTGAGCCCGTAAGGTGGTGCTATCGGTAATCTGGCCTGCTATCTGTGCGCCGTAGCGAGTCTGCCCAGGCACAAAGCTAGTGGTCGCTCTGTTGCTAAAGCCAGTATCTGTAGAGCGAAGATAGGCCCTGCCGCTGATCCGATCGCCCAGACCGCTTTCTACTTCCACCCGGTAGGCATTGCCGCTGACGCTATCGGTAGTGTCAAAGTCGCTAGTCGAGCGGGCGATCTCAGCCGTTACCTGAGTGTGATCGCCAATCGAAATCTGAGCGTCTGCGCCAAACAGAGAGAAACCTCTGCTCCCCAAGCTCTCATCGAGATAGCTGGCGCCCACCCAGGACTCTCGGCCCTGCTGCTGGCTAAAGTTGTACTGCAGGCGGCTGCCGATAATGTCGGTATCAGCGCCATTCTCGTGCTGGTAGGTGGTCACAATTCGACGGACCAGCAGCAGGCCAAAATCATCTACCTGCGTACGCGCAACTGGATCATTGAACAGCAGCGTCCCTCGGTCGTAGTCGATCTGGTAGTCAGCGCCTCTGGTGAGCGCCACTCGCTCTAGCACAGTACCCGGTCGCTCTAGCTCTTCTAGCTCTAGAAAGACGCGCTCGCTGCCCGGTACCAAATCTCTTTGAGAAGTAAAGTAAAAGCCGCTAGTGCCATCGGGTGCGATGGTATCCCTTTGGAAGCCTTCGACATTGTTGGCATAGAGTCCGGTTAGGGCCAGGTTGCCAAAGTTGTAGTTGGCTTTGAAGCCGTGCAGCTGGCGATTGGTGGCGGTAAATAGCTGCGAGGCAGCAGAGAATTCCTGAGTGTTGTAGTCTCCCCACATCACGTAGTCAGTCGCCGCTTCGGCGCTCGGTGAGGTGCGCTCTAGGCGAAGGAAGACACTGTCTAGAGACGGTGCGACAATGTCTGAATGAGAGTCATCGCCATAGGTCGCGTAGGTGCTTTCGCAGTTGCCACCGTTGCGGTTGTTAGCGCGGAAAAGGCGAGTGTCGCCGTTGCAATCTTCGTTGAGGGTGCGATCACTGTTATAGGCCCCGGTATACAGCCACTGGCCAATATTGCCTGTGGCAAAAACAGCCGCATCCAGGTCGATGCCGTAGTCGTCATCGCCGTCAATTGGCAGAAATTCGCGGTAGCTGTCGTAATAGTCGGTTCCCTGCGCCCCAAAGCGCAGATCTACCACGCCCGATATCAGGTTAGAGCGCTGGGGAGTGACAAACTGAATCTGACCAAAGGTCTGGAATTCACCCGATCTAGCCCGCAGCTGCACCAGACCAGAGTCCAGAGAGGACTGTAGCTCAGCGATAAACTCCCCTTGCTCAGCGACCACCTGGAATCCGGGGGCATCTGGATTCGCATCCGCGCCCAGAAACTGACCGTCACTAGCTTCCAAGGTGACCGTGGATTCCCAGCGAGAGATGTTGCCCGTTTCATCAACCAGCTGACCGCGCAGGGCACTGACCGAGCGACCGTCCGCGGGAATGGCCCGAGGAGAGAGCAGAACCAGATCGGCGGGCATCCCGCGAACGGTCACCATCAGCCGCTTGAGTACTTCGCCGCTATCGGTCGAAACGACTTCTAGCTGGTTATCACCCGCTGCTAGCGTGACGCCGTACCACGTTTGTATGCGTGAGCGAGTTTGTGTATCGGTTTCTGTTCTACCGACATAGTCAGAGCCGACTACCCGGCCATTGATCAGCAGCGCAATCTTTGCGCCGATTGGAAACTTGAGGACAACCGAGGTGGCTGGATTGTTCAAAAAGGCGTTTGCCTCTGGGCTGAGAAACTCGACATCATCAGCCTCTGCCGAGATGGCGGGCTCCTCGGTCTCGCCTGCTAGGAAAGTTGGCGTGATCGAGGTTTGCGGCAGGTCACTGACGTCGTAGATCGTGTTGCCGCCGATCGAAGAGCGTACTGCTACCGCGTTCGGATCTGCGGTCGGATCAACAATTAGATTGACGTTGGGATCTGCGGCCAGTTCAGTGAATGGCTGATCTTCTGGCGGGATCAGCGCCTCGTGGAAGATCGATACCCAGTCGGCAGACCGCTTGGGCGCGTCTCTGCGGTTCAGTGCATTCTGAGGTAGCGCAGTGACTAGACGACGCTCGTCTTCTTCTTCGATGGTTTCGGTGTCACGCGATCGCGCCAACAGATCAGCCGCGACCGACGATTCTGTTTCCTCTGCTTCTGCGCGAGCCAGCCAGGGTGTCTCTTTCTCCGTTTGGTTAGCAGCGGCTGGGTTAATCGCAATGCGATCGTCGTTTTCTTCTGCTTCCTCTTCCCAGGCACGAGCTAGCCAGGGTTTCTCCTTATCCGTAGGAGAAATAGTTGCTCTGTGATTAATCGCAATTCGCTCGTCACGATCTTCTTCCTCTTCTGTCGAGGCTGCTGACCGGGCGACTAGATTATCAGCGGCTTCTTCCTCTTCCTCCTCTTCCCAGGCACGAGCCAACCAGGGCTTCTCCTTATCCGTAGGAGAGATAGTCGCTCTGTGGTTAATCGCAATTCGCTCGTCACGATCTTCTTCCTCTTCTGTCGAAGCTGCCGATCGCGCGATCAAATTATTATCGGCTGATGGTTCCTCTTCTTCTACCTGAACACGGGCTAACCAGGGCGCTTTTCTAGACGCATCGCCCGTCTGGTTGATAGCGGCCCTTGCTAGCAGCAGACGCTCATGGTTTCTGATGGCTTCGGTTCTGGCAGCTTCGGTTCTGGCAGCTTCAGCGCTGGTATTCGCTGCTGCAATATTCTGACTTCTCGCCGCTGATGCCAGTAGCTGACCCACACTATCAACCGGACGACTTCTAATCACAACGTTAGGATTGTCCTCGTCGGTCTCAGTCTCGATCTCCTCTTCTTTTAGATTCTTGCTCTCGTTCTCTCCATCTTCGCTGTCAGCGACTTTGCCTGTGACCTGAGCCCTAGCAGTCTTGGATAGCAACAGTAAAAGGAACGTTGGCGCAATCCATAGAAGCGTAGCAACCAAGAACCGCATATATCGATTCTTTCTCTTATTTATTAGCTTTC
This sequence comes from Cyanobacteria bacterium P01_D01_bin.1, assembly GCA_039111275.1. Classification (GTDB taxonomy): domain Bacteria; phylum Cyanobacteriota; class Cyanobacteriia; order Phormidesmidales; family Phormidesmidaceae; genus Phormidesmis. Next base: position 21,894 of record JBCCOH010000051.1, on the reverse strand, counting down.
TAGCTTCTTCCCCTACTATTGAAGTCATGACTATTCTCCCTCCTCAAAAGTAGGCGTCACGCCGAAGTTCATGCGTACTAGCCCACCAGGAGCAAGTCTTACTAGCCGAGAGCGACTGTTGCGCTCGATAAAGCGGATGTTGGCAGCCAGTGTGTAGCCAGGCAGGCTCTCTAGATCCAGCGTGCCTGTGCGATTCCCTGGCAGCATCTTTTGAACAGAGAACAAACCATCCGCATCGGTCACGACTCGGTTGCCGTCGTCCAAGAAAATCACAGCATTCGGAATGCCCGCCTCTCCGTTTTGTTGTTCTCCATCGAAGTTTTTGTCTTCAAACACGCGGCCAATCAAAGTCCCGCAGTCTGATAGGATGCCTGGCTCTAGATTGACGCGGTGGACGCTAGGGCCGTCTCGAATGTCAAAGCCGTTATCTGTTCTATTTGCTGTGACTAGGGCGTTGTTTTCTCCTGAGCCTCGCAGTGCATCGGGCGTTAGCCTAGCTGCGTAGATGATGTTTAGCGTCTGGTCTGGGCTAATCAGCTCAGCCACGCTAAACTCGATGCTGTTACCAAGCATATTGGTAGTGACGGCAACTGGCGAATCATCTAGCTGGCCCGATACAGAACCAGGCAGTAGCTCAAAGCCCACTGGCAGGATGTCCGTTGCCACGACCGACTCGATGTCTACAGTCGACCGACTGCGGATAGCTAGCCGATAGATCACCGTATCGCCCGGTTGCGCCGCAGAGCGGTCAGCCGTTTTTACGATGTCGATCTGTCGCGCTTCGCAGATGACGCTGGTGATACCAAACTTGAAAAACGTGAGAAATTCTCTTTCTGCATCTGCTAGAGAAACCGTATCCTCAAAGCTCATGCCACCATCCGCAGAAATTGGGTCGCCATCCAAAGAAGTGGCTCTGTAGCTGAGCACCGATCGTCCTGTGGCGTCAGTGACCACGCCCAGCAGTTCGATCAAAATGCGCCGCTCGTTATAGGGCGAGTCTTCTGGAGGGCTAATCACCAAAATGTATTGAGCGTTGGTATCGGTTTGAGAAAGCCCTGCATTGATTGGACTTTCTAACGCGGTTTCCGTATCTAGAAGAAAGTTGTAGCGGCCTTCTGAAGAAAGGGGGAAAGGGTTAATATTGGTGATATTAGGCTCAATGCCGTTGCTGCTATCGGTTGTTGTCAGTGGGACTAGCGGTCCAAGATCTAGCCCGGACGCATCGGGTTCATAGAGCATCATCGAAAAGCCAACGTAGCTATCGAGCGGCTGACCGTCGCAACCCAGCAACTGACCGCCAGGATCGATTAGTTCGTCATCTCTTACGTCTACATCAATCGTGTTCGAGACGGGCTGAATAGAAGTTCCTGAGGGCTCGGTGTAGCTGGCTGTAGCTGTGTTAAATACACTAAAGACTGGTTCAGCATCTGTTGTTTGGGCGATCGCACCCCCCAGAGGATGAATCAACAGCGCCACTAAAAATAGCAGCAGCAGCTTTTTCCATTGGCGAAGACACCGCAGGCAGCGAGAGGACGAAAAGAGTGGCATTGTAAAGCTATCGAGATTTTTATAACCTCTTGCCAGTGAGGCGATCAGGCATCGTCGGGAGGCAGATGATAGATAAGAGTCGTGGGCTCACTTCCAGGGCGGTCCTTTACGTGAAAGGAGTGCGATCGCCAGCCAACAAAGAGACTGACGATCGCACTTCACCTATCTACTTGACAATTACTTCGTGAGAAACATTCACTGCAACAGAAGACTCTAGGTCTTCGCTGAATGTCCACTTCACGTGAGTGTATGCCTCAGCAGGTGCGGGCTGCATCTCTACAGTGCCGTCGGGTAGCGTGACTTCTACCATAGGCTCAGCTACAAAGGTTTCACCGTTGTCGATGCTGTAGGTTGACTCAGCTGCGGTGTTGCCCTTTTCAGACCCAATCACATAGGTCATTGCTTCTGGAATGGGCTGAGTGATCACCAGATTCTTCGCAGGTACTTCACCTTCGTTAGACGTGACGATGGCATAGCGCAGTACATCATTAGGCTGTACGACGGCTTCACCTTCTAGCTTTTCCCAAGCCACTTGGGATTCGCCATTCTCGTCCAAAACGGTTATCTGCTTTTCAGCGCTCATCACCAGCTTGACTTCAGACTGGGTGATTTGCTGTGCGATCGCCGCGCCAAACTCTTGCAGATTAGCCAGTACGGGCTTGTTAGCTACAAACGGCGCAGACGCCATCAAAGCCGCAATCCCTAAACCAAACACAAACTTACGTTTCATAGTTTATCGAACCTTAAAATTTTTCAACAACAACAGAATTTTTGACTCTTGAATCAACGACTCTGAGCGAAAATTACGGAGTAGGTCCTTCGTTGACCATCCGACGGAATGTGAACTCGCCCGACACACCAGGTGCGACAGAAGGTACGACATTCTCGTACTTCTCTACCTGGCTACCAGAAGCTGGATCAACAGTACCCGCAGGCGTTGTATCAGCGCTTAGCGTGTAGTAGTTGACAGTAGTACCCGACTCAGCAGAAGTCGCTTGCTCGTGAGTAGTAAATTCTGCCCAGTTGTTAGTAGTTGTTGGACTAGCACCTGCGCCACCAATTGTTGCAGTACCATCCTCAACTATCACAAAGTCAGTTGCTGTTAGCAGTACGCTGCCAGATCCACCAAGCGATTCAGAAATATTCTCGTAGGTGAGTACGTACTCAATGGATTCACCAGGAGCAGTGGCTTCTGTACCAGTAAACGGAGTTACATTACCATCAGCATCAATGATATTCGCTGCCTTTGTCAGCTCCATAAAGCCGGTATAGAGGCGATCGATGGTGATGTTGTTAGTCGTCTCATCCTGATAGCCAGGCGAGGCTGTAGGATCATCATCGGTGAATGCCACGATAGGCACAGGTACGCTGTCTAGCTGTTCGGTACCAAGCGGCAAGTCTATTGTTACCGTGTAGCCGACTTCATCTCCAGGTGCTAGATCGCCTACGTTAACAGGGACAGCGGCTGGATCTACGACAGTCGGATTACTAGTATCGTTTGTAATCAGATCGAAGGTATCATTAGCTTCGTCATACTCATACACAGCAGCTTGGCCACTGAATTCGATGGTCACTAATGTCCCATCAGGGATATCGTCATCGTCGAAGGGATAGCTAATTCGGTTAGTTGGATCTAGCGGATCGGATGCGAATTCTGCTTCGCTAGGCGACAGAGGCTCTAGAGTCACATCTACAAGCGTTGTTGTCGCTAGCGGATTGCTAACCGAGTTATCAAATGTGACAGCAGCAGGATCGAACGTATCACCTGGTAAAAGATCAACCGGAACAGTAGTGGATAGGTTGGTAAAGTCGTCGTTGTCGCTAGTCGGACCGACCGCATCGGCATCACCTTCTGTACCGTTAAAGATGCCATCATCTGGAACAGCTGTAGGTGTGACCGAAACAACGTTGATTTCACCATCTGGGCCAGTACCAGTGTTGTCGTTGCCAGTATCTACGTCAGTGGTGTCGTCTGGCTGGTTGTCGTTGTTATCATCATCTAGCTCATCAGGGATACCTGTATCGACTAGCGGATCGTAGTCGCTACCCGATGGGTCGGGAGGTACAGCACCCTCAAAGTTGTTCGGGTCTTGGTCACCAGATTCATCATAGATAATCTGGTCTGGATCGGTTGGATCGCCACCTTCTGTCGTACCAAAGACCTGAGCAATGTTCTCAATAATGCCACCACTAGCAGGGAGGTCGCTAGTCACTACGGTGAAGTTTAGACCCGTGACTGTCTCACCAACGGCGATTGGACCCTCAGCAACAGGGTCATAGACAAAACCAACACGCGTGACTGTGCCAGTAGCAGGGAGAGTATCTGTCCATACCGCCGAAAGCGCGTCGCCACCAATAGTATTGGTATAGACAGGGGTCCAGCCAGCCGGTAGGTTGAAGGTATCAACAGAATCAAATACAGTTCCCTCAGGAATAGCATCAGAAACCAATACACGATTTGCTGGATTGCCATTAAGCGAATTTAGCTCGGTCCCTATCAGCGCTGCCGGAGCGAAGTTGATAGGATCTGGGCTGTTTGACTCTACCTCTAGCTCTAGGCTGTAGGTGATCATGTCGTCTGTGACCAGCGCCGGATCCATTGGGTTTTGCGTAGCCGTCTTGAGGATAGTAGCTAGCGCCAACGGATTCACCGAAGAAGCAAAGGTAGGTGCAGCTTCTGCCTCGGCTTCTCTCTCTCCGTTTTCTGGCGAGACAGTGCCGACGTTCACAGTCCGCAAATCGTTTTGATCGGTTACGCCATCGTCGTTGGCAGTCGGCTGGTTTTGAGTGCCGTCGGGGCCTTCTTCTGTGGGGTTATCGTCTGTGTCACCCAAAGTCACGCCGACAGGCTCACCCGCTACCGTACCAGGCGTAGGCGTACCATACACTCTGACTATAAAGCTTTCATCAGCAGCGATATCAGCATCGCCAGTTAGAGCACTGTATAGATCGCCTAGAGAAGCGTTGTCAGCAACTGCAACAACAGTACCATCAGGCGTGACTATCTCAATGACATCATTGTTGACAGTACCATCTGGATTAACTCGGCTTAGATCAAGGTTCTCCAGCACAAGCTCTGGAATAAACACATCTGTAGGCGCATTACCTACGTTGGTTACCTCGAAGGTGTAAACGAGCTGGTCTCCGTTCTCAATCGCACCGCCGTTAACATCGTCAACTGGGCTAACTACCGCAGTCAAACCGGCAATCTCAGCGACCTGGACAACAACCGTATTAGAAGTCGTGTTGATGGTAGGCGTATCGGGGTTGCCATCTTCATAGGTGGCTGTCGCGGTGTTACTGATATTCTCGCCTGCGGGTGCGCCTTCAGCGTAGACAGCATTTACCATGTTGAAAACACCAGCTGCCGCTAGTGCGGTCGCCAGAATCGGTTTCTGGACCTGTTGGCGAAATGTTTTCTGTTTCTGTGTTTTTGCCATTTTTGTATCAGCTAAATGTACAAACAAAACGAAATCTGTAAGCAAAAGTGAGCAAACCAGATGAAACCTCTTAAGCGCTGCTGATAAGCGTCGTCATCAAACGCAGACAGGTCGATGAAAACGCTCTTGTCAAACAGCTTTGCTATGCAAGCAGAATTTAGAGCGTTCCAAACGGCTTTAGCCTAGAGTTCATGCTGGTGAATTCAGATTCAGAGAGCCAAAAGCTCTCTATCAGGTCTGTTGCAGTATGCGTTCAAACTTAAAAGTTCAACAACTTCTATAACTCGACCGCACTTAGCCTACCCATCTATCAACTTTCCCTTGTACGTCATTCCACCTAAAGCCTCTCTTTTTTGGCGACAAAACGCTCTGACAGTAGAGTTATTCAGGGTTTTGGCGATCAAACACTTGCGCACGCAGGTGTAAGAAGAACAAAACGAACTAGAACAAAGCAGTCATTCTACGTAGAGTAAAACAACTGCCGTAAAGCTGACGAGACAACAAAATCACAACGCTAGATAGAAAGGCTCACACACTCTACTATCCGACTTCGTTACTCAGCGGTAGAGACGGTAGCGAAATCACATAGCGATAGCCAGCGGTTCCCGATCCTTGAACAACTGCCTTGCCACCGTGCATCTCGGTCAGATGCCGACTCAGTAGCAAACCGAGCTCCTGTCGAGATGCATCTACTCGCTTGGCAGCGCTCAGCGCTTCAAAGACTTCTCCACCATCTGCATTCAGTGGCGTTTGGCCCAGTGGCTCTAGCCTCATCTCTAGAGAATCTGTTTTTGATGAGCTGTACTCACTAGCCGACTGATTCTGATTCTGCCTCTGATTTTGTCTCTGGCTCCAGGCAATCACTGCTTGTGGCAAATCTTCTCCTAGCCACGGATTAGAAACCCACAGCGCTACGTTGATGCTGCTGTCTCTACGCGAAATGTGCAGCCGAATTGTACTGCCAGCTGTAGACATCTTGATAATACTAAAGACCAGATGGTAGATCAGCTGCTTGACTAGTCGTTTATCTAGGTTCCAAATTCGAGAACCCGGTTCTACCGTTAGCTTTATTTTTAGATCTTGTTGTCTGGCGATTGTTTCTAGAGAGGCGATCGCCTGATGCCCGACCATTTCAATATCAACTGAGGCCACAGATAGCTGATAGTTTTCTTCTTTGAGTTCACCGACTTCAACAATCTCATTTACCATCGTCAGCAACTGCTGAGAGCTGCTGAGCACAATCTTGGCGTACTCTTGTTGTTTCTCACTGAGCGGACCGTAGATTTCCCGGCTTAGCATGCTGGCCATTCCGGTTACGGATGTCAGCGGATTACGCAAGTCGTGAGTGAGTTGAACGATCAGGTCAAAGCGAACTTTGTTGATCCGCTGTAGCAAAGAGTTCTCTGCTGCTGTGATAGTTGATCCATACGCAGAAGATGAACTTTGATGATTGAGCTGAAGACGGCTGGTCTGCGAATGATGCGTTTGCAAAAGGTGCTGCTTTTCAAATTCGCTAATGCTCCAGCGAGCGCTTAGCTCTAGTAGCGCAATCTCTTGCTGAGTAAACTGGTGAGGCAGTAGATCCATCACAGAGAGCGTGCCAATGCAGCTGCCTTCTGATGTCGTGAGCGGAACGCCTAGGTAAGATTGAATGCCGTAGTGCTGCACCAGCAGACTACGAGAAAAGGCGGGATGAGCCGTGGTATCTGCTAGGGCGAAGGTTTTACCACTGTCGATTACGTGGGTGCAAAAGGATTCCTTTCTAGGCAGCGTACGGGCTGCGGCCAGCTGATTCATCAGGCCCAGACTAGAAAGCCCAACTACTGATTTGAAGCACTGCGTATCTGCATCCATGACGCTAAGAATGCAGATCGGCATCGCTAGCAGGCGCGAAATATTCTGGGTAGCTTCGTCAAAGATAGGGACACTGTCATTATCTAGCAGCTTGAGATCCGAGAGAGTGTCTACGCGGTGGCGATCGCGCTGCTCTGGCGTCATTCCCTCCAACTGACAAGAAAGCCTAGACTGGAGCGCATCTTCTACCCCCGAGCTACCCTCTTCCAAGCTCACGCCCAAGCCAGCACCTAAGCTACCATCTAGGCCAAAGGCTCCTTCGTTATCAGAGGTGCTATTAGTCATGCGCCGCGCACTAAAAGAAAACAGGTTGAGCTCATCATTCCCTAAGATGCCCAGCGATTTAACCTCTATAGTTTCAACGCAACAAGCCAAAAACATGCAGTAGACTGATGAATGGCTCCTGTTTATTCCCCTTTTTAGCTTGCTTGCTTCTGGCTCGCTTGCTTCTCACTCTTCTTTTTTTACACGCGCTTTATTATGCAAACTGCGATCGCCGTTGGCACCCTCCTTCAAAATCACTACAAAATCGTCAAGCTGCTCGGCCAAGGCGGATTTGGCCGCACCTACCTAGCCGAAGACGAAGGGCGATTCAACGAACGCTGCGCGATCAAAGAATTTATCCCTATAAAAGGACAAGATCGCTTCTCTGACAAAGCCACCCAGCTTTTTCAAAGAGAAGCCTCCGTGCTCTACCAGATCATCCATCCTCAGATTCCAAAGTTCAGGGCCACCTTTGAAGAGCAAGAGCGGCTGTTCCTCGTCCAAGACTATGTTGAAGGCTCCACTTATCACGACGTTCTCAATCAGCGCAAGCAGCAGGGTCAGCAGTTTTCACAAGGCGAAGTCAAACAGTTCCTTCAGCAAATGCTGCCCGTACTCGCCCATATCCATGCCAAAGGCATCATCCATCGCGACATCAGCCCAGACAACATCATCCAGCGCCAGTCCGACAAGCTGCCGGTCCTGATCGACTTTGGCGTGGTCAAAGAAGTCGTTACCCGCATCCAGCTCAATCCTGCTGGAGCCGCCATGACCCAGGCCACTACCGTCGGCAAAGCAGGCTATGCCCCCAGCGAACAGATGCAAACCGGCAAAGCCTACCCTAGCAGCGACCTCTACGCCCTAGCCGTCACCGCCATTGTCCTGCTCACTGGCAGAGAACCCCAGGCGCTGTTTGACGATGTCAACTTCGCCTGGAACTGGCAGTCGCTAGTCACCGTCACTCCCGGTTTCGCTGCTGTCCTGAACAAAGCGTTGCAGTATCGACCGAGCGATCGCTACCAGTCCGTTAGCCAAATGGCCCAAGCCCTCCAATCTAGCAACACCGCCACCGCTTCTCTCCCCACCCCCCAGCCACCGAGCGCAGCCGAGTCCCCCCGACGGCCCGCAGCCGAGGTCCCACTCTCCAAAATCCAAACCGTCGCCGTAGGCCGTCCCAACCCTGGCACCACGCCCACTGCTGTCAACAGCCGCGTCACCCCCAATCAAGCTAATCCCAACCGCATCAACACACCGCCCACCGTCAGCCAGTCCAGAACCCGGCTACAAATGCCCTCCGAGCGTGAGCAATCCCCTTCCTTTCTCGAAAATCCTTTCGCTGTTGGCACCCTAGCCGCCGGTCTAGTCGCCGCAGCCGGATTCGGCGGCTGGGCCACTGTCAGATACTTCAATTCGCCTGTCACGCCAGAGACCCCTATCACCGAACTTCCCCCCATAGGCAGCGAGCCCGCACCCACACCGCCAGCTACGCCTAATCCACAGCCTGCTGAATATACGCAGCCGCTCAGCTTGGTCCCGGGCGTAGCCGAATCCGTAGAAGGCAATCTATTAGGCGGCGATACGCTCAACTATCTACTCAATGCGGAACCGGGACAGTCGCTCACCGTCGCTGTCGCCCCAGAAGGGGTCTTGCTCAGCGTTTTGGGCCCAGACGATCGGCCCGTCGCCCGCAATGCCAGGCGGGTAGCCCAGTGGCAAGGCGTCCTCGAAGACCCCGGCGAATACAAAATACAGCTCAGCCCTGTTCGCGGCGTACCCAGTAGCGACTACCGGCTAGAAGTAGCGGTAGGCCCAGTCCCCACCGCCGATCCTCAGATCACAGAACCCGTTGAACCACCAACCGATACGACCGACCCCAGCCCGGCTCCACAGCCAGACCCACAGCCAGATCCACAGCCAGCTCCGCCTCAATCGACCAATCCACCGCCGACCCAGCTCGATATACAGACCCAAAGAATCACTCTTCCCAACAACTCGCAAGGCATTCAGGTCGCCAACAACGTCGGTCCCGGTCGCCTGAAGCGCTATGTCATCAATGCGAAGCAGGGACAGATCCTGACGGTGAATGTGGTCTCTTCTGAGCAGCCGGTATCCTTTGAGCTGATGATGCCAGATGGGAGCGTTCTTCCAGATGCGTCCAATTTAGAACGATGGCAGGGGTTCTTGCCGCTAGGGGGCGAGTACAGTATCGATGTAACCGCATCCGAGCGTTCGGAATTTACGATGGAAATTCAGCTGAGTGCTGCGATACCGCCTGGGTAGTGAAAGAATATATGGATAACAACGAAGTAAGCAAGAGGACTAAATCAACTTGGCAGCGCTGTTGATTGCAGGAACAGATACGGACAGCGGGAAGACAGTACTGACCTCAGCGCTGATCGCCTACTGGCAGCGATACTGCTGGGCCTATCGACTAGGTGTATGCAAGCCAGTTCAGTCTGGGACGGGCGATCGCGAACTCTACAGTCGGCTTTTTGACCTAGACCAAACCCTAGAACAGCTCAATCCGCTGCGGTATCAAGCGCCCATTGCGCCACCGCTAGCCGCGGCCCTAGAAGGCAAGCGAGTCGACCTTGCCAAAGCCTGGCAGGTATTCTCACAGCTACAGGCTGAGCGGGACTGGGTCCTAGTCGAAGGGGCAGGTGGGCTAGGCTCGCCAATCACGGATGAGCTGACCGTGGCAGATATCGCCTGTCAGTGGCGGCTGCCTACGGTGCTAGTGGTCCCGGTCAAGCTGGGTTCCATAGCCGCTACCGTTGCCAATGTCGCGCTAGCGCAGCAAAAAAACGTCAACCTGTGTGGCATTGTCTTGAGCTGCACAGAGCAAAGAACAAATCAGCAGCTAGAGCAGTTGACGCCAATTCAGATGATCGAATCTTTGACTAGAGTGCCTGTATTGGGTGTGCTGCCTTATCTCAGACAGGTCAAGAATCTAGAGACACTAGCTGACGCTGCGGCTCAGCTAGATCTAGAGCAACTAATGCCGCAGGCGTTCTGGGCATAGAAAATTCTGACAAAATAAAGCAAACTCTACCGAAAATTACATGCTGACGCTCTCTCGACCTTTGATCACCAATTTCTTGGCACTGCGACCTGATATTCAGGCACTGCAGGCTGAGCTTGTCGCCTGGCGTCGGCAGATTCATCAGCGCCCAGAGCTGGGCTTCCAAGAGGAGATCACTGCTCAGTTTATTTGCGATCGCCTCGCCGAGTGGGGGGTAGAGTACGAGAGTGGGATTGCGAAAACTGGCGTGGTTGCGATCCTGAAGGGGACTTCGGCTTCGCTTAGCCGCCAAGAGGGCGTAGGGACAAAGTCCCCGGTACTAGGCATTCGAGCTGATATGGATGGGCTACCGGTACAGGAGCTAAACGAGGTGCCTTATTGCTCTGTGCACGATGGGAAAATGCACGCCTGTGGTCATGACGGGCATGTGGCGATCGCACTCGGCACTGCTAAATACCTCAAGGAGCATTCCGACACTTTCAGCGGCACTGTCAAAATCATTTTCCAGCCTGCGGAAGAAGGACCGGGCGGGGCAAAACCCATGATCGAAGCCAACGTGCTCAAAAACCCTGACGTCGATGCGCTAGTGGGTCTTCATTTGTGGAACAATCTGCCGCTCGGGACTTTGGGCGTACGCAGTGGGCCGATGATGGCAGCGACCGAATTTTTCCACTGCACAATTCAAGGGAAGGGCGGTCACGGCGCGATTCCTCAGCAGACGGTCGATGCGGTGGTTGTGGGTTCGCAGGTGGTGACGGCGCTGCAAACGCTAGTCGCTCGCAATATCGACCCGCTCAAGTCGGTGGTGGTCTCGGTAGGTGAATTCAAAGCCGGGACAGCAGTGAACATCATTGCGGATAGCGCGCTTTTGAGTGGAACGGTTCGCTATTTTGATCCAGACTACGCCGAGCTGATTCCGCAGCGATTAGAACAGATTATCTCTGGGGTTTGTGCGGCTCATGGTGCCAGCTATGAGCTGGACTATCAGCGGCTATATCCCCCCGTAGTCAATGATGGGGCGATCACAGAGCTTGTCCGCTCCGTAGCCCTCTCTGTGGTCAAAACGCCTGCGGGTGTCGTGCCTGAATGTCAGACCATGGGTGGTGAGGATGTTTCCTTCTTTCTGCAAGAAGTTCCAGGCTGCTATTTCTTTCTAGGCTCGGCTAATGTCGAAAAGGGCTTGGCCTACCCTCACCACCATCCTCGATTCGACTTTGACGAAACTGCCCTTGGCGTCGGTGTCGAGACTTTTGTTCGCATCGTCGAGAAGTTTTGTAGCTAGAAAGTTTTGTAGTCAGAAAGTTTTGTAGTCAGAAAGTTTTGTAGTTGTGCCACATAGACTAGCGATTTTCTCATGAGCGATTCCTCTCCCATCGAATCCACAGATCTTCATTTGGTCACCGCTACCCGTACAAAGGTGCTAAACGCCATCTCTGACAAGTTGAGCGAATACGCCTTCCCAGAAGTTGCCAGCAAAATTCAAACCGACATCGCCGCTCGCATTGCCTCGGACGGCTACCAAGATATCAACAGCGGCGAGCAGCTAGCCAGTACGCTCACCGCTCAGCTTCAGACCCTTAGCACCGACCAGCATCTCAAGGTCTACTTCAGTCCAGCTGTTCTCCCTTATCTAGATCCCAAGGCCGACATTCCGCCAGCAGAACTCGCTCGTCAGCAACAGCTCAGCCGGCTGAGAAACTTTGACTTCAACCGAGTCGAAAGGCTACGCGGCAACGTTGGCTATCTAGAGCTTTTTAGCTTTGAGCCACCAGAATTTGCGGGGGATACTGCCGCTGCTGCTATGCAGTTTTTGGCCAACACCAGCGCTTTAATTATTGATCTACGTCGCAATCGAGGCGGATCGGCTAGCATGGTCGCCCTGCTCACTAGCTACTTACTTCCGGCCTATCCCAGCGTTCACCTTACCGATCTTCACTGGCCAGCCGAAAACCGAACTCAGCAGTCATGGACCCTTCCTCACATGCCTGCGCCCCGCTATCTAGACAAGCCAGTATACGTGCTGATCGGACCCGACACATTTTCGGCCGCAGAAGAATTTGCTTACAATCTCAAGCATCTTAGTCGGGCAGTTCTAGTGGGTGAGACCACCGCAGGCGGTGCAAACCCTGGCGCTGGTTTTAGACTCCATGACCATTTCTGGATGTTTATCCCCACTGGCACAGCCACCAGCATGGTCACCCACGAAAATTGGGAAGGAACCGGTGTCCTGCCAGACTTTAAAGTCCCAATCGAGCTAGCTCTAAAGACAGGACAACTGCTGGCATTTAGGAAATTGCTAAGAGACAACGCAGAAGGCAAAGATTCAGGAGGCATGGAGCGTAGTCTGCGACGCGAGCTAGAAGAGTCTTTGACTTTGGTGGAAGCAGACCTCGATCGAATGCAGCAGAACCTGGTTAGTCAGATGAGTAAGATTCGATGAGAATAGTTGGAGAATCTTGCTGCATTAGATAAGAGCAAGATGGATACTATGTTCCGGGTCTCCATTTGTATCTCGTGTAGGTTAGAAATGGGAACTGATAAATATGTTGTGTTTTTGATTAGGTAGTTTTGATGAAATTGAGGTTGGCACAGGGGCGAACGGCCGGTATCACGCTAGGCTCGGCGGCGCTGATGCTGGTAGCCGCTGGCGCGATCGCCAGCGTGGTAGTTGGTACGATGGCCAGCGCAGTCCGCGCACAGACAGATCAGTCTGTTCCAGACCAGCCTGTCCTAGACCAGTCTGTTCAGGCAGCCCAGGCAGACAACAAGGTAGCGATCGCACCACCCCCACTCCCTACCTCCATATCCACCCCCTTCTATCCAGAACTCTCCGGCATTCTCGATCTCTACAGCGATGCTGATGCCATTCCCAGCGTCGGCCACCTCCGCCCTCGCCACGTAGAAGGGCTCACCAGCGACAGCGTCAACTGGCTGACCTCTGTGTCCTTGCCGCTCTATACCACCCCTGGCGGGCCGCACTGGGGCTGGATTCACCACGGATACCTAATTCAGGGCGAGTCGGCTTTTGCCATTGGCCGCGACGCGGGCTTTGCCATGGTCAAACCCTACGAAAATCTCTACACCTTTCCTGTCTTAGCTATTCGTGATGATGGCTGGTTCCAGGTGCAATACACCACCGACGGCAGCGCCTGGGCGCATACTTCGCAGCTAGAGGTCGGCGATATGCCGCTAGCTATCGAGCGATGGGAACTGCTGCTAAGTTCGCAACCTACGCTGTATTTTTTGGAGCAGTTCGAGGCTCAGGCACTGCGATCGCAGCCCCAAGAAGCCCCCAACATGCTCAGCTTTGTTGCCACAGATAGCCTGATCGAACCCATCAGCATCGTTGGCGACTGGATGCGCGTCCGGGTTACGCGGCCCACTGCACTCTGCCAACCCCTGACCGGATCGACTACCACCGAAGGCTGGATGCGCTGGCGAGATGACGCGAACAAATCGCTAGTCTGGTACAGCCCAGACGGGAGCTGTCAGCAGACTAGCTAATTTCTTAGTGCTCCGGGCTTCGGCTACGCTCAGCCCTCGTATGCTCAACCCTCGTGCAGGCGAGACTCTTAAGATTTCCTTATTTTCATATCAGCTTTTGCCTTACAATCACTTAAGCGTAAGGCGTTGAATTTCACTACTATAGCTTTGGCCGCTTAGCTTACGGCATAGTACGGGCTGTGATCCTTAGCACTACAAGGCTAAGCGACACGCAAAGAGCGAATGCAATCCGCTCTTTGCCCCAAATTAGTCGCTTTCGCTATCAAAGCAGCGCTGTTGTAGTAGGCATTCCATCCCATGTCGATCGGTTATCTTGCACTTGTTCTCCACGCTCATCTTCCCTTTGTTCGCCACCCCGAAAGCGACTTTGTTCTAGAAGAAGAATGGCTGTTTGAGGCCATCACAGAGACCTACGTTCCCTTACTCACTATGTTCGAGGGACTAAAGCGAGACGGTGTCGATTTCAAGATGACCATGAGCATGACGCCGCCTCTGGCCGCGATGCTCCGAGACCCATTGCTGCAGGAGCGCTACGACGTTCATCTGACCCAGCTAGAAGAGCTATTAGAAAAAGAGATTGAGCGCAACGAATACAACGGCCATATTAAATACCTAGCTGAGTACTACGCCAAAGAATTTGCCCATGTGCGCGAAGTTTGGGAGAGCTACGACGGCGATCTGACTAAAGGATTCCGCAAGTTCCTTGAAAGCGGCAACCTAGACATCATGACCTGCGGCGCCACCCACGGCTACCTGCCGCTGATGAAGATGTACCCAGAGGCGGTCTGGGCCCAGATAGAAGTCGCTTGCCAGAGCCACGAAGAGATCTTTGGTCAGCGGCCTACGGGCATTTGGCTGCCGGAGTGCGCCTATTACGAAGGCTTAGAGCGCATGCTGGCAGATGCTGGACTGCGCTACTTCCTCACAGACGGCCACGGCATTTTGTACGCCCGGCCTCGTCCTCGCTACGGCGCATACGCCCCGATCTACACCGAAGCAGGCGTTGCCGCCTTTGGCCGAGACCACGAATCATCTCAGCAGGTGTGGTCTTCTAAAGTGGGCTATCCGGGCGCCTCGGAATATCGAGAGTTCTACCGTGACCTGGGCTGGGATGCTGACTACGAGTACATCAAGCCCTACATCATGCCAAACGGTCAGCGTAAGAATGTCGGCATCAAGTACCACAAAATTACTGGCAAAGAAGTCGGCGGCTCTGACAAAGCCTGGTACGACCCCTACTGGGCCAGAGAAAAAGCCGCCGAGCACGCAGGCAACTTTTCCTACACCCGCGAGCGACAGATCGAAGGCTTGCACAACATGATTCAGCGCAAGCCTATCGTCGTCTCACCCTATGACGCAGAGCTATACGGCCACTGGTGGTACGAAGGCCCCTGGTTCCTAGACTACGTATTCCGCAAGAGCTGGTTTGACCAGGGCACGTACGAAATGACGCACCTGGCCGACTACCTCAAGAGCAATCCAACTCAGCAGGTGGCCCGCCCCTCACAGTCGAGCTGGGGCTACAAAGGCTTCCACGAGTACTGGCTAAACGAGACCAACGCCTGGATCTATCCACACCTGCACAAAGCCGCCGAGCGAATGATTGATTTGGCCAAACGCGAACCCGCCGACGAACTTCAGTGGCGAGCGCTAAATCAAGCAGCCCGCGAGCTGCTGCTGGCGCAGTCCTCCGACTGGGCCTTCATCATGCGTACTGGGACGATGGTGCCCTATGCGGTCCGACGAACCAGGGCGCACCTGATGCGATTCAACAAACTGTGGGAAGATATCCGAGCCGAGAAAGTAGACGCAGGCTGGCTAGAGAAAGTAGAAGAGATTGACAATATTTTCCCGAGCATCAACTATCGGACTTATCGTCCGCTGTAAGGCCAGCTACGAGAGTCGTTCGCGAGCATGCGGTGATTGTATGATCTATTCACCGCATAATTTGCAGTGAATATGACTTGGATTCATCAACAGTCAGACTGGCCAGCCTTCGTCTGGGATAGCGCCGCGCTCGCCCAAAAGTTAGCGAATATCCGACATCAGCAAGGCCGACTGCTAGGACGGATGGAGTCTTTAGGATTTGAGCTACGGGCTGAAGCCAGTCTCGATACGCTGACGGTAGAAGTCGTCAAATCATCAGCAATCGAGGGAGAAGTGCTCAGTACCAGTGAGGTTCGCTCCTCACTTGCTCACAAGCTAGGTATTGATACTGGAGGTACTATCACCGTTGGGCGCAATGTTGAGGGCATAGTCGAAGTCATGATTGATGCGACTCGGCAGTACAACCAGCCTCTGACAAAAGAACGTTTATTCGACTGGCACGCGGCGCTTTTTCCGACAGGTCGAAGTGGAATTAGGCGAATTACTGTCGGTAGCTGGCGACCAGAATCCGCTGGTGCGATGCAGGTTATCTCTGGCCGGATTGGACGAGAGCGCGTCCACTTTGAAGCGCCAGAGGCGTCTCGTGTAGAAAGTGAGATGACTGCTTTTTTAGAATGGTTTGATAGTGATGAAGCGGTTGATCCAGTTTTGAGAGCAGCGATCACACATCTATGGTTTGTGACGATTCATCCGTTTGAGGATGGCAATGGACGGATTGCTCGGGCGATCGCAGACCTAGCCCTAGCCAGAGCCGATAACCTACCCGAGCGGTTCTACAGCATGTCGGCACAAATTGAAGCTGAACGCAAAACTTACTACAAACAGCTTGAACGACAGCAGCGCGGTTCTATCGACATCGCCGACTGGATAGACTGGTTTCTAGGTTGTCTTGGCAGATCTATAGAGGCTGCTGACGCAACGCTGGCAGTGGTTCTACACAAGGCAGAGCTGTGGGGAATTGCCAATAGGCATCCCATCAATGACCGACAGCGCTCGATCTTGAATCGCATGTTAAACGGATTCAAGGGTCATATGAACACCTCCAAATACGCGAAGATTGCCAAGTGTTCAACAGATACAGCCCTACGAGACATTCGCAATCTCCTGACGTATGGCTTGCTCGTACGCAACACCCCCGGCGGGCGTAGTACTAGCTACCGATTGCAAACTATCGAAGAGCTAAAGCATCGATCTGTCCTAGACTGAACCATCCCTGGGCTGAGTCACCAAAACAACAAAAAAGGCAGACCTCGTACGAGAGATCTGCCTTCGGTTTGTTAGATCAGTCTATTCAACTAGCCTGTTCAATCAGCTGAGTCGTCCTAGAAGCTCATCTCAGCCGCCTGAACTCTCTCAACCTGCTTCTTCTTCAGCACCAGCAGAATCTGAGAAAGACTGATAGCCACCAAGAACGCAATTAGACCTTTGATTCGAGTCGGACTCTGCAAGACCAGCTCCTTCTCGGTCTGACCGAAGCCACCAACGTTCGGATTAGTGGTCAAAGCTGTACCCACATCGACCGCATCGCCTTCGTTGACCAATAGCTCAGCGCCTGCTGCAATTTCTTCAGTAACGCTCGAACCATCTTCTTTGTTGATAGTTAGGTTGTAGCCAAAGCCATTGTCCTCGATTGAGGCAATTGTGCCTGCCGCCGAAGCGTTGTAAGCCACGTTGTTAGAAGCCTGTCCGGTTGGATAGACCTGACCACGGCCACGGTTACCGCCGACAAATACCAGGTTCTTTCCGAAGTGAACGTTCTTGTCAGTCTTAGGATCAGGCGAAAGGACAGGGAAGACAATCTCTTGGTACTGATCGCCAGGAACGGGACCCACCAGAACAATATTGGGCTCTTCTTCGCTATAGGGCATGAAGTAGGTGCTACCGACTTCTTCTTTCAGCTCTTCAGAAATGCGATCATCAGGTGCGACGGTAAAGCCTTCGGGCAGCATCAATACCGCGCCAACGTTCAGGCCACCTTTGCTGCCATCGCCCAGCACCTGCTGAGCGTCTAAGTCGTAGGGCACCTTGACAACCGCTTTGAAGACGGTGTCGGGGAGAACGGACTGAGGCACTTCGAGGATAGTGTTCTTCTCGCCCAGGTGACAGTTGGCACAGACGATCTTGCCAGTTGCCTCGCGGGGAGAGTCGTAGTTTTCTTGAGCCCAGAAGGGATAGGCCGCAGCAGACTGAGGGATAGCCCAGCTGCTAGAGCATAGAAGGATGAAGGCGGCTAAGAAGACGCCTGCGTTGCGAACGGCAGTGCTGAGCATAGCTTTTAGCTTGGAGAATGGAAGTAGGGGTTTCATGCGTGCTAGCAAAGTAACAGTTCTATGGATATGAGTTCAGAAAAGTAAAAGGAAGGACAGAGAAGTGCGATTAGCACGTAGATGTCTACGTAGATGTCTACATATAGCTGGTTACCACCAGGGCTTTTCACCAGTACGGAAGTCTGTCTCTTCCCAGTTAGTGAGCACGACGTTGTCATCTTCAGTGACATCTGCATGAGCCAACGCCAAAGACAGAGGAGCCGGACCCCGGACCACCTTGCCAGTCGCATCGTACTGCGAGCCATGGCACGGACAGGCAAACTTACCTGCGTTTGCATTCCACGGCACCACACAGCCCAGGTGAGTGCAGATAGAGCTAATGCCGTAGTTCTCTAGTTCGCCATCTTCTTTAACGACTAGATAGGTAGGATCTCCTTTTAGCCCCTGCACCAGCACCTTAGAACCAGGCGTATTTTCTTCTAGGAATGCAGACGCCTTGACGTTATTGCCCAACGCATCTTTGGCAGTCACGCCACCGCCAGCACCGCCGCTGCTAGGCGGAATGAAGTACTTGATAATCGGATATGCAGCGCCTAATACGGTGCCAGTGATGGTCCCGAATGTCAGCAGATTCATAAATTGGCGACGCCCTAGATCAGGAACATCAGGATTGCCAGAAGCTTGGGTCATAGGTCAGCTGTCTAAACGCTACATTGATAAGATAAATCTGAAAAAAGATACATAAAAACCCGATGCGTCCGGGCATGTAGCTCTGATTACAAACAGGGCGGCGTATCTAAACTTTCATTACAACCTTTCCTTGCTAAAAGGACGAATTCTGATAACACTCGTCACAGCGTAAGTCCCTTGTCACAAAAGATTGCGGTTGTTCTTAACATTATTACATCGTTCAGAGCCAGCGCCGATTGTGTGAATAAATGTAAATTAGTAGACGTGGATCAGAGTGAATGTAGATCGAAGCAGAGCAGCTACAGCGCCAACAGTTTGGCAATTAATCGGGGCAAATCAACTATGACTGGACAAGACTTACACGAATTGCTGATCACGAAGTGGGGTTACTCCTACGACGTCCAGCTCAGGAGATTGCCACGTAAAGTTTTCTTTCAGGTAATGTGGCGCTACCTAGAGCAAGCCTCATTTCCGATGAGCGAAGAAGATTACTTTACACATCTAGAAGAAGTGGTGACCTATCTAAATGCATGGGGAGCCGCAGCGCAGATCCAGTCCTTTATCGAACAAACCAACGAGCGCCCTCGGTTAGGAAAAGCAGTAAGCATTCCCGTAGACTTAGGCTCTAGAGCTTCTGAATGGCTACTGGAGTAACAGGGAAAAACCGCCAGCAGATTTTGAGACAGAGTCACTATTAATAAAAGTGAGAATTTATTAATCAGCAGTAGCGATAAAGCAAGAAAACTCACAACCTGTGAAGAAAAAGCTAGGAAAAAGCCCTACAGCTACACGGTTGTTGGTAGTCTCGAATACATTAACTGGCCGCTCGCAAAAGTGGTTTGCTAGTATAATACAACCGTTTAAGATTTAGTTAAGGATGCGTGTGGTTGTGCAATTCTCTCCTGCCAATAGTACTCGACAGCATTAAACATGGCTGAACAGTCTAGTGGTTCCAAAGAAGAAGACGATTTCACGGTTCGCTCTGTCCTTAGTCTCCATAAAAACAAGTGCCAAACCAGTAGCTAGATCACCCCTTAGGTCAACACAGCTATTTGGTTTTATTTTTTGTGTGCATTCCAGCTCGATCCTCTTTGTAACTACTGAGGGATCGGTTTTAGCTGGATGCTACTGTCTTTGTAACTATCTTCACTATTACGTTTTGAGGGCCTGCCGCCGTGATTCGCTCTGCAACTATGCCTTTAAAGGCAATGCTTCCGCGCATTGAGACGAACAACCGACTAAAGCTTTTCTCTGGCTCATCGAACCGTACCCTTTCTATGGAAGTGGCTCGCTACCTAGGCACTGATCTGGGGCCTATGGTGCGAAAGCGCTTTGCCGATGGTGAGCTCTACGTCCAGATTCAGGAATCTATTCGCGGCTGCGATGTCTATTTGATCCAGCCAACCTGCCATCCGGTAAACGACAACCTGATGGAGCTATTGATTATGATCGATGCTTGTCGTCGGGCGTCAGCGCGTCAGATTACAGCAGTTGTGCCTTACTACGGCTACGCTAGAGCCGATCGCAAGACTGCCGGGCGCGAATCGATTACAGCAAAGCTAGTTGCTAATCTAATTACGCAAGCAGGCGCAAACCGTGTACTAGCCGTCGACCTTCACTCCGCGCAGATTCAAGGCTATTTTGACATTCCCTGTGATCACGCCTACGGCTCTACGGTACTGACAGAATATATAGCTAGTAAAAATATTGAAGATTTGGTTGTGGTTTCTCCGGACGTTGGTGGTGTGGCCAGGGCCAGGCATTTTGCCAAGATGCTGGACGATGCGCCGCTGGCGATCATTGACAAAAGGCGGCAGGCACACAACGTGGCTGAGGTGATGAATCTAATTGGCGATGTCGAAGGGAAGACGGCGGTACTTGTCGATGACATGATCGACACAGCCGGCACCATTTGTGAGGGGGCTCGGGTACTGCGCGAAAAAGGCGCGAAGCATGTGTACGCCTGTGCGACTCACGCGGTATTCTCTCCACCTGCGATAGGGCGGCTATCCACCGGGCTGTTTGAAGAAGTAATTGTAACGAACACGATTCCGGTCGCGCCAGACCGTCAGTTTGACCAGTTAACGATGCTCTCGGTTGCCAATATGCTGGGCGAGACCATTTGGCGAATCCACGAAGAGAGCTCGGTGAGCAGTATGTTCAGGGGGTAGTGAGCTTCTTCTGGGCGAAGTGATTTTGTAAAGGTGATTGGCGAAGGTGTAGCGTGACAGGGTACTGGTTGAGCATGCGCACTGAGACCCACTCCGTCGCTACGCGCTCCCTCTCCCAGGAGAGGATTTACTTCAGGCTATGGGTTTTAACGTTGAGTACGCACGAAAGAGCCTACGGTAAGTAGAAGAGTTGATAGCGATGGCATTTCTTGAAGTGAGCGTTGAGCAGATCTTGGACCTGATACAACAGCTTCCCTTAGACAGTCAGCAGAGCATTGCCAAGCAATTAAACCAGCAGCTAGCTGACCCAAACTCAGTGATGGATGAAGAATCCAGAATTTGGCTGGAAGCAGACCTGGCTGGTGAGCTACCAGAATATGACTGGGGCCCGGAAGGAATTCCTGAAGGATACCCTGTGAAGTTCGATCCTGAACGCGGCGCTTACATACAGTTTGACTCTCCTGAAGAAGATAGCTGAATTTTCTAGCTTGTGTAGCTATGGTGGAGAACACTGTTGAGGTCGTCATGCGACAGTCTGTATGACGATCAAATCCGAAAGGAATTATGCGCTTCGCGTAGGGGAGTAAGAGGTAAGAAGGCAAAGGGCAGTCAAATATTGGGTGCAGAACAACTCACTCGAAAACCGATGTCGTAGTAGCAGTAGGTGGGCATATAGTTGCTGCGCGATGCGGAACGGCAGTTCCTCGGATTGAGGAAATAGGAGCCGCCGCGAACCACAAGAGGCTTTTCTTCGCTAGTGACAAAAGCACTGCCATCATTGAGCATTTGAGCATAGTTGTTAAGGTGATCCGAACACCACTCGCTCACATTTCCATGCATGTCATATAGTCCATAGGCATTTGCAGAGAAACAGTCTACCTTGGTCGTCTGTTCTCGGCAGCGTCCCTTTAACCCGCTACCATATGTGCGTTCAGCATCGTAGTTAGCAACTTCCGCTGATAAAGTCTCACCAAAGTGAAATGGCGTTTGCGTCCCGGCCCTACAGGCATACTCCCACTTGGCTTCTCTGGGCAGTCGGTACTCTTTGCCCGTATGCTTCGACAGTCGCTGACAGAACTCGACAGCATCGTGCCAGGATACCTGCTCTATAGCGGTTCCCGAATGAGTGAGGTACGATTCTAGCAGTACTCTTCAGGAATGAACCAAAGTAGTCATGAAAGCATACTCGCTAGACTTTCGAGAGAAGATAATGGCGGTCTACCACGCAGGCGGGACTTCGCAGCGTC
>JBCCOH010000050.1:0-34102 GCA_039111275.1 Cyanobacteria bacterium P01_D01_bin.1 | reverse complement strand
TAAGCCTGATGATCGTAAAGCTGCAGTTCGACGCTGGTAGGCAAACGGCTCATCAGATCTCGACACCAGGATAAATCCAAGCCAGAGAGCTGCACCAGAATATTGCCAGCCGATAGCAGCACTTGCTGATTGAGCGGTTTGCCGACCTGCAAACGCCAGCGACTGGGCGGAGCGACTTCTCCGCGTTCAATTCGCCTTAGCCCGTTGATAGAAGACAGCACGTACAGCCGATCGCCATCACGCGATCGCAAATCATCGCTCGGTATTGGAATTGCCTGCCGCTCGCCCTGAGAATTGGTAGTTTGCAACAGAATTGGCACCACGCCATAGCCGTAGGCGATTTCAGCCAAGAGCTTTCCACTGAGCTGATCGCCCGCCTCGATATTGTACTCAGCGATCAGAATGGTTTGGCCCTGCAAACGGAATAATCCAACAATATTTTCGCCAAAGGCCGCTCCGGCAAACGCTTCAGCAGATAAGGCATACACCGAAAACGCTTTGGCCTGTGGTAGCAGAACTGCAACATTCTCACTCAGACCCTGGTTGGCAGCGCGAATGATCGGCGTGAATGGCGACGGATGAGCTTCTGACACGATTAGGGCAATCTCTAGGTTCAGCATCGGATCATCTGTTGCTGCAATCACGCTTTTTGCAGTGGCTAGGTTAGCCTGCTTTAGCTGCTGCAAAATATTGCCAACCAGTATCGGCACTTGATTCATCAGCTCTGGATAAGAGAGTTCTTGGGTGATGGCAATCAGCGACTGATTGAATTCTTGCAAAATGCTGATAGCCCGATAGCCCAAGCGACCAACGCCAACTACGATAATATGATCAGCTTCAGGCAATTGAGGCCGTCTGCGCAAAAATTCAAAGCGCGAGCTCAGCAGCCGCTCGGTCAGCACGCTGAAGCCGCTCAACACTAGAAACAAGCTAGCCAAAGCAATCAGCAAACACACCAGCGGTAGCCATACTGGCAAATCGTATTCCTCTAGGCCACCGAATACGTCGCCGTAGCCGCCGAGTAGCAAGATAACGCCTAGCGTGACCGCCTTTCCCCAGCTCAAAGTTGGCACGGCCTGCTTGATCAAGAGCGTGCCGATGGGCCAGGAGACCAAGACTGTGGAAAGTGCGATCGCCATTACCCGCTGCAACGAGCGCTGCTCGCCATGTGCCCAAAGTCCAGAAAATTGATGACGCCAGTCACCGTTGACCAGTGCTTTTAACCATCGCTTTGCCTTTTTTGACAGACGCCTAGAGGACAGGCGTTTGGGTGCAGCGGCGCCTTTTCGCTGAGAAGCATGGTCGATTTCGATCATCGTAATCACATCGCCAGGGCTGGTTTTGGTGTGGGGCTGCCAGCGGTGGAAGAGTTTTGAAGGTGTCTTAGAAGTGGAAGTGGGGGGAGTGGAATTGCGTTGTACGAAGTCCAGTAGTCGATCGTCGCGGCGATGTAGGTGCTGTAGTGGCTTGCCGTCGTAGCGTAGCGAGCCAGTGGTTACAGATTTCTGAACAACGCGAAAAGAGATATCACCAATTTTGAACAGACTGAGGACGTTGTCACTGATGCCAGATAGGGCAAATGTGCTAGCTGCTAGCTCCATCGCATCGAGTGCAACAAAACGACCTAGCTGGCGTTTGAGCAGCTGATTGAGATTGGGCCGAGAGGAGCGCAGCACAAGATGCACAGCCGGGTTCAAGCGTCTGGCCACTAGGGCCGTTTCTACATTGATGCTCTCGTCGCTAGTCACAATCAAGATACTTCGACAGCGCTCGATGCCCGCTTGCCGAAGCAGATCGTATCGACGGCTATCGCCAATGATTAGAGGCGCTGATAGCAGATCTAAAAGATTTTCTATTTCCCAGTAAGTAGGAATACTGAGATCGATTGCGGCAATTGAGATATCGTCAGGAGCCTGACTGAACTTATTGAGGTTTACAACAGTTTGCTGACCTAGGCTACCAAGGCCGCATACGATAAAATGATCCGGTTGGTTATCCATAGCTTGGTTCCTACAGACTTAATCCACAGCACTAGTTGTTGAACGACGTACACTCGGCCAGTATGCACGGGCTAACATCTTACAAAACATCCCGTTGTCGAGCTGCTCGTCGGTTGCCTGTCTATTGGTCGCCTGTATGATTGCTACCATGCTTTGCAAGCAATCTATGCAGACACTTAGTATTAATACGTATCAATTAGAACATATGCCTCAAGACACGCAAACCGAGACTTCTTCAGAAGACTTTCCAGTCATTGGGATTGGCGCTTCTGCGGGTGGACTAAGAGCGCTAGAAGACTTTTTTGATAGCATGCCGGAGAATAGTGGGGCCGCTTTTGTCGTTGTTCAACATCTTTCGCCTGATTTTAAGAGCCTGATGCAAGAGCTGCTAGGAAAGCACACGCATATGGTTGTTGAGCAGGTGGCGGACGGCGTGGAGCTAAGTCCTAATACTGTCTTTTTAATTCCGCCTGGGCAGAGCTTGGTGCTAGCGGGCAACACCTTGCATCTGACGGCTAGAGAAATATACTCTGGCGCTCCGCTGCACTTTCCAATCGATCTGTTTTTGCATTCGCTGGGTACTGAGAGAAAAGATCAGGCGATCGGGATTATTCTATCGGGGACTGGAAGCGACGGTAGTCAGGGCATTAAGACTATTGCCGAACAAGGTGGGATTGTGATGGTGCAAGACCCGCAGGTAGCCGAGTTTGACGGCATGCCGCTAAGTGCGATCGCCACTGGCTTGCCCGATCTGGTTTTACCAGCTGATGAACTAGCTCGCCTGGCCTATCAAATCATTACCTCACCCGAACAGCGCTCTGCCATCCAAAGAAATCTGCTAAATCCAACGCAGCTAGAGCGTATCGTCCAGCTCCTGAAGCGTCGCGAAAATATAGACTTTGCCCAGTACAAAACCAGCACCCTCAGTCGCCAGATCAACCGCCGCTGCATCGTTTCTGGCAACTTATCGCTAGAAGAATACATTCAGAAGCTAGAGCACTCCGAAGAGGAGCGTCAGATCCTGCGCAACGATTTGCTCATTACCGTCACTCACTTTTTTAGAGACCACAAAGCCTGGCAGTATCTGAAGGCCAAAGTCCTCCCTGGTATCGTTGCCAAAGCCAGCGCTGACAAGCCTATTCGCATCTGGGTAACGGCATGTGCTACCGGAGAAGAAGCCTACTCAGTCGCGATCTTGCTACGCGAGCTGATGACTGCGCAGATGACCATAGAACAGTGCAACAACCTCGAGGTCAAAATCTTCGCGACCGACATTGACCCGATTGCGCTGCGAAAAGCCTCCCAGGGCGTCTATACCTCAGACGCTATGCAAAACTTGACTGCCGAGCAAATAGATAGATTCTTTGTGCCAAAAGAGCAGGGGTTTGAAGTGACGCGAGCCATCCGAGAGATGGTAATCTTTGCCAATCACAACCTCGCCAAGGATGCTGGTTTTACCCAGATTGACCTAGTTAGCTGTCGCAACGTCCTGATCTATATGCAGCCAAACTTGCAGCAGCAGGTACTGCGCAATCTGCACTTTTCGCTAAAGCAGCACGGTACATTGTTCCTTGGCGAGTCGGAGAATCTAGGTCCGCTAGGTGAAGAGTTCAAAGCCTTGCAGAGAAAATGGAAGATCTATCAAAAGATCCGAAACGCGCGCCTGCCGCCTTTTCATCAAACGCATACCTATACCAAAGCGACTGCCAACAAAAAGACCCTACAGACGCTGCTACCGTCTAGTAAACAGTCAACTTTCGATCCGCTTCTAGAAACAGCTTTCAAAACCCTCTTGCAAGATCGCAGTGCGACCTGCCTACTGATCAACCGAGATAGTCAGCTGCTGCATGTATGCTGTGATGCGCTGAGCTTGCTACGGATTCCGCCCGGTAGAGCGTCTCAAGAGGTGTTTCGAATGCTGCCAGCAAGCTTGCAGCTGCCGATTAGCACCGCGCTGCACAGGGCTCAGAAAAAAGACAGAAAGGTCCGCTACGGTGACTGCCAAATTAATGAAGCTGGCTACAGCACTGGTCGCGTTTCGATCGAGGTCAGCAAACAAAACTGTAAAACAGTTGGCAATTTCTTTATGGTGATGATCGAAGCGATTAGCACGCCAGAAGTTTCTGAGCTCTCTAATAGCTTTGCGGCGGATGTCGAAACAGCCCAATATATCTTGCAGCTACAGCAAGAACTACAAGCCAATCGAGAAAACCTACAGGCAACCGTAGAAGAGCTAGAGGTGATCAACGAAGAACAGCAGGCGACCAATGAGGAGCTAACAGCTTCTAATGAAGAGCTACAGAGTACCAACGAGGAACTGTACTCTGTCAATGAAGAGCTATACACCGTCAACGCTGAGTATCAACTGAAGATTCAAGAACTCACAGAGCTCAACAACGACCTAGACAATCTAATCGACAATATCGATATTGGCGTCGTTTACTTAGATGGCTTGATGCGCATTCGCAAGTTCACGCCAACAGCTACTCTGACATTCAATCTGGTCGAATCAGACATTGGTAGACCGCTCAGCCATCTTTCTCACAATTTAGAAGACTTTGATATTACTAGAACGCTAGCGCTAGTACATAGGCGGGCGCAGCACATGGAGTTTGAGGTCAAGATCAAAGATCGTGGCCCCTACCTATTGATGCAGGTATTTCCCTATGCCAACGAAAACAAAGATTTTGACGGCATGATTTTGACGCTGGTCAATATCAATGATATTAAGATCAGCCAGAAGCAGCTAGCAGCAGCCAAAGAAAGGCTGGGCGGGGTGAACGAAGCCCTAGAGCAACAGGTACGCGATCGCACAGTCGAGCTCGAAAAGTCTCAACAGCTCCTGCACTCAATTACGCAGGCTACGCCCAATGGCATCTATGTCTACGATTTGATTGAAAAGAGAAACATCTACGCGAACTCTTTTCTAGAGCGGCTACTTGGCTACTCGGCTCAGCAACTGCAAGATTTTGGCAGCAACATCACCCATCATTTGCTACACCCCAAGGACGAACAAATTCTGATCGATTATCACAATCACATTGCCAGCTCCTCTGTGGATGACCATCACATTTTTGAAGTTGAATATCGTATTCGCCATGCCGACGGTAGCTGGCGCGATTTCTACAGCCAGGACACTATTTTCACTCGGTCCGCAGACGGTCAGCCCACACAAATTCTAGGAACGGCAATCGATGCGAGCGATCGCAAAGCCGCTTCTAGAAAACTACAGGCCAGCGAAGCCCGCTTCCGACAGCTATACCAAAATACGCCTGCGATGATGCACTCGATCGATCTAGAGGGCAATCTACTCACTGCTAGCGATCAGTGGCTCAAGCGACTCGGCTATAGGGCCGAAGAAGTTCTTGGAAAACCAATCGCCACCGTTCTAGCCGATAGATTCAAGCCCGACCCGGCCAATCACAAAACGCCTACCTGGATGAGCGCCGCTGGCTGCGAGCACTTCGAGTGTCAGTTCATCTGCAAAAGCGGCGAGTTGATTGATGTACATCTCTCGGCGGTTGCCGATAAAGACGCCGATGGAAATGTTCAAAGGCTGCTGACGGTACTGATCGATGTTACAGAACACAAGCGAACAGAGCTAGAGATCAAGCACTATCGAGAGCATCTAGAAGAGCTGGTTGCCAGCCGAGCCAATGAGCTAAAAGAAACTAACAAAAGGCTAAAAGCTGAAGTAGGCGAACGTGTGCAGGCTCAAAACGAACTCGATCACAGAGCGCGGTCGCTAGAGCGCTCCAACGCCGATCTAGAACAGTTTGCCTACGTCGTGTCGCATGACTTGCAAGAACCCCTACGAGCAATGACCGTTTTCTCGCAGCTACTACAGCAGCGATATGACAAAGCACTCGATGTTACTGGCAGCAGCTACATCAAGAACATTGTCGAAGGGGGCATTCGGATGCAGGCTTTAATTGATGGCATTCTAGACTTCTCTAGACTGACCCATCACGGTCAGCTCTTCCAGCCAGTAGACATCGGCCCCTTAGTAGATAGAGTACTAGCCAACCTCGATACGACACTCAGCGAAAACAACGCCACCGTTACAGTCGAGGCGCTACCAGTTGTCGCCGCCGATGAGAACCAGATTAGCCAGCTCTTTCAAAATCTGATTGTTAACGCTATCAAGTTTCAGCACACAGCCCCGCCTGCCATTCACATCAATGCGCAGCCGTCTACCGAAGTACCGAACTGCTGGGTCTTTAGCGTCAGCGATAATGGTATTGGCATTTCCGAGGATCAACAAGAAAGAATTTTCTCACTGTTTCAAAGGTTGCATACTCGGCAAGAGCTAGAGGGCTATGGCATTGGTTTGGCAATCTGCAAGAAGATTGTTGAAAGGCACAATGGCGCTATCTGGGTAGAATCAACAATCGAAAAGGGTTCTACCTTCTTTTTCACGCTTAACGTAGAGTCTCTTTTGTTAGAGACATAGCGAACTAAACAGCTTGTAATTTGTATGAAAATAATTAAGATGTAATAGACTGCTAGCCATAGCCGTCGTAGGCATCAGCGAGAAAATTGATGGATAATTCCATCAATTTGTACAGGCACGGCATCACAGGCACGGCATCTCAGTTGTTTGTAATAATTTTTGGTTTTTCTTTAGGAGAGAATAATTAAGAGTTAGAGCATATCATTCACATAGAGATTGGTCAAGAATCAGTAAATCCATCATTAGGCGTGAATCACCTGTGAGCACTCATATTCTTTTGATTGAAGATTCACCGACCGATGCGGCTATCCTGGTGGCTGCATTTGAGAGCATTGGCTACCTAGGTAAAATTGAAGTAGCCAAAAGCGGTCTAGAAGCTATCAATATTCTAGGTACAATCGAGGCCACCAGCGAGCAAGTCTGGCCTCGCCTGATTTTATTAGATCTCAATTTGCCCAGGCGCAGCGGACTAGAAGTTCTAGACGATATTAAAACAAACCCTGTCTGGATGAGTATTCCTACTGTTGTGCTCTCTAGCTCCTCCGCGCCTACGGATATCATCAATAGCTACAAAAGGCATGCTAACGCTTATATATCAAAGCCAAGGCAGCTCACCCACTATGAAGCAGTTGCCAAGCAGCTGTACAGTTTTTGGATAGAAACGGCGCAGTCGCCCTGCTGCTAAGGATATTTATCTAGCAGCTTCATACAATTACGTGTTTTCTCCGTACACAGTGCGCTTCAAATAATACTAATCTCAAAGAAATGAAACAAAAATAGTTGATACAAGCGCCTGCATATCAACAAAATTACCCTGGAGAAGGAACCGTCCCCATGAAAAACGGCATTGATGCACTGCTGATCGAAGACAGTCTAGTCGATGCGCAGCTATTTGAAGCACTCATCAGTTCCGCAGAATTTACCCAGCTCAAGCTTCATCACAGCCAGCGCTTCCACGATGCGCTTGATGCTATCCAGGCCAAAACTTTTGATGTCATTTTACTGGATCTTTGTCTGCCAGACGGTCGCGGGATCGACCTGGTCAAACAGCTAAAAGAGCGGATTCCACAGGTGCCAATTGTTGTTCTTACTGGGATCAAGGACCAAGAAGTGGCTGTAGAAGCCATCCAAGAAGGTGCGCAAGATTATCTAGTCAAATCTGATACCTTTTCGCCGCAGCGACTACAGCAGCTAGGCTATGTCGATATTGGTAATCTGCTGATCAAAACTCTGCGCTATGCGATTGAGCGCGCGGAACTCATTCAACAACTGGCCACTAGCAGAGCGCGCTATTCTCTGGCAGTTGAGGGCGCTCGTGACGGAATTTGGGATTGGAACCTAGTGACCAATCGCGTCTTTTATTCTGCTAGGTGGCGATCGCTGATTGGTCTCCCTAGCCAAGATGCTAATGACAGTCCTATGCAGTGGCGATCGCGCATTCATCCTCATGATCGCGAGATCTTCGAGCAAAAGCTCGAAGCCCATTTGGCATATCCTCAGCGCCAGCAGTTTCACCACGAATACCGGCTGATGCACGCCGATGGCAACTACCGCTGGGTCTTGACTAGAGGGATGGCCCTGTGGGACGCGCAAGGCGTCGCCTACCGATTTGCCGGGTCTCAAACTGATATGACTATGCGCAAATCCCTAGAGAACGCCCTTCACCAAGAGAAAGAACTGGCCCAAATCACCCTGCACTCTATTGGCGATGCTGTTATCACTACCGACGAACAGGGCTATATCAAAGACTTCAATCCGGTTGCAGAAAGGTTGACTGGTTGGTGCGCTGGTGACGCGCGCGATCACCCCATCTCAGAAGTCTGTAATCTAGTCGATTCCAGCACACGTACAAATCTAGACAATCCAGCTATCCAAGCAATAGAAGAAGGCAGAGCAATTAGCCTAAGCAACCACCCTACGCTCGTTTCTAAAACAGGCGAAGAATTTGCCATTGGTGATTCTGCTGCGCCCATCCGCTCTAATCAGGGCGAAATCGTCGGTACTGTACTCATCTTTCACGATGTCACAGAAGAAAGAGGCCGCGCCAAGCAGCTCGCTTGGCAAGCATCTCACGACTCGCTAACCCACCTACTCAATCGTCAAAAGTTTATCCAAACCCTAGAAGAAGCGATCGCAGCGACTCGCTGTCAGCAGACGCACCATGTGCTGTGCTGCATGGATCTAGACCACTTTAAAGCAGTTAACGACACCTGTGGTCATGCTGCGGGCGACCAGCTGCTTCGCCAGATTGCTGATCTGTGGCGAAGCAAAATCAGAGCATCTGACAGCCTAGCTAGACTAGGCGGCGACGAATTTGGGCTGTTGCTATACGACTGTGACCTAGACCGAGCGATCGAGATTGCCAATGACTTTTGTAACAGCATTCAAACATTCCGATTTTCCTACGACAACAAAATTTTCAGCTTAGGCGTTAGTGTCGGACTTGTCCCCATTACTCAGCAGACTATGAGTACAGAAGTCGCTTTGCAGCTCGCCGATAGCGCTTGCTACAGCGCCAAGAACAAAGGCCGCAATCGAGTACAGGTCTATTACCAAGATGACCAGGAAGTGCAGCAGCATTCTTCCGACAGTCAGTGGTTTTCGCGAATCACCAGAGCGCTGGACGAAAATCATTTTGTGCTGTACGAACAGGCCATTCTACCGGCTCAACCAGGCTCTACAGACACCCAGCTATGCGAGATATTACTGCGGTTACAAGAAGGAGAAAGCGATGAAGTTATACTGCCTATGGCGTTCATCCCGCCTGCCGAAAGATATGGTCTGATGCCTCAGATTGACCGTTTGGTGATTCGTAATTTTCTCTCTTATCTATCTGCTCGTTTGTCTGATAGAACAGATCCAATCACCAGGCTCTACAGCATCAATCTTTCGGGATCTAGCATCAACGATGAAAGTTTTATCGATTTCATGAAAGAGCAGTTGGAGCAGCACCCGGTGGGCATTAGGGCACTTTGCTTTGAAATTACTGAGACAGTCGCTATTTCCAATCTCACGAAGGCGGCCAGCTTCATGCTAGAACTCAAACAGCTGGGCTGCCAGTTTGCCCTGGATGATTTTGGTAGCGGGATGTCTTCTTTCACTTATCTAAAGCATCTACCGGTCGACTTTCTAAAGATTGATGGCAACTTTGTTAGAGAATCTCCATCAGATGAAGTGATCTATGCCATGTTAGAAGCGATTAACCAGGTAGGCCATATCATGGGCCTCAAAACTGTCGCAGAGTATGTCGAAAATCAGGAAATCTTAGACAAAGTCAGAGAGTTGGGCATTGATTATGTACAAGGATTTGCAATTGAGCGACCCAAAGAACTGAATTAAAGTCCGTAAAGAGTACACCAGACATATCTTGAACCTGTAGCGACATCTGTAGACATTATTAAATGAAGATAATTTCTCTGCTGATATAAAGCTAATTTTAATATTTGAATCAAATTTTCTTCATAGGAATTGGGGAACACTCCGCTCGTAGATAACTAGCTATAGTTTTTATCAAGGAAGAGTACTAGGAAAAAGTGGATACTGACATTAAAGTCTTGCTAGTCGAAGACAGTTTATCGGATGCACAGCTGGTAGAAGCAGTTGTCAGCTCGTCTAACTTGGGTAGACCGCAAATGTTTCACGCTAGGCGATTTGGAGAGGCCCTGATCATGCTGGCGCAGCAGCGCTACGACTTAGTCTTGTTAGACCTGCATTTGCCGGATGGAGAGGGACTAGATCTAATCAGGCAGCTAAAGCAAAGAGTGCCAGAGACGCCGGTTGTTGTCCTGACTGGCCTGCAAGACGAGACTGTAGCGGTTGCGGCCATTCTAGAAGGCGCTCAAGACTACGTCACCAAATCAGATACCTTTTCTCCCACTCGGCTATCGCAGCTTGGCCCGACGGATGCTGGCAATCTGCTGGTGCGCCGTATTCAATATGCCATCAAGCGGGCTGAATTGACTAAGAGCCTGGAGGCAGAGCAGGCCCGATACGCACTGGCCAATAGGGGCACAGATGAAGGAATTTGGGATTGGGACTTGAAGACCGATCGGATTTATTTTGCTTCGCGGTGGCAGTCTCTGCTAGGGATTGATGGCAATCCGACCAGTAGCAGTCTGAGTGAATGGGTCTCACAGATTCATCCTCACGATCGCGATCGCTTTGAGCGAACCTTGCAAGACTATTTTGACCAGCATCAACAACAGTTTTATTGCGAGTATCGCATTCAGCACGCGGACGGTCACTATATCTGGGTGCTCACTAGAGGCAAGGCCCTGTGGGACCAGTTCAACATAGCCTATCGAATGGTAGGCTCGCAGTCTGATATCACTGCGCGAAAACATGAAGAAGCGGCAGCCTACCAGAGAAAGGAACTAGTTCTAACTGTATTGCAGACGGTAGGTGCTGGGCTTTTGTCGATGCAGGCAATGCTGCATGTATACGAAGATCGCTACGAAGAGGCTGAGCCCCTACTCAAGGGCACGCTAGAAATGAGAAAAGCCCTCTTAGGGCACGAGCATCTAGATGTCGCCGCAAGTCTCTACAATCTCGCTTCGCTCTATGACAACCAGTTTCGATTCCAAGAAGCAGAGACTCTGTTTAAGCAGTCTCTGGCTATCTTTCAAAAGGCTTTGGGCGCAGAACATCCCCACGCCCAACATGTCAACGTCAAAGTCGCTATGATTTGCCGTCTAAATCAAACGATAGGACTGTTTAGCGACTACGGCGACGAAGGCGTAAATAGTGAAGAATAATTACAAACAAAGCATGCTAACTTTTATATCTTGGATAGCCTACAGAGGCTGCATCCCGTGTATGCAAGTATGACTGCGTCTTTTGGTAGATGATCTAGATCACCTAATCTTAACAGCAGCGAGAAATTCCTTTGCTTGCTTAGATTGGCATATAGACGCTTGAGTGTGGGAAACATGGATCTTACTGAGGTAGGTCACAGCCATGTCCTTTTATCGCCGTCGCCACTATGAGTAAGCCGTCTATCTTTCCAGGATTTCATGCACTCTCTGAACCGATTCGCATTCAGATCATAGAGCTTTTACAAAGCACTAGAGAGCTTTGCGTCAGCGACATAGCCCAGAGCCTAGGGATTAATCAATCTAAACTATCCTTCCATCTAAAAACGCTCGCTCAGTCTGGACTGGTCGTCGCTAGACGACAAGGACGCCGCATATACTACAGCCTCAATGTCTCTCAATTTTCTATGCTGGAGGAATATTTATCCCAGGTCAAACAGCTAGAAGGAAGCTGAGTAAGAGGGAATACCAGGGGGAATACCAGAAGGAATGTTAGTCAATCAAGCTGCTTCTTTGATCCATAGCGCTAGTCCACCGCCACGGCCCCTAGCTGCAATGTAGTCTTGGTCAACCAAAAAAAACGTAAAGAAAGCCTGATCTTTTAGCATTTGCGCTTTGAAAGCGGCATCGCGGGTCTGTCCTCCGCGCAATTCACCATCGTAAGCTGACCAATCACTCCCCAGTAGGTTCAGACTTACCTTAATTGCCGTAAAGTCAAACCCCAGGCTGTTAGTTTTCTGCCAAAACTTAGTCGGACCTTTGAGTCGCAGATTGATTGGGCCTAGCGCTACCGAATTAGTGACGCTGCCCTGCTCGTTTTCTGGAAGCGGTTCGTACGCGATCGCAATCCGCACAAACCGAGGAATAAACCGACCTTTTCCCACCGTAGTCACAGCGCTCGCTCCAGGACGCGGCTGCACTTTCCGAGTGCCAGAGACAAATCCCAGCCGCCACTCGCCCACTAGCTGCTCGTATCGGTAGTCTGACTTAGCCCGTTTGTTCTCTTTCTCTGCTTGTAACAGGGCATTGACCACATCGATAGAGGCAGGTGCTTTGCCCTCACCCTTGATGTAGCGAACAGCCTCAACAATCGGATCAAAGTGCGAGCTAGAGTGTGAATTAGTCATTGCGCGTCTTTCTAGAATTCTTAGGGCTTTCTCACGTACTGTTCTAGCGGCTTGCTACATTTAAATCGGTTTGAATTTTTGTGGATCACTGAGGTTTTATGTCAATAAGCTCTATCGCCCGGTCAAACACTCAGACATCGACTGATACTCAATCCGCAAAAACTCATCAGCTAGAGCGCATTCATCTAGAAGTGACTAACGTCTGCAACTTCAAATGCGAGTTTTGTCCTGATGCCATTATGGAACGCAAGCGGGGCCATATGGATATCGATCTGCTAGAAAAAGCCCTCGATGAAATCGCTGAACACCATCTAGCGGATATTGTTGCTTTTCATCTGATGGGCGAACCGCTGATCTATCCCCATATTTTTGAAGCGATCGCGATGGCGATCGCCCGCCGTCTAAACCTGCACCTCACCACCAACGGCAGTACCTTCCACATCCGTCCCAAGCATATCGATGAGCTAGTCGCCTCCGGCATTCCCAAAGTCACCATCTCTTTGCAAACCCCTGATCCAGATACCTTCGTCATTCGTGGCGCACCGCCTAACCTCAAGCCAGAACAGTATTTTGACGGCATCACACAATACGTACAAGCGAACTTAGCCGACGAGCACTCCAGCACTCGGGTCCACCTCAAGTTTCTGGATACAACGCCGCATCCTTTTTTAGTGCCGCACAAGGCAATGCATGTGGTGGAAGGGAGAGAGCAGATGCAGATGCAGATGCGGGAATGGTGCGATCGCCTCCTCGCTCACCTACCGGTCGACCATCCAGATCGCCCCAGCACAACCGAACTCAATCGCCGCCTAGCTACTCACAAGCCCGGACGCTGGCAAGTCATCGAACTCACCCCAAAGCTCGCCCTCGAAACTTTCCCACTCGATAGCTGGGGTAACGTTGAAAGTAGTACCGTCATCCCCGCCAGCTTCGGCTACTGCAACGGCACCACTGACCAGGCAGGCATCCTCTACGACGGCACCGTCGTCCCCTGCTGCAAAGACTACGACGGCAAAATTCCACTGGGCAACCTCAACGATCACAGCCTTAGAGAAATTCTTTACCAGCAAAAACCCGCCTGCGCACTTCGAGAAGGCTTCGACAAATTTCAAGTCACCAACCCAGTATGCAAACGCTGCATGGGCGCAGACACCAAGCAAAAATCTCTCCTACGCCAAATCGGCTCTATCGCCTACTTCAAACTCTACAATCCAGTTATGAAGAAACTCAATCCAGGCTGGGGAGAAGTTTAGTTGACTTCACTCTTTGTAACCTCTCGTTAGTTATAGCAAGCCGCTGATGCATTAGTGACTTGCTATGCTCTTAGCTCTTTATAGAACAAGGGTTACAGCCTTTGGTAATGGTTTGAGCTAAGGGCGGAAAGCTATAGAAGAAACAGACCGTCAATCTATAAACAATCCGCAGGAGAAGCTTCTCAAGCGGAGCGGACACATTTGTCCTTTAACTCACCCAGTTGATAACCCGACCATAACCTTCTCTTTACTCACTATCAGCGAACTTTTGATAGAACAATTGAAGCTGTGATGATATGTAGTTCACAACAATTCGTCTCTTCATAGCTTTGAGGGTGTATATCTGCTCTTTGTTCGATGCTTTGCACTGATTGAAGCACTGACTGAAAAGGGCCTGTGACGGAAACATCTTGACAACATAAACATCAAACTAAAGGACAGATTATGCCCCTTTCTCTTAATAGGATCGGCAGCTTCACGAGTGAGGCTGGCGCAGAAATTGTTGCGTTCGATAATACTAGGTCGCTGCTGTACGTCGTCTCAGGTGGTACAGTTCTTCAGATTATCGATGTTAGCGAGCCGAGCGCCCCCAGCGAAGTCACTTCCTTGGATATTGCTGAGCTTGGTGCACCCGTTGCAGGCGCTAACAGCGTTGCTTTTAAGAATGGTCTGCTCGCGATCGCCCTAGAAGCCGAAGTGCAGACCGACCCAGGGGCGGTAGCCATAGTAGATCTAGAGGCAATTAGCTCACCAGCCGATATAGAGAGCGCTACGAAGGTATTTGTCGTTGGCTCGCTACCCGATATGGTGACGTTTACTCCTGATGGTAGCAAGGTGCTAGTTGCTAATGAAGGTGAACCTGATGAAGGTGTGGACCCAGAGGGTTCTATCAGCATTATCGACATATCAGGAGAATTTGCTAGCCTCGGTCAGGAGAATGTTGCAACAGCCGATTTTCTTCGCTTTAACGGCAGAGAGGCTGACCTAAGAGCTGACGGGGTGAGGATCTTCCCAGATGCAACGACGGCACAAGATGTAGAGCCTGAATATATTGCGGTATCACCCGATGGGACAAAGGCGTTCGTAACCCTACAAGAGAACAATGCGATCGCAGTTGTTGATATCGAGAGCGCAACGGTCGAAGGCATTCAACCCCTCGGGTTAAAAGATTTCAGTAAGGGCCTCCCCCAGCTCACCAACTACGACTTCAACAATCGCGGCGATATCGCCAACGGCGGCAAGGCACTGACCACCGCCACGGGTGAAACTATTGAGCTGGGCGGATTTTCTGGCCTTTACTATGACGGCAAAGCAGACAACGGCAATCTAAAATTCCTAGCCGTCCCCGATCGGGGTCCGAACGGCGATGTCGATGACAACAATAACCGTCCTTTTTTACTGCCAGACTATCAAGCCAGGGTGGTTGCCTTTGAGCTGGATGAAGCCACTGGCGAGATTGAAATTACTGAAGAGCTACTGCTGAAAAGAGAAGACGGCACCCCGATTACAGGCTTGCCTAACATCCCAAACATAGACCGTCAGGCGGTAGATAGCGCAGGTAACCCGGTAGATTTGCCCGAGCTAGAAGGCTTCGAGACCTTTGGCGCAGACTACGATCCGCTTGGCGCAGACTTGGAGAGTATTCTACGTGCGCCCGATGGCACCTTGTGGATGATCGACGAGTACCGCCCAGCTATTTATCAGTTTGATACTAGCGGTACGTTGCTCAATCGGTTTGTTCCTGATGGCACAGCAGCGCAGGCTACCGCGGCGAACCCTGGCAACACTTTTGAGGTGGGGACCTTTGGTAGCGAAACTCTCCCCGCTGACTATCTCAATCGCCGGGCGAACCGAGGCTTTGAAGGGGCCGCACTTGATACCGAAACTGGCATTTTTTACGCCTTCATTCAAACGCCGCTGAGCAATCCAGACCGGGCTGCGGGTGACGCCTCCAGCGTGATTCGAGTGCTAGGCATCGACCCCGCTACGGGCGAGCCAGTTGCTGAGTATGTGTACTTTCTGCAAGACCCTGAAGTGGGCAACAACGTCGATAAGATCGGCGATGCGGTGTTTGCTAGCGATGGTAAATTCTTCGTGCTAGAGCGTGATTCTGCCCTTTCCGATGACGGCCAAAAGTTTGTTTTTGAAATGGACTTGAAAGGGGCGACTAATGTACTAGGACAGAACTTTGGTGAGCTGACTCTAGAGCAGCAAACGCCTGATTCACTAGCTGCGCTGGGCATTCAGCCAGTTACAAAAACTAAGGTCACTAACCTGCCGTCGTTGGGGTATCTACCTTCGGACAAGCCGGAAGGAATTGCGTTGCTTCCAGATGGGCGTCTAGCGGTGTTAAATGATAACGACTTTGGTCTAGAATCAGGAGCCGAGGCTGTACAGCTTGGCATTATTGACTTTGAGGGCAGTAACGGGTTAGATGCTAGCGATAGAGATGACGCCATCAATATCGATAATGAGCCCGTGTTTGGGCTGTACATGCCAGATTCGATCGCTTCGTTTACCGCAGCAGGCGAAACCTTCTACGTGATTGCGAATGAAGGCGATGACCGTGGCGATGCTGACGAAGACGAGCGCGGTGACGCGATTCGACTAAAGGATCTTGCCGATGTCACCTCCTTGGGTCGAAATGGGCTGGCTCTCGATGAGTCCTTTGATGGACTGGTCGCAGATGGTCTGTTAGAAGATGAAAGCCTAGGTCGCTTAGTTATCTCTTCTATCGACGGGGATATAGACGGAGACGGTGATTTAGATCGGATTGTCTCCTACGGCGGTCGCTCCTTTTCTGTACTCGATGCCAACGGCAATATCGTGTTTGATAGCGGCGATCAGATTGCGCGAATCACGGCTGAGCTGAGCCCTGAACTATTTAACGCCAACGACGGAGATCCAGAAGAATTTGATACTCGCTCTGACAACAAAGGCGCTGAGCCTGAAGCGATTATCACTGGCGAAATTGGCGGACGGCCATTTGCCTTTGTAGGCTTGGAGCGCTCTGGTGGGGGCGTATTGGTGTACGACCTTTCCAATCCGCGATCGCCCAAATTCATCCAGTACGTTCGCAGCGACCAAGACACTGCCCCAGAAGGATTTGCCTTTGTCCCTGCTGAAGAGAGCACTACAGGCAAGCCTCTCCTCACGGTGGCGAACGAAGTCTCTAGCACTATCGCGGTTTACGAGATTTCGGTCGCCGAAGCCACTATCAGTGAAATTCAAGGTGCCGCGCACATCTCTGCGCTAGTCGGTGAATTGGTGCAGACCGAAGGGATCGTCACTGGCGTTGCTTTTAACGGTTTCTATCTGCAAGGTGAAAGCGATGGCGATGACGCGACGTCAGATGGCGTATTTGTCTTCACAGGCGAGCAGCCCACGGTCAGCGTAGGAGACCAGGCTCGCGTGTTTGCTACCGTCAGTGAGTTTATCCCTGGTGGCGCGGACACAGGTAATTTATCTATCACGCAGCTCACCTCTCCTAACATTGTTGTACTTTCTGAAGACAACTCACTGCCGGATGCGGTCGTCATCGGCCAAAGCGGTCGGGTCGCTCCCAGCGAGATTGTTATTTCTGATGATGAGCTACCGGTCAATCTGCAAACAGAAGCTGGAAACTTTGACCCGGCTGAAGATGCCATCGACTTCTACGAGTCGGTAGAAGGGATGCGTGTAACGGTAGAAGATGCGGT
Source organism: Cyanobacteria bacterium P01_D01_bin.1 (assembly GCA_039111275.1). Taxonomy (GTDB): domain Bacteria; phylum Cyanobacteriota; class Cyanobacteriia; order Phormidesmidales; family Phormidesmidaceae; genus Phormidesmis. The sequence goes on along the minus strand of JBCCOH010000050.1, from coordinate 16,760 downwards.
TGCTGTGTCTCCGACTCGTGTGTTCAGTAGCTTCTCCGCAGAAGCGTTCACTTTGCCAAATCAAGGCGCGACCGCTACGCCGGATGGGGTGCTCACTGCTCGCGGTGGCATTAACCTGGCCTCTGGTCCAGACAATACAGGCGATCAGAACCCCGAGCGAGTTCAACTCCAGTTCGATCCTAATCTGTTGCCAGAGGGCTTTGACACGCCAGCGCTGACCGTTGGCGACCAGCTAGGCGATGTGACAGGCGTTGTGGGCTATAGCTTTGGCAACTTCGAGGTAAATGTTACTGAGGCGTTCGAGATTGTACCTGGCGGACTCGAACAGGAAGTGACTTCGCTAGCAGGCGGTGACGATCAGCTAACGGTGGCTAGCTATAACGTACTCAATCTGAGCGCTGAAGCAGGAAACGATGCTCAGCGGGATCTACTCGCAGAGCAAATCGTTACCAACCTGAATGCGCCAGACATTGTCGGACTGCAAGAAATTCAGGACAACAATGGTACTGATGGGGGGGCGGATAATCTGGAAACAGATGCGACCAAGACGTTGCAAAAGCTGGTGGATGCGATCGCCTCCGCAGGCGGACCCACCTACGCCTTTGCCGATATCGCCCCTGAGCCTAACGCCTTTGGTGGAATCCCCGGCGGCAACATTCGCAACGCCTTCTTGTACAATCCTGAGCGCGTCAGTCTGAACGCTCTTAACCTGCTAGAAGATCTAGATGCCTTCGCAGGCAGCCGCGATCCACTCGTTGGAGAATTTGTATTCAACGGTAGCACCGTGACGGTGGTCAACAATCACTTCTCTTCCCGCTTTGGCTCTACGCCAGTCTTTGGCGGACCGCAGCCGTTTGTACAGGCAGGCGAAGAGGCTAGAGAGGCCCAGTCTCAAGAAATCAACACTTTTGTCGATGGCCTGCTGGCCCAAGACCCCAACGCCAACGTTGTTGTACTAGGTGATTTGAACACCTTTGAGTTCACCAACGATCTAGCTGAGATTTTGCCAGGAACAGGAGATGAGAGAGTACTCACCAACTTGGTTGATCAAGCCATTGAGGAGGATGACGCCTACAGCTTTATCTTCGACGGTAACAGCCAAATGCTAGACCACGTGTACGTCTCTGATAGCTTGCTGCCAGGCGCACAGTTTGACGTTGTCCATGTCAATAACGACTTCCCTAGAGACGACAGGCGATCGCAGTTTGATACCACCATTGTCGCCAGTGACCACGAACCCCTCGTCGCTCAGCTCACCTTAGCAGAGCCTACAACGGACAACTTTACTCTTCAACTACTTCATCTCGCCGATCAGGAAGCCGGCATTCCTGCCCTAGAAGATGCGCCTCGAGCCTCTGCGGTGATCAACGCGCTCAAAGATGACTTTGACAATACGCTGATTCTCTCTTCGGGTGACGCGATTATTCCTGGATTGTTCTTTTCTGCTAGTGCTGATGCCTATGGTGGCCCCGGTCGTGCGGATATTGCGATTCAAAATGAGTTAGGTATTCAGGCGATCGCGCTCGGCAACCACGAGTTTGATCTGGGAACAGGACTGCTGCGCGACCTGATAGCAGGCGGCGAAGACGACCCAGAAACTCCCGACATCGACGAATCCTTTATCGGTGCCCAGTTCCCTTACCTCAGCAGCAATCTCGACTTCAGCACAGACGAGAATCTAGCTGACCTGGTGGTTCCCGATGACCAGGCACCCGTTCCCAACAGCCTGGCAGCGACTATAGTGATCGATGTCAGTGGTGAATCCGTTGGGGTCGTCGGCGCAACCACGCCAACGCTGCCCAGTATCTCTAGTCCCGGTGATGTCACCGTTCTTCCCGCAGACTTTGATGGCAATCCAACAGCAGATCAGCTAGATGCGCTCGCTGCTGAAATTCAAACAGACGTTGACGAGCTACTAGCTGCCAACCCTGGCCTCAACAAAGTTGTTGTACTCTCGCATATGCAACAACTTTCTATCGAGCAGGCGCTGGCAACACGCCTGACCAATGTGGACGTGATTGTAGCAGGTGGTTCCAATACGCTCTTGGCAGATGCAGACGATCGTCTTCGAGCAGGCGATGCTGTTCAGGGTGAATATCCTATTTTCACAACAGATGCAGACGGTAAACCGATTGCGATTGTGAATACCGACGGCAACTACAAGTACATTGGTCGCCTGGTTGTAGAGTTTGATGAGAATGGAAACGTCATTCCTGAAAGCTATGACGCAGCGGTCAGCGGTGCGTATGCAACTGATGAGGAAGGCGTTGCTGCGCTGGGCGCAGAAAGCTTGATTGATCCTGAAATTCAGACGATTGTTGACACGCTCGAAGAAGTCATCGTAGCCAAGGAAAGCAACGTTTTTGGCATTAGTGAGGTGTATCTGAACGGTGTGCGAGGAAGCGTACGGACCGAAGAGACGAACCTGGGAAATCTGACGGCTGATGCGAACCTGGCGATCGCCAAAGAAACCGACCCCACTGTGGTTATCTCGCTTAAAAACGGCGGCGGCATTCGTGATGACATCGGTCAATCAATTGTGCCTGCTGGCGGCACTGGCGACCCGATCCTGCTGCCGACTGAAGAGATTCCCGGCGTCAAACCCGCAGGCGGTATCTCCGAGACCGACATCGCCAATTCCTTACGCTTTAACAATGGCCTGACCCTGCTGACCATCACCGCCGAAGAGCTGCTGGCTGTGATTGAGCACGGGATAGCAGAAAGCCTACCCGACGACTCGGTGAGCGCAGGTCGCTTTCCACAGGTCGCAGGCATTGAGTTCAGCTTTGATCTGACTGCCACACCGGGCGATCGCGTCCAATCTCTGGTCGTACTGGGTGAAGACGGCAGCGACGCCGATGTGATTGTTCAAGACAGTGAGCTAGTGGGCGATGCGGCTCGCGAATTCCGCATGGTTACACTAGGCTTCCTAGCAGGCGGCGGCGATGGCTATCCTTTCCCCGACCGCGATGTGGTTGATCTTGCCCAAACAGAAGACGCCCCCCGCACAGGCGATGCCACCTTCGCCCCCGATGGCACCGAACAAGATGCCTTTGCTGAATATCTGCTCGATAACTTCGGTGCCGAAACGCCCTTCAACAAAGCTGACACAGGCCGCGCTGAGGACATGCGAGTTCAAAATCTAGCCTTTAGAGAAGACACCGTGATCGACGGCATCCTTCCAGTAGAAGGCGAAGAGATTGTTGGAGGAGCAGAGTCAGAAGAACTCATCGGCACAGAAGGCGACGATATCATTGCCGGCTTGGGCGGTGATGACACCATCCGAGGCACAGGTGGTGACGATGTGCTGAGAGGTGATGGCAACACTCGCGCTGCCAATGCTGGTGGCAGCAATAGCGGTGACGACGTCATCTTTGGCGGTGCTGGCGACGACCGCATCGGCGGCAAGCTTGGCAACGATCAGCTATCTGGCGAAACTGGCGACGACACCCTCTACGGCGATGCGGGTGACGACTTACTACGTGGCGGTCTCGGTAACGACGTCCTCTTTGGCGATGACCGACGCAGCAGCGGTAGCGACACCTTTGTTCTGGCCGCAGGCGAAGGCACCGACACCATCATGGACTTTGAGTTCGGCAAGGACTTGATTGGCCTAGCAGGCGGCATCACCTTTGGTCAGCTTTCGCTATCCGGTGAGCAAATTAGCCTGAACGATGAAGTGCTCGCCATAGTCAGCGGATTAGATACAAGTTCGCTAACAGCAGCGAATTTTGTAAGCGTACAAAGTGTAAGCGCATAAAGTCTGAGCTTACTTGCAAACCTTGAGACTGTAGCTTCGATCACTTGACTGAGGTGCAGTCTTAAGACTATTGATACAGTCTTTCCAGGCTAAAAGCTGCATATTGCAGCAGTAAGACCCTGCGGTGTCATATGGCGACGCGGGGTCCTACCACCGTTATTCGAGCACTTTACTATTTTCTCACTACGCTTGCTTCACTAGGCCTAGTAGCAGTTGCCAACACCTCTGCTCTAGTCGCTTTGAACATGCCAAACCGACAGAGGCCGCTGCCAAAAGCCAAGCGCATTAGCAACAGCGTCGGTACCTCGCGTACCGACTTGATAAAGCCGGATACGCCGAACTTTACCAAACCCTTCGGTCGAATGATGCCTTGCCAAATCGAGTCAAGCCAAGATGGCAGCGTTTCCTCAGCCCAATCCGCTGTTTCTACCGAGCCTTCGACCATTCCTGTTGCTTCTAGCACCTCAGAGAACCCTTCAATACTTGAGAACTCAGGATGCGACCACTGGTCTAACAGCTGTCTCATCACTGGCTTCTCCCACCAGTTCAGCGGATGGTGGCGGTCATCCCGCTGATTCCAGTCGCCGACGACTAGCAGTCCACCCGGCTTTAGCACTCGCAGCAATTCTTTGGCAAACACAGCCTTATCCGGCATATGTGGCCCCGCTTCTAGCGACCACACTACATCAAAACTTTCATCGGGAAAGGACAGCGCCATCGCATCATCTACCATGAATTTTGCGCTCAGTCCTGCTGGCGTCAATTCCGTTGCCCGCTTCACCTGACCAGGGCTAATCGTTACCGCCGTCACGTCAAAGTCGTAGTCTCTAGCCAACACTCGGCTACTGCCACCAATTCCACAGCCGACATCTAGCAACGTCGAGCCGGGTGCGCATTTATCTAGCCCACCCCACTTCACCATCTCATGAACAAAATCGTATTTCGCCTGCCGAAAGTCTTTTTGTCTTGGCGGAGAGCCATAGTGGCCTAGATGAATATGCTCTCCCCAGTAGAACTCTAGGATGCCATCTTGTGTCCATTCGTCGTAGGAATTCGCCACCGTATCCGAGGAGTCATATCGCCTTGGCGTTAGTAGGTAGACGGCTAGGCCAACTACGGGAAGCGCTATCAGCAGCAAAAGCAATAAATTCATGAGAGTAGACAAAGACCAAAGCGTTACATCTCTTCATAATACTATTTTTGATCCATCCCAGCCTTTAGAACGGACAGACCCTGTAGGCTATAGAGGCTTATTTCTCTGGCTCATATGGCATCGGCTACTGAAAAGACTTTCAAGTTTTCCTTTTCGCAGCTAGGACCGGGCTTGCTGATGGCGGGCGCAGCAATTGGCGTTTCGCACCTTGTGCAGAGCACCAGGGCTGGGGCGATGTATGGCTTGGGAGCGCTAGTGTTTGTGCTGCTGGCGAATCTGATGAAGTATCCGTTCTATGAGTACGGGCATCGGTATGCAGCGGCATCTGGACAAAATTTGATTCAAGCGTATCGGCAGCAGGGAAAGCAATTCTTTGTGCCATTCATGGTCATTAGTGCCATCAGCGCTGTAGGTAGCTTTGCGGTCGATGCTTTTGTGGCGGCGATGCTACTCCAGTACCTACTGTTTCCACAGGTAGCGGCAGCAATTCTAGCGGTTGGCGTATTGCTTTTTTGCTGGGGACTAATTGCGGTTGGGCGCTATCGACTGTTTGAGCAGGTGACGAAATGGTGTGTGATTTTGCTGTCTGTGGCGACGATCGCGGCGGTAGTGATAGCGGTTTCGACAACGGTGATCGGGCTACTGGCTGAACCTACTGTGGAGAATTTAAGTTCTACAGCGCTGGAAGTTGTAGATACAACTACTGGCGCGAGGGGTTCGATTTTTTCGGTTGAAGCATTGCCTTTTGTAATTGCGTTTATGGGGTGGATGCCAGGTGGGCTAGAGCTTTCGGTTTGGCAGTCGCTGTGGGTGCAGGCCAATGGAGAGGATAGCGGGCAGGCGACTTCGATGGCGGAGGCAAGCTTTGATTTTAATTTTGGCTATGTGTTGACGGTGGTGCTGGCCTGTTTGTTTTTGGTGCTGGGGACGCTGACGTTGCCAGAGCAGGGAATGGCAGCGGAGCCTGCGGCGTTCGCAGGCCAGCTGGTTGGGATGTATACCAGCTACATTGGGACTTGGGCAGAGCCTGTGATTGGGATGTGTGCGATCGCAGCTATTTTCTCCACCACCTTCACCGTTGTTGATGCCTTTCCGCGCGTGCTAGAAGCAGGCATTCACGAGCTGTGGCCCAGTACCCAGGCAAGTACTCTGCCGATTCGAGGTGCGATCGCCCTCACCCTAATCATCCTATCTGCCCTTCTGCTCAACATCTTCACTACCGGATTCGAGCCGCTAATCAACACAATCACTATCATCGCCTTCGTATTCGCTCCGTTCTACGCCTGGCTGAACATTCGCAGCATTGACACGCTACCGATAGAAGCTCAGCCAGGACCTTGGCTCATTCGTCTAGCCACCGTTGGACTTATCTATCTATCTGGCTTCAGCTTGTTGTTCATCCTTCTGAGGTTCGTTCTAGGCTGGATATAGGATCAGTGACTCAAACTTTTTAAAATCAGCGCGTAGTCACTCTCTATAGAGACAGACATTTCGACACCTACATGCGTTCCAACACTTCGATACCTAAAAGCGATAGTCCTAGCTTCAGGGTTCGCGCTGTTATGTCACACAGAACCAATCGAGACGTTCGCTGTGGCTCTTCGGCTTGCAAGACAGAACACTGGTCGTAGAACTGATTAAATTTTTGACTTAGCTCAAACAAGTACTGGCACAGTCGATTTGGCAATAGCTCTGCTTCGACTTGAGCAAGCACTTCGTCTAGCTGTAAGAGGTGCTTTGCCAGCGTCAGTTCGCTCTCTTCAGTGAGCTTTACCTGCGCGTCTAGCATTGAGAGATCGATCTCTCCTTTCCGGCTAATTCCCTGCACGCGCACGTACGCATACATCATGTAGGGCGCTGTATTTCCCTGCAAGGCTAGCATCTTGTCATAGCTAAAGGTGTAGTTGCTAGTTCTATTCTGACTTAGGTCGGCGTATTTCACTGCGCCAATGCCTACCTTCTCAGCGATGTTTTGAACAAACTCTTCTGATTCTGTCCTTTCTTCTTGTTCTAGCCGGGCTTCTACGTCTGTACGGGTACGTGCGATCGCCTCATCCAACAGATCCTGCAAGGGCACCGCCTCCCCCGATCTCGACTTCAGCCGCTTACCGTCCTCACCCTGCACTAACCCAAACGGCGCATAGCTTAGTTCCACCGACTCTGGCACCCAGTCCGCTCGCCGCGCCACTTGAAAGAACTGCGCAAAGTGATTCGCCTGACCCGCATCGGTTGAATAAACAATCCGGTCCACCTTGTCTTCGTTAATGCGATAGCGCAGCGCCGCTAAATCTGTTGTGGCATAGTTGTAGCCACCGTTCGACTTCTGTACAATCAGCGGCAGCGGATCGCCATCCTTGTTCGTAAACCCTTCTAGAAAGACGCACTTTGCGCCATCGTCTTCTACCAGTAGCCCAGCTTTGTCTAGATCAGCTACTACATCTGCAAGAAAAGGATTGTAGAAAGACTCACCGCGATCAACAATATCTTCTGAAATATTCAACAGATCGTATATCTTTCGATACGACCGCTTCGACAGCTGACAGACTCGCCGCCAAGCTTCGAGCACGTCCGGATCGCCCTCTTGCAACTTCACCACCGCCTGCCGAGCATTCTCCTTAAACGTTTCATCCGTATCGAAGCGTTTCTTGGCTTGACGGTAGAAGGTAGCTAATTCTCCATTAGTTGAAGCTTCTGCGGCCGCCTGCGGATCGGGATACGCCTCTTGCAAGTAGGCAATCAGCATGCCGAACGGCGTTCCCCAGTCACCTACGTGGCTGACTTTTAGCACATCGTGACCCAGAAATTCCATGACTCTAGCAAAGCACTCGCCAATCACTGCCGGACGTAGATGACCGACGTGCATTTCCTTGGCGATGTTCGGGCTCGGGTAGTCTACGAGTACTTTCTGTGGTGGGTTGGCTTGGGGTACGCCAAGGCGCTCGCTCGCGTGCACAGCATTCAGCTGCTGTTCTAGGTACTCGGCTTTGAGCTGGAAGTTAATAAAGCCAGGCCCGGCAATAGAAGGGGGTTCGCAGATGTCGGCAATGTCTAAGTTTTCAGTGATTTTGGTTGCGATCGCCCTTGGATTCATCTTCAGCGGCTTTGCCAAAGACATCGCTACATTCGCCTGATAGTCACCAAACTTAGGATTACTCGTACCTACTAGAACCGGGTCAGTCTCCCGATACTCATCGCCAAACGCAGCCACTAGCGCGGCCTGCACACGACTCTTCAACTCATCTAGCGTTGACTTCATAACTCACTATTCGCCTTACCAACTCACCATACAGAATATTCCGTACAGAGATTCTCTATTGACATGACCCACTCGATTATTCTCAAAATTAGGAATTGGCAACTTGATAAATACCATATCGGCTTCCTATGAGCTTTCAGCAATAGCTAATTCTAGTCCTATGCTCTGACTCTAGCTATCCAAACTTGACCACACAAAAGTGTCCCTTCCCTAACCGATGCTCGATGCCCAAATCTAACCACCGTCCAACCAAAGCTGAAATCGCTGCTGCCTATGGTCAAACCATGCCCGATGTGATCGCGCCAAATCTCAAAATTCTCTTTTGCGGTATCAACCCCAGCTTGTATAGCATTGTCATCGGCCATCACTTTGGCAGACCCGGCAATCGGTTTTGGAAAGCCCTCTACAAGGCTGGATTCACGCCTAGACTCTACGATCCCAGTGAAGATGCCTCTCTGCTAGAGCTAGGCTACGGCATCACTAACATGGCCCCCCGTGCTACTGCCCGCGCCGACGAACTTAGCAAAGCCGAAATCAAAGTAGGCCGCCAGCTACTAGCAGCCAAAATTCAAACTTACAAACCGCAGTGTCTGGCGTTTCTAGGCATAACCGCTTATCGGATTGCGTTCTGTGAGCCAAAAGCAAAGATTGGACCTCAGCCCAACTGGGAAAATACGCAGATCTGGGCGCTACCCAATCCCAGCGGGCTTAATGCCCACTATCGAGTAGATGATCTTGCAGAGGTTTACAGTTGGGCACTAGCCTCGGTGGGCGACAGCACTTTTTAGGCTCTGCGCGGATATACTGACACGGATTTGTAGGTCATCGTCTGTAGGCTGCAAACCACTGAAATGCTTCGTCAGCGGTAGATAACAGGGCAGAAGATAGTCAGTGCGTCCAGAAAATCCACTGAGAAGACGGAGAGTCAGCCTATCTGAATCCGTAAAGGCATTAAGAAGAAACTCCAGATTTCTACGGTTATTTAATAAAGCGATCTTCATTAGATTCTATGTAGCCATTGACACCACCTATATTGTCTGTCTTCACTATGAAAAGATCTCTTTTGAACATTAGCTTGCTAGCAGCGACTTCTTTGTCCTTTCTAACTGCGACTGTCACCAAAGCTGAGACAGTGACAGATAGTGCGAATCTAAGAGGCTCTGATGTAGAACTCTTCGATCTGTTCAACGGTTTCGTGAATGCTGAGCGGCTAGCATTAGACGAGTCAGCACTGCCCGAGCTGTACGCTGATTCGCTCCGCTGGGATCCGATTGCTAGCAGTGTCGATATCTTCTTTATTAACGAAGGTGCGGGCTACCGGAATCAGCTGATGTATGCCATCAACGGTGGAGAACGCACAACTCTCTTTGACGATATTGCTTCTACTGAAAGTATCATCAAAGAGACCACGGCCAAGGTTGAAAAATACGAGAATCAGGTCGCAAAACTTGGTTCAGAAATTTCTACGCTAGAAACCGAAATCGCATCTGGTAATCTAACAGCAGAAGAGCGATCTGCGAAACAGGAGCAGCTATCTGATAAGCAGGCCAAGCAGTCAGCTAAAGCAGAGTTTCTGGCGGTAGAAAAGACACTGGGAAATGATGGAATCGGCGCTTTAAGCCTCGGTGATGGCAAGAGTATCGGCGGTCTGTCTGGCGATGTCGCTTTCGACTTCTTTATTAAGGCAGATGGTGCTCGCCGAGAAGATGGCTACATCTATGGCGCTGATGTTAGTGAAAATCCAGACGGACTACAGCACGTTATCGCCAGAGAGCTTCAGTATGAAGGGGATAGCTGGGTGCTGATTGGCTTTGAAGATTTGTATGGCGTTCACGAAGACGAAGGTGGTATCTCTGATCGCGACTTCAATGATGTGGTATTCGCAGTGCGCGGGCTAACAGGCGATCGCGTTGACCCCGAACAGATCCCTGAACCATCGACTGCTGTAGGGCTTTTAGTCTTTGGTGCACTAGGCTTGGCTCAGACTCGTCGTCGCAAAAGTGCAGCTGGATAAGCTGCTGTTAGCATGTGCGTTCATGCGAATTGTTCATTCTAAAATAGAACTCTAGCTAGGTCGGACGCCATCGGTGTCCGGCCTTTTTAACCGCAGACGATTTGAGTGTGGTATTCGGCCTCACTCATCAAGTCCAAAGTGCTCTCTACCCTGTCTAGAAAGACTTTTCCATTGATGTGATCGTGCTCGTGCTGGATAATGCGAGCCACAAAATCAGTAAAAATCTGCTGATGCTGCTGGCCATAGCGGTCAGTATACGAAATTTCTATCTCCCTTGAGCGCTTCACCAGTCCACGCATACCCGGCACGCTCAGACAGCCCTCCCATTCAGCAACAACTTCGTCAGAGTAATGAAGAATCTGCGGATTAATCATGGGGGTAGGATCCATCTTCGGCGCGTGAAGATAGCGCAGGTTTGGCCGAGAGGCCACGATAAATAGCTGTAGGCTTTGTGAGACCTGAGGCGCGGCAATACCGACACCGTTGCTTTCAAGGGTGGTAGAGATCAGGTCGTCGATCAGCTTTTGGACTGCGGGGTCTCGAATGTCAGTGACTGCTTTGGCGGATGATCGCAACACCGGATTCCCTATCTCTGCAATCTTCAATGTCTTAGTCATACTGTCTCCGTAGTTCGACATGTAAATCTACAAGAGTGGGGCGTTTCAAAGTGATTGCCCGTACCTATCTCTAGCCTCACAAGCTAGCTGTAAGCAAAACGAAGCCGCCAACACAAAGTAGAAAAGTAAATATCGCTGCGTCCATAACACCCTTTAAAGTTTCTAGCTTGCGCTGCCGTCGCAGCCAAATACAAAGAGGGACGACGTACGTTAGCTGAAACAGACCAATCCCAAGAACGAAGATAAAAATCCCATAATATATTCCTGGAACGCTGCGGCCAGAAGAGACAAGCCAACCTATCACAAGTAGCAGGAACACCACTCCTACATGACAGGCGAGAAGCCCAAAGAACCCCTCCATCCTTTTCTGTTGACTGCTGCTTGATGGTGTCATTTTTCTAACCTTTAGTTGGTGACCAAACAAAGATCAGCACTGCATTTAGTCAAGTAGATAGAGAAAGTTATCGGTTTTACATCGTTAGTTGTCCAGAACTATCGCCCTGTCTGAACTGGATAGGGACCAGGACGCACATCTAGCGTCACTGTCCGACCGCTTCTATCTATCGTGAGTGCGATCGCATCATCCAACCCCGTCTCTGACACAATCTGCTGCACCTGATTAGCATCACTAATTGTCTGCCCGTTCATCTGCTTGATCACATCGCCTTTGCGCAGACCCGAACGCGATGCCGGGGAGCCTTGCACAATCGCAGCAATCACCACGCCAGAATCAGTCTGTAACGGATCGCCAAACTCCTGACTGTTATCGAGTTCTGCTTTTAGCGTCGGTGTCAGCGTTAGCATTTGAATCCCCAGATAAGGGTGATCTACGCGTCCCTTGGTCACTAGCTGACTAGCAATCCTTCTTGCTTGATTAATCGGAATTGCAAAGCCCAGACCTTGAGCGTTGCCGATGATAGCGGTGTTCACACCGATGACTTCGCCGCGCTCGTTTAGCAAGGGGCCACCCGAGTTACCCGGATTGATCGCCGCATCGGTCTGAATGAACTGTACGCGCTTGTCCGGTACGCGAATCTGAGCGCTAGTGCGGCCGGTGGCGCTGATAATTCCAGCCGTGACTGTGTTGTCTAGGCCCAGAGGATTGCCGATTGCGATCGCCCACTCACCCGGACGTAGCGCATCCGAATCGCCTAGCGTTACTGTCGGTAGTTCACTAGCCTCTACGTTGATCACCGCTAGGTCTGTTAGCGAATCTTCACCAATCACCTCGCCGCGTAGCTCCCGGCCATCTTTAAAGGTAACCGTTACCTCATCGGCACCTTCTACCACGTGGGCATTGGTCACAATCGTTCCATTCGCGTCTAGAATAAAGCCCGATCCCGTACCTCTTTCGACCCGAGAGCGCGGACCAGCATCACCAAAGAAGTCGCGAAAGAAAGGATCTTCGAAGCCGGAGGGAAGGCGGCGTGTGACCGTCCGAGCAGAGTTGATTCTGACGACCGCAGGACCCGTTCGATCGACTGCGTCTGCAATAAAGTTGGCACCGCCAATCAGCCGTTCCGTTCCGGCAGCTTGGCCGATTAGCGTCTCGGACTGGGCCAGGTTCAGTCCCGGGTCTGTGGTCTCAAAAAATTGTGCCTCATTGTACTGAGTTTCTTCGTAATCAGACAGCTGGGCAGCAGTCAGCTCAGCAGATGTGTCATTAGAAGCAGAGGACAGATCTAGGCCCGTAACCATCAGCACTGTACCCGCACTAGCAGCAGTGACTAGCCCATACGCCAACATCTGCTTTAGCCAAAAGCGTAGAGGACCGTGCCCAGCAGGCGCCTTTTGACTCGCAGAGCATACAGATTGTTCTCTTTCAGACTGCTTCATATCAGTTTTAATCCAGTGCTAAGTATTTCAGGTAATAGTGACCACCTATTTTTGGTTCTAGCAGAATAGCTAACAACCTGTGGTATCACGTAGTGCCAGTTTGCGGGAGAGTGCCAGTTTGAAGGGTCGCTTCAGGGGGTCAGTTTGAGCGGCTAGTTCTGGTCAACTACCCTTTTTCACGATTTTCTCAAATTTAAAAGTCTTCTCAAAAAGTTTAAAAGTCTTTCAAAGTCTGATTGGATAAGGCATTCTAGGAATATGCACAAAGCTGCGTTCAACACTATCTACAGATCGTATACTCCTTTGCGGCGCTATATCTAGTACGCTATAGGCTCCTCAAAAATATTACCGTCGAGCGTTTGCTCAAGTGACCCCTCTGACAGCAGAGTAGCTTTAGTTCATTATCTGCATTTTGCCGTCTGCGCAGAGTCGCAGTCAGCCTGAAGGCTGACCAAGGCTGTTTTGTAAAGCAGCTCTATTTTCATAAGGTAAGCTCACCTGACCTTTAGGCAGGGACTGACCACATTTTTGTGTCGGTTTTGTTTGCGTAGCAGTGAGCCTGTCTATGTTCGTAACCCCAGAAAGACTAGAGGTGGACCTGTGGCCGTCATCAAAGAAGACCTTTGGAATCAAGTTCTAGAAGAATTAGCCTCGCAGCTGAGTGCCCCCACCTTTGAAACCTGGATAAAGCCGACGAAAGTGCAGACGCTTTCGTCCGACCAGCTCGTGCTGCTAACAGATAATCCCTTTGCCTGTAACTGGCTACAGAAGCACTATCTGACTCAGATTTCTACTATCGCCTCAGAAGTCCTTGGTCACACTATCAGCGTGACCATAACCGTCCGGGACAGAGATGATGTTGACAAACCACCAAGCCCTTCAGAAGCTGTGGTTGACTTTACACCGACAGTCACTAAAGCGGTCCTTCCTACCGCTCCCTCGACCAAAGTCAACCACAGCACCTGCGATCTCAACTCGAAGGCAATCTTTTCGCGCTTCGTAGTCGGTGCGAATAACCGCATGGCGCATGCGGCCGCACTTGCAGTTGCAGAATCACCGGGCCGGGAGTTCAATCCATTATTCCTGTGTGGCGGCGTCGGACTTGGCAAAACCCACCTCATGCAGGCGATTGGGCACTACCGCATGGAGAGCGACGCGAAAGCAAAGGTAGCCTACGTCTCGACAGAAACCTTTACCAACGACCTCATTGCCTCTATTCGCCGCGATACCATGCAGCGCTTCCGAGAGCAGTACCGAGAAGTTGACGTCATCTTGGTAGATGACATTCAGTTCATCGAGGGGAAGGAATACACCCAGGAAGAATTTTTTCATACCTTTAATACGCTGCATGAGGCGGGTAAGCAGATCGTGCTGGCCTCTGATCGTCCGCCTAACCAAATTCCCAGGCTGCAAGATCGGCTGTGCTCTAGATTTTCGATGGGGCTGATCGCAGATATTCAATCGCCTGATTTTGAAACGCGCATGGCGATTTTGCAAAAAAAAGCGGAGTATGAGCAGGTAGCCATCTCTAGGGATGTAACGGAGTATATTGCTTCGTCCTATGTGACGAATATTAGGGAGCTAGAAGGGGCGCTGACGCGGGCGATCGCATACACATCCATTTCCGGTCTACCCATGACCGTAGAAAACCTGGTCCCAGTGTTAAACCCACCGGTTGAGCGGGTAGATTCTTCACCCAAATCTGTGATCAAGGCAGTTTCAGATGCCTTTAGAATTTCACTAGACGATCTTAAAAGCAACTCTCGCAAGCGCGAAATTAGTCAGGCTAGGCAAGTCGGCATGTATTTGATGCGTAAGCATACCGACTTAAGCTTGCCCAAAATCGGCGACCAGTTCGGTGGCAAAGACCATACCACGGTAATGTACAGCTGCGACAAGATTGCTCAGCTGATCAAGCGGGATTTGAACCTGGCGCAGACTGTTCGAGAGGTGAGCGATCGCATCACCCTAGCTTCTAACAGCTAAACCATCTGGCCGAGTAGTCCTGGTCAAGTAGTCCTGGTCAAGTAGTCCGCGAACACCACTAAGCTAGTACCGCGCACAAAGCGCCTAGACATACAGACTGTCTAGGCGCTTTCTTGCGATCGCACGCTCACGAGAACAAGGTATAGCAAAGTAAGAGCGCATCCTTACTTTGCAAGAAGAGTTGCCTGTTGCTCTGTAACGGTTTCAGCCGAAAAGGATGTCCTAAGCAACTCTTCAAAAGCTATTAGGTAGCCCGTACCAATCGCATCTGCAACGTTAAGATTCGCAACTCGTACTTAGGATCTTCCTGTGGAAAACCTTCGTTTTCCTGTGGAAAAGCTGTGGAAAGAATGTGGGTTATTACGACGTCTCTGTGGAAAAGAAACCATCCGCTACAAGGGTTGTGGAAAAGCTTAGAAGTTTTCCACAGCTTTTCCACAGCGGCATATTCGCACAAACTCATGGATAGTCACAAACTGTCGCAGTTATCCCCACTTTCCACAGCCTCTACTACTACTGTTTAAAGTTAGTTTTAAAGAGATCTAAGAAGTAAAAGAGCACGGACAGAGTGAAATAAGATTCGCACTAAGATTCTGTTTCGTTGACCAAATAGGGTGATAGTATTGGGCATCTTCAAAGGTCTGCTCTTTTGGCTTGCCTGTTGGCAATTAGCCTTTTTTCCTCACACATCAAGCGATGAAGTTTAGCTGCGCGCAAACAGAATTCAATTCACAATTCTCGCTCGTTAGTCGAGCGGTACCCTCTCGTCCTAGCAAACCAGTCTTGGGCAACGTCCTGGTTACTGCCGATGCCGACGCACAGACAGTAACGCTAGTCGGTTTCGATGAAACCCTAGGTATTCAGACAACCTTCGCTGCCCAGGTCGATGAAGGCGGATCATTGACCCTTCCAGCCAAAC
Source organism: Cyanobacteria bacterium P01_D01_bin.1 (assembly GCA_039111275.1). Taxonomy (GTDB): domain Bacteria; phylum Cyanobacteriota; class Cyanobacteriia; order Phormidesmidales; family Phormidesmidaceae; genus Phormidesmis. The sequence continues at coordinate 1,219 of JBCCOH010000050.1, read as the reverse complement.
TCCTAGGAGATATTGTCTCTCGTTTACCTAACGAAGATATTGACATCACCGAAGATGATGACGAACCAGTCGTTATGCTTTCTTGCTCTGCTGGTCGATATCAGGTGCGCGGACTCAGCGCAGAAGACTATCCCAACCTCCCCGAACTTGAATCGACAGATATCGTCAAAATTTCGGCTGATGCTTTGGTTGAGGGACTCAAAGGTGCACTTTTTGCCACTAGCAGCGACGAAACCAAGCAAGTGTTAACTGGCGTTCATCTCACTGCATCAGAAGACAGTCTGGAATTTGCCGCGACTGACGGTCATCGTCTAGCAGTAGTCAACCCCGTCGATGACACTGGCGCGTCTACACCCGATCTGAAGATGAAGATCACCATTCCTGGTAAAGCGCTCAGGGAGTTAGAACGAATACTACAGGCGTACCCTAGCAATGAACCCGTAGCCTTTCAGTTAGACGATACTCAGGTAGTATTCGATCTTGGTCGTCAGCGAATTACCACCCGACTGCTAGAAGGTCAGTATCCCAACTACAAGCAGCTCATCCCTACTCAGTTTGAGCGTCAGTTGACATTAGATAGAAAGCAGTTTGTGTCGTCTCTAGAGCGAATTGCGGTGATTGCTGATCAGCGAAACAATATTGTCAAGCTATCTGTGAACAATATGCAGCAGTCCTTAGCACTCTCTGTAGAAGCTCAAGAAGTCGGTAGTGGACTAGAGAATTTACCTGCTCAGGTGACGGGTGAGGATCTAGACATTGCCTTCAACGTGCGCTATCTGCTAGAGGGTCTAAAGGCTCTGCCGACCTCCGAGATCCAGATTCAGTGCAATACAGCAACTAGTCCTTCTGTGCTAACACCGCTAGGGGGAACGAAGATTACTTATTTAGTCATGCCTGTACAGATCCGCAGCTAAGACAGTATTACCCCTGTAGTCTCTGTTCTTTATTTAGAGATAGCTTGTAGAAAACCGCTATCAGAGGAAAGGAAATATGAGTTTAGTACTCGCTGCTTTAATGTTCGGTGCTGTTTTAGTAATGTTTAGCAAAGAAGTATTGAATGGTTGAGCTGTAGGGGCACAGCATGTACGTGTTTAGCGTAATCCTAAGCAGCTCTATCATTGAGCACCATAGCGTGAGCGACTTGTTCAATGAACGAATCGCCGCGCTGCTGTGCAGTGGCTGCTAACGAAGCAAGGATAGTCCAAGTGTTTGCGCCCTT
>JBCCOH010000049.1:0-34855 GCA_039111275.1 Cyanobacteria bacterium P01_D01_bin.1 | reverse complement strand
GACACTTGAGCGGTGCTTGATAGCTTTGAGATATCATTAGTTTGATAGGTCGAGTTCGCAAAACTAGCCTATCTTTTCTTTTGTCTAGGCTGCTTAGCCACCGCTGCTGCTGACTTACGAGCGTTGTGTCACCCCTTCAGGTCTCACAGTTAAGCTTTTGGCTTCCTTCTCGCCTTCTCGGCAGGTGCTTTGCGATCGCGTGTCAAAATGCCTTGACTAGGGCTAAACAACAGTGCTGCTAAAAAGCAGGCAAAAAGCGTCAGTGCGATCGCTGGCCCCGATGGCGTGTTGAAGTAATAGCTAATGTACATTCCCGTTATGCAGGAAAACATACCTATCCCCGATCCAACTGCCATCATCCAGTGCAATTCTCTAGTGAGCAAATAGGCCGCTGCCGCAGGACTTACCATCAGCGCCACCACCAAAATTACCCCCACCATTTTGATACTGGCAATTATTGTCAGCGTAATCGCAGCCATTAGGCCAAAGTTAAGGCCGTTCACAGGTAGACCTACCGCTTCTGCGCCTAGCCGATCAAAGGTAAAGAACAACAGCTCTTTGTAAAACACCTTGACAGCGAGTAAAACTCCTAACGTGATTAGACCGATCTCTCGTACCTCGGCGGGTGTGATGCTCAAGATATCGCCAAACAACAGGTGCTGGAGATCCAGCTGACTACGCAGGCCCGTAAGCAGCGCAACACCCAATGAGAAAAAGCTAGAGAAGGTGATGGCCATAGCTGTATCAACCTTGATCTTTGACTGCGCACGGATCCAGGATGTGACAAAGGTGCTGAACATGCCAAAGACGAAGGCTCCAGTAAGCAAGGGGAGACTGAAATAGTTGGCGATCGCCAATCCCGGCAATATTGCATGAGAGACCACATCGCCCAACATCGCCATCCGCTGCACTATCAAATAAGTGCCAACAATTGGGCACAAAATGCCGATTAGAACGCCTGCCATCAGCGCCTGACGCATGAAATCATAGGTAAGAGGATCTAGTAACCAATCCATAGAAAATTAACGAAGAAAACTTCTACCGCGTTGGCGCAACTTTTCCTTTGAAAAATCGTCCTGAATCCAGACCCGACATTCTCCTTGCGCTCCGCCTGCTGCGAGCAATCTGCCTTGCGGACTCCAAGCTAATGCTGAAAATCCTTGAGCCGCGCCCTCTAACATCTGGCCCAATTGTTTTGCTTTGTGCCAGAGAATCACTCGGCCATCTTCAGAGGCAGAAGCCAACAAGGAGCTACCGGGTTGAAAGGCTAGTGCAACAATCTTTTTCTGGTGCAAGTCAAGAGTTCTTGAGGTCCAGCCTGCTTGATCAGTGCGTAGCTTGTGCCAGATGGTCAAGACTGCTCCGCTAGCCGCTGCGATCATCGGCGGTGAGAAGCGGGTGCCCCTCGCAGAAGCGTCGGTCCAGGCTAGGTGACGGACTTTGCTAGGAAAGCCAGTCATCCGCCAAGGGTATGAACTGTCCCACTTCCACACTATAAGTGTGTTGTCGAGATTGCTGCAAGCGAGATATTGACCGCCAGGAGAAATTGCGATCGCCACCCCTGCTGCCGCGATTTCTTGCACCTTCGGATCGTTGTCCCAGTCCGAGCGCGACCAAATTTTGACGGCCAAATGGCCGCTGAGCGCCAGTTGTTTTCCGTCAGGATGCCAAGCGAGATCCAGCACAGAAGACGATTCAAACGGTAGCATTGCTACCATTTCTTCACGGGCCATATCCCACACTTGAACATAGCGCCCCAGGCTAAAGGCCAGTTCATTTCGAACAGGACTCCAGGCCAGATGGTCTATCCAGGTTCGAGGGTGTTCTAGCACTTTTACCAGCTTTGGCAGCGTCGAATCTATCTTCGGATCTGCCTCCAGATCTGAAGACAGTCGCCACACCTTGACCTGACCGTTTTGTCCCCCAGCCGCCAAGAACTGACCATCATAGGAAAATCCCAAGCAGTCTATTGATTCAACTCCCGATTCCTCAATGGCAATAGTTCGTTTTTTAGAAATATTCAACAATGTGACTTCGCCAGAGCCGGATGCGATCGCCAGCCATTCCCCATCGGGCGACCAGTCCATCGCCGTCACATAGTCGCTGAGTTGTCCTTGCCAACTCAGCGACAAGAAAGAAGATTTCTTCAAACCAGGCACGCCCGAAAATCCTCTTTAAGTCTTTCCGCATCTAAATTTCTACCGATAAAGACCAACTCATTTTTACGGATTTCATCCAATTTCCATAGGCGATCGGGTCGTCCATTGAACAGCATATGGACCCCTTGAAATACAAACCGCTGATCTTCGCCCTGGACGTTCAAAATGCCCTTCATCCGGAAAATATCCGGGCCTTGGGTTTGCAGTAGTTTGCTCAGCCAGTTGTTAAGCTTTTGTCCGTTGATCTCACCTGATTCGACTAGTGCGATAGAGCCTACGGTCTCATCATGTTCATGCGCATCTTCGCCCAAAAAATCAGGATCGATCTCCAGCGCACGGGTCAAATCGAACGCCTGTACGCCCAGAACAGCATCCATCTCCACAGCGGCATCTTGGGTACGATACAGCTTCGCCATGGCATTCATCCCGCGAATTTTAGCTTCTAGCTCAGCTAGCTCTGTAGTACTGACCAAGTCGGTTTTGTTGAGCAAAATTACATCGGCAAAGGCAATCTGCTCTTGGGCTTCTTCGGCTTCCCAATGCTGATGTATGTGCTTGGCATCGACCATCGTCACCACCGCATCAAGGTTGATTTGCTCCTTCATGTCCTCATCTAAAAAAAAAGTTTGAATCACCGGGGCCGGATCAGCAAGTCCGGTGGTTTCAATCACTAGATGGTCAAACTTATCGCGGCGCTTCATCAGGTTGCCAATAATGCGAATGAGATCGCCGCGTATGCTACAGCAAATGCAGCCATTGTTCATTTCAAAGATTTCTTCATCGGCATCAATAACAAGCTGATTATCAATGCCGACTGCACCAAACTCATTGACAATAACGGCCACCTTTTTGCCATGCTCATGGGAGAGAATGCGGTTGAGCAGCGTTGTTTTCCCCGCGCCCAGATAGCCAGTTAGCACAGTCACTGGAATCGTCGTGGGAGGAGCTTCTGATAACATCACATTCGCCATCGCACTATCCTTTTTTTCGTAACAGTCCCTTTTTTCGTAACAGTCCCTTTTTTCGTAACGGTCGTTTAGCACCTTTAGCAGCAACTTGTTGTGACTGCCTACCAATTTACCAGCCCAACAGCACAGAGCAGATTGGGCCAGTGAGCAGTAGCCTTGACTACTCCAGAAATGCCTGTGCGGTAGCTTCGTTGCATCTGCCACCCAAGCCGCTGACGATTGTGCAGGTATTAGTCATGAGCATACCTGTATAGGTCGCTGCGGGGGTGCCAGCTTCTCCTAGGCTATCGGCGTAAAGAGGCTCTTCTGAAATCGCAATATCTGTCTCCCTAGAAACCGCTTCAATCAGTCCAGGGTTACTTGTTGTTTCTATGAAAATAGTTGGTATGTTGCTGTCTTCAACGATATCGATTAACTCTCTTAGGTCTGCCGCTGACGGACGAGCCTCAGTACTCAAGCTCTCCAAAGCAGCCTCAATGCGAATGCCATAAGCCTCACCGTAGTAGCTCATTGCATCGTGAGTCGTCACGAGTACTCGCTGCGATTCGGGGACAGTCTCTATCTGCTGCTGAATCCAAGTATCGAGCTGAGTGAGCTGAGCGATCAAACCCTCTGCGTTGGTTTGGTAGAGATCAGCATTGGCGGGAAAGGCTTCGCTGAGCTGCGTTTGGATTACACGCGCCATCGCAATGCCGTTTTCTGCATCGTGCCAAACGTGGGGGTCAGGTTCTTTCTCTTCGTCACCATGCTCTGAATGATCATCGTGGTCCTCTTCGCCATGATCGTGACCTTCTTCATCATGAGCATGATCCTCTTCGCTGTGTTCTGAGTGTGTCTCATGCTCTTCTTCGCCATGCTCTGAATGATCGTCATGGTCGTGATCATGGTGATCATCGGGATCCGAATGCTCCTCGTGACCGTGTTCCTCATGACCATGCTCCTCATGCTCTTCTTCTTTGTCGTGGTCTTCACCTGCATGGCTACCGTGGCCGTGATGATGATGTACGCCCAGAAGCGGCTCGGAAACGGCGGCTTCTGCGACAGCAATTTGAGGGGTATCTCCTTCTGTCGCCTCGACCATTTGAATAATGGCTGGCTCGAACCCATAGCCACCGTAAAGAACAAGATCGGCAGATTCAATAGCCCGCCTATCGCTAGGGGTGGCACTGTATACATGTGGGTCTTCACCCGCTTCGATAAGGCAGGTTACATCCACGGTGTCTTGAGCAATCTGCTGCGCAAGATCGCACAGTACACTGTAGCTTGCTACTACTTGAGGACTGATTTGGCTACGGGCAGTCTGATTGCCCACAAGTAGCGTGGAAGCTCCACTGAGGACAGCAAGCGCAGTAAACAAGAGAAAAGAACGTTTCATGAGCTATCGTCTCATAGGTGGTAAAAGGGGGCAGTCTCAAGCAGGACGTAGAGAATGATAATCATTATCACGCAATTTCGGTAGTATAAATCTAGCCATTTAGCCTGTCAATAACTAGATCTTTGGATTGTTCATACCGCACTGCCACTGGCAAAAATATGGACAAAAAGAGTAACTCCCTCGGAAGGCTGCGCTATCGTGGCGCACTGCTCTTCGTCTCTGTGCTACTTCATAGTTTGCTAGCTCTATCTCCATGGCAAAGAAGGTCTCGCCCTTTGATGGTGCCGCCGACTCCGGTCAGCCCAATTCCTGTAGTTGATGCGAGCCAGATACCACAGCTATCCGTCTCGGATTCTCAGCAACTGCCAATTGTCTCGTCTGAGCCATCACCCCCCCCACCCGCGCCTGCCACAGAGGTTTTACCGCCCGTAGATATACCCGTACCTCTGCTTCAAAATGAGCCCGTCACTGCGCCAAGCGATGGCGCAGCCTCTCCTCTGGAGAATCGCCCAACCAGTGAACCTGCGCTTGAAGAATCTCCCTATTCTGATAATGTCCCTACGACAACGACTTCAGCAGCTACTGGCGAGTCTTCTCCGACGACGCCCGCCATCACGCCCCCTGACGAGGCCAAAATTGCAGCGGACTGGGAGAACTTTGTAGACCATCTTCAGCTTCAGGACAACGGATTTGAAGCAACCACGCTGCTGGATATCTTCGGTATTTTTGGAGAACCAGAGCAGGCTAAGCAATTCTTTGATGACAATGATCAGCCCAAGCTCGACGTTCTCTCCTATTATCTTTTTCCAGAGCAAACACCTGAACAGGTTTGGCAAACGGTCGTCACGCCTGGGCTCAGCAGTGACACGAGCCTAAAACTCCAGCCCCAAGAAGACTTTACTTCTGGATTAGCGTACCAACTATTGCAGGGTGAAGTGCTTCGCTACCTCATAATCGTGCGGCTCAACGAACGCAGTGGCAGCGTCCTTATTCTCAGTAATTCCTTGCCAGAAGATTCGACAGCCGACTGAAAAACCACTGTGGACAGTATCCTTGTCAAAAAAGAACGATAATCATTATTATAATTTTTCAACTTTATCAGCAAAGCTATGGCTCAGTTGCAGACCGATATTGCTGTCATTGGCGGGGGGCCGCAGGCGCTGACACTGATCACTCACCTGCTGCAAAAGCACAAGCGAATGCGGGAGCGTCTAAGCGCTGGTTTCTCACCTGGATTTCAGGTGTTTGACCCTAGCGGCAGCTGGCTGACTCAGTGGCACGGACAGTTTGCAGCTCAAGAAATTCGCCACCTGCGATCGCCCGCCGTACATCACCCCGACTGCAATCCTCACCAGTTGCGCACCTTTGCCACTGGCCGAGCAGACGAACTCTACGATCCCTACGGTCGACCTGGCACGCAGCTATTCCAAGACTTTTGTGAAACTGTCATCGATCGCTGGCATCTGCAAGATCAGGTGACCAAAGCAAAAGTAGTGGGCTTATCGCCCCAAACTCAAAGATTTCGGCTGACCTTAGCAGATGGGCAAACCGCGATCGCCCGCAGAGTCGTAGTTGCCGCTGGCGCAGCTAGCGCGAAAGTACCAGACTGGACGAAAAAAGTGGGTAACTATCCACCAAAACGACTTTGCCATGCACAAGCGGTATCTCTGCCGTCATTACCCTCGCTAATAGGCGAAACGGTATTAATTGTAGGTGGCGGTCTGACCAGTGCCCACTTGGCTATGGGCGCCCTCAAGCGAGGAGCGCGGGTGCTACTGATGGGCCGACGGACGTTTCAAGAAAAGATTTTTGATGCAGATCCTGGTTGGCTCGGCCCCAAGTATCTGAAGGGATTTGACGCAGAAACTGATTGGGGAAAACGCTGGCAGATGATTCAACAGGCACGTAATGGCGGATCTTTTACACCTGAAACGCTGACTCGACTGCGGAAGTTTTCTGCCGAAGGTCGCGTCTTTTTATACGAACAGTGCCAGGTGACTCGCGCCGTATGGCAAGGGGAGCACTGGCAAGTACAGTGCGACAACAGGGCTGTTCATGATTGTTTCGCGCATCAGTCTATTGACCGCATTTGGCTAGCAACAGGCACCGCGCAAGACATTGCAGCGCATCCACTTTTGCAGGAAGTTATCGAACAATACCCTGCTGAGATTGTTCATGGTTTGCCTGTGCTGGACAAGCACCTGCGCTGGCCAGGATGTGAGCTGTTTTTGATGGGGCCTTGGGCAGCGTTGCAAGTCGGGCCAGTTGCGAGAAATTTGTTTGGTGCGAAGCTGGCGTGCGATCGCATTGTTCCTGCTCTGACAAAATCTAGTCTATCTTTTTCTTCACACTAAACTGGGATAACAATCCTCACCGCCGAACAAAAATAACGAGGAATGCGTATCATTGACAAAGCCAAAGAAAAGTCAACTACGATACCCAAAGTCTATTATCAATAGAACTTCCTGCGATATCATAGTCTGAGAATGATAACCATTATCAAAACGTAGCTATGCATAGACCACTGCGTCTTCTTTCAAAACTAACTACCCGCTCACTGGTGCCTTTATCGCTAGTGCTGGGTGCAGTGAGCTGTACTCAGCCAGCGAGTGAGCAGCCGCAGGCCGATAGCAGCCAGCCGCAGGCTGAAATATCAGATGGAGCCGGCCCTCAGGTGGTTGCATCCTACAGTGTCCTTTGTGACATGGCTGAGCAAATTGCTCAAAACACTGTAGACGTGACTTGTTTAATCGAAGCAGGGCAAGATCCTCACACCTATAGTGCTACTCCAGAAGATCGCCGAGCCATAGAAGAAGCTGACCTGGTCTTATATAACGGCTATGAGTTTGAGCCTGGGATTATTCAGATGGTTGAAGCTGCTGACACGCCCGCGCCCAAAGTAGCTGTATCAGAAGTCGCTGTGACAGCTCCGCTCTTGGGTGAAGCGCACGATCACCATCACCATGCCGAAGGCGAGGCGCATGACCATCATGCTGAAGGTGAGGAGCATGATCACAATCATGCCGAAGGCGAGGCGCACGACCACAATCATGCCGAAGGTGAAGAGCACGACCACCATGCTGAGGGTGAAGCCCATGCAGAGGAAGAGTTGGTTCCAGACCCCCACGTTTGGCACGATGCTGAAAATGGAATAGCCCTGGTGAGAACGGTTCAAAGTCAGCTCAGCGAAGTCTCTCCAGAGAATGCTGAACTGTATGAAGCCAATGCCGAGGCCATGATCGCTCAGCTAGAAGAGCTCGATACCTGGATTCAGGCTCAGGTAGACACCGTCCCGGCCTCCGGTCGTACGATTATTAGCACCCACGATGCCCTTGGATACTATGCCGATGCCTACGGCCTAGAGATTGAGCCTGCGCTCGACAGCTTTAGCACCGAGGTGCGTCCCTCAGCAGCCAATATCAAGGAGTTGACAGAGGTTGTTGAATCGAAGGGGATACCGAGCATCTTTGTAGAATCTACTAGCAATCCGGGTTTGATTGAGACTGTTTCTAGAGAAACTGATATCAAGGTCTCTCAAAACCCAATCTACGCAGATGGACTGGGCGAATCTGGTACATCAGCAGCAACCTATCAGGGGATGTTGGTCACCAATACCTGCACCATCGTGGATGGTTTAGGTGGCGTTTGCGATCAAGCCGCAGCCGCAGCCCTGTTGCCTACCTAAAGAGCCGCTGACAAGAAAGCCGCTGACGAGAGAGCCCGCTGATAGGCAACTCACCATTCAGTAGGGACATGGCATGCTGCGTCCCTACTGAATAGCTTCTTTTAGTTGAGTGCAGAATTTACCAACTGCTGACAAGCCTTCTACAGGGGTACCTGTTGCTAATTTCTTCACAATCGCGCTGCCTACAATTACTCCGTCTGCCCCCCAGTCTTTTAGCTGCTTTGCCTGCGAGGGTTCCGACACGCCAAACCCGACGCAGACGGGTTTATCGGTGGCGCTATGCAAATCGCTGATGAGTCCTTCTACTCGGGTCGCCACTTCCTGGCGAATGCCGGTGACACCTGTAACGCTCACAAGATAGACAAATCCTTGAGATCGATTGGCGATCGCCTTTATCCGCTCGTCCGTCGAAGTCGGTGCTATTAGCAAAATCACTGCGATTCCAACCGCTGTTGCCGTCTCCAATAGCGAATCCATCTCTTCTAAAGGCAAATCAGGCACCAGCAGTCCGCGAGCCCCTGCCGCGTAGATATCTTTCAAGAACTGTTCAACCCCACGATTCAAAATCGGATTGTAGTACGTGAACAAGACCAGCGGTGCCGATAGTTTTGGCGTTACCTCTGCTACTAGGTCGATTACCGCTTCTAGGGTGACGCCCCGGTTCAAAGCACGAGTTGCTGCGGCCTGAATAGTTGGGCCGTCGGCCAGTGGATCTGAATAGGGAACACCCAGTTCAATAATGTCTGCGCCGCTACGGTCAAGTAGCTGTAGCGCTTTAGCGGTAGTCGCTAGGTCAGGATCACCGGCTGTGACAAATGGAATCAGGGCGCACTTTTGTCGAGTATGCAACTGATCAAATTTCTCTTTAATAGACACCATCAACAATTCTCTCTATTCGTCTGCCCTTGAATACCTGCTCTCGAACGCCTGTTGCTGAACGTTCGTCTTTGAACGTTCATCTTTGAACGTTTACTTTTGAATGCTCGCTTCTAAAAGCTTGTCACTGAGCGCCTACGTCTACTGGACCTCTTTCAACCGTTCTTGTTCAACCTCAGCCTGTAGCTGCGCTAGCTCCTCAGGGCTCATTTCTTCTAGCCGTTTTTGCAGTACTGCTTCTTCGTAGTCTTCTAGCTGCTGATAGTACGTCATCTTTTTGCTGGCTGCGCGCACCACATAGGTTGCTGTCCAACCCAGCAGGCCGGCGACAAAAACAACTTGGCTCCAGATCCCGGCGGATAGGCCATCCATCCCAGCCCAATCAAATACTAGATACAGTAGTCCACCCGCCGCAAAGACGCCGATGCCGATGCCAATAACGTCAATTCTTCTCATCAGGACTGCTTGTAGAGGATTCTCACTGAGTTTTACTACTAGAGCCTACACTTCGCGGCGCTGAGGACGGAAGTTTAGAAACGGACTGACCAGTAGGCAACCAGGAAAGAATACCAGCATTAGCCCATAGAAAAATAGCCGTTCGATTGAACCAGCTGTCGCTGAGCGCTGCTTTAGATATAGCATCAGCGCCACTGGCACCACCACTAAATAAAGTCCGCCCAAAGCCACGTACAGACCAAGCGCAACTAGCGCCGGAGATTCCAAACCAAAAAATGTCATTGGTAAAGTAGCGTCCTAATAAACCCACCGATTCACTATATATTAGATCCCCGGATGCAATTCTCGCAGACTAGTTGATAATCGGCTCACCACTTCTGCCAATCAGCTGTATTGGCACGCTTGCCAATCCGTCCGCATGGTGGTGCAATAGACATCTGTGAGTGAATTTCGGGAACGGTCAACCCATGCTGGCTGTAGGCTCATCGGACTCGAGAGGGGGCGTGGCGGAATGGTAGACGCTGCGGATTTAAAATCCGTTGATTGTAAAAATCGTGAGGGTTCAAGTCCCTCCGCCCCCATGTTTTCTAACCCAGCAATGATTATCTAGATATTCAGTGGGCAGTCTAGAGGTGATATCAATTGCGTTTTGTACTGCGATGAGCGTGCTGCCACAGGAGAGATCGGATAAACCCACAGCCTTTTATGCAGAGCAGCAGCAGCTCTACGACAACCTGTTAGACGCTACTAAGACGCTACCGCCTGTCGAATCGCTCGCCAGTTTTGAAGCTTTGTTTTTTGGGCACAGCAGCTCTGCAGACTTAGAGGTTTCTTCTTTTCTCTACGCAATACTTTTTGCAGATGACGAGATTGCATTTCGCAATACTCTAAAGCGTGCTTGCTATATCCTTATCAACAATTGGGATCGCAGCTGCCAAAGCGATATGGTCCACACACTTTTGGCACTATTCGATCAGCCTTCGCTGAAAAAATCAACTCCGTCACCTAGCATGAGTCGGCTACGACAGTGGCTGCTGAACTTCTCGCTTAGTCAGGATTTTGAAGAGCTAAAACTGTATGCCACCCAGCGGATTGGTCCGACGCACCCTAGCAGCTGGAGCAGTCGTTATGCTTCTTATCAGTTCGTCGCTCAAGCAATGGACGATAGCAACTCTCTAGAGCAAAAAGAAGCGGCCAAAAAAATGGCGCGTGGGCTGAGGAACAAGTTCAAGCATGATTTGGCGATGTACACGGCGTTCTCCCAAGGTTCGCGGCAGCTAAAGGGCAAGTATTCAAACCCAACGGTGCTTGGCGATCAGGTGCTACGACTAATCAAGGCGATCTTGATTCGGCGTGGTCAGTTTAGCTATCGCAATGTGGCGCGTCTTTTTCAGCAGCAGACGACGGGCATCTCCTACAGGGACTACAAAGAGAACCTATGTGATTATTTGTGCTTTGCGATCGCCCAACCAGAATTTGTGACTACGCTCGAAACGGCCCTAGCACAGTGCTTGCCCCAGCTCCACTGCAATCAAGATGAAGAAAAAGCCGAGCCTTCCATAGTCCTGCGGACCTGCAATCGACTGATCGATCTGCTAACAACTGAAGATAATCGGCAGCCGTCACCTTTGTTCGAGCAGCTGATGGCTCATGGCAATCCGCTAAACCTGTCCGTGCTGATGTTAAAGATTGTCCTGATCTCGCCAGACTCTCAGATGTATCTAGAGGCGCGTTTGGCGAGCTTGATCAACTACTATCAGCCATATATGGAAGCTGAGTGTCGGAGCATTGTCCAGTTCCTAGAGATCTGCGACGTGATGTTTGCTATCTACAGCGACAACGTAGAGTACAGCCTTGTGCAGATAAGTTCAGAACAGAACAAACCAGAAAAGTTAGAAGACTTTCGAATTTTCTCTCGCAGCTTCAGAGCTGCTCAGCAAAAAGCTACCCAAACGCTGCGACAGCGTCAATCCGAGCAGGCTGGTGCCAAACGCAGCTGATCGACTGCTGCTTTCATTGCGCTTTGATGAACTGCTCTCCAGGGTAAGTTGTGCGATCGCGCCCCTCTTGCGACATCCTCGTACTCCGGCTGCACATTCACAACTTTGCCGTCTAGATAGCCTAGCTTCACTGCTATCTCTCCATATTCAGTAGAGACGCTGACTATTTCTCTATCTAGCGCAGTCCGTCTTTGCTGGGTTTGTCGAATTCCCAAAGTTGTTGTTTGCGTAAATAGAACAGTCTTACAATCAGCGACCTTAGCTACTGGGCAAATCACCGTTAGCAGGGTGCCGAGCCGATTTTTCTTCATAGCAGCGCTTTGGGTGAAGACATCGACAGCACCAGCCGAAAATAACTGCTCGAAGACAAACCCAATTGCCTGTGGCGAACAATCGTCTATCTGAGTTTGCAGCTCGACAATGGTTTCAGTCGTTTTGGTTGGTGTAGCTAGCTGCGCCTGTACAGGTTTGCTCTCGTGAGTATGGGTTTGATGAGTATCGGTACTGGTCCCAATCCACAGGCGCAGGATATTAGGAATAGGCAGATCCCGTCCGCCTGCCCCTAAGCCAACCTTCTGAAGGGTAAAACGTGGCGGTGGTCCAAAGGATTCGCATAGGGTAATGGCGATCGCACAGCCTGTCGGCGTGACTAGCTCCTTCTCGATCTGGTTGCTGTATACCGGTATGTTTGCCCGTGCCATCATCGCTAGCACCGCAGGCACAGGCACAGGCAGCAGACCATGCTCGCAGCGCACTGTTCCGCTACCTGTGGGTAAAGGCGAACAGACTAGCCGATCGATTTGCAGCCAATCCAACCCTAGACAGGTACCGACAATATCTGCGATCGCATCCGCTGCACCGACCTCATGAAAGTGAACTTGCGCTGGAGCAATGCCATGTACGCCAGCTTCTGCTTCTGCTAACTTTCTAAAGATAGCTAGGCTCCACTTAGTGACTCGTTCGGGCAAGCTAGCCTGCTGGATCAGCGTCTCAATTTCGGGCAGTTTGCGATCGCTGTGAGCATGCGCTTGCAGGTGGCTGTCTTGATTAGGCTCCTGTGAGTGGGTATGAAGGTGAGTATGATGGTGAGATGCTTTCGATGAATCAGTAAGTAAGTCCACATGCACTTTGGTCGCGGCCTGCTGATTGCGGTAAACCGTTTCGGCTCGCAGCTGAAATTCATTCTCTATACCTAACTTGGCAAGCTGCTTTTTGAGATAGTCCAAAGGGACACCCGCATGCACAAGTGCACCTAGACACATATCACCTGATATTCCAGTCGGACAATCCAAATACGCTAACGTCTTCATAAGCAGTTAGTTGCGCTCACCTTTGATTCTTTGGCTTTTGAGTTTTGGCTATGGCTACTCTGTACGAAATCCATCCGGTCACACCCGATCCGAGGACAGTTAACGCGCTGCGAGATGACCTTCGTCGAGGCGCTATCATGCTCTATCCTACCGACACGGTCTACGCTATCGGCTGCGATCTCAGTTCGAAATCAGCTATCAAGAAAGTACGACAGCTCAAACAGCTCTCTAACGACAAACCACTGACTTTCCTCTGCGCTTCTCTATCTAATGTAGCGAGCTATGCTCACGTTAGCGATCCGGCCTATAGAATCATGAAGCGACTGATTCCAGGGCCGTACACTTTTCTTTTGCCCGCGACCAAAGCAGTCCCTAAGTTGGTGATCAATCCAAAGCGACGAACAACCGGTATTCGAGTTCCTAATAGTCCGCTCTGCTTAGCGCTGATAGAAGCACTAGATAATCCGATCATTTCGACCTCTGCTTCATCCGCCGTTAGTAATTCTACGGGGGCCTATATAGAAGCTTTATCAAAGGTAGAACTGTTTGACCGGATGGAGAAATTAGTAGACGTAATAGTAGATGGTGATTCCGAATTCAGGCATCAAGTATCTACCATTTTGGATATGACGGATGGCTCGCCTAGAGTAATTCGACAGGGACAAGGTTGGCAAGATGCTCTCGATTGGGGCGCGGTACTGGCGACTCAATAGATGATATAGACCAATGAGCTAATTGGCATAGAATGCCAAACGCTTTTGGGCGTATACGATGTCTGATCTTCAGTACGTTCTAAGAACGTCGATTGCCCTACCCCATCAGAGTTTGCAGGTCCATCTATGAAAATATCGACAGAGACTACCTTTGTCTGTGCCAGTTACTGTGTGCCAGTTGATTGCATGACTGACACACCCATTCTTAGGAACTGGATTCCGATTCTCTAGATTGAAACAGTTCATTCAGACCGTGTTTGCGCATCAACCTAGAGAATATTGAGTCCATCTACTATGCTTCATCCCATTGCCAACGGCTGCTCAGACCAAGCTGCTTTTTATACTACTAATTCTTCTTGTATTCGTCCGGGAGAGCGTTCCAAGAGTGCTATCCCAACAGAACCCCGCGCTGTCGACTCTGAAAAGTCTATTGCCGCGACCAGTTCTTCAAAAGTTGTTTCATCAGGACCGACTGCTTCAGCACCAACCGTTTCAAATCCGCCTGTTTCAAACCCAGCTCCTGCCACACCTGCGCTTGCAGACGGTGACGAGCAGACACTTTGCCCTGTAGATCAAAAGCTGATTGATTTTTTGACATTAGAGATCAACAGCAGAATCACTACCAGTCCTAGGGTCATCAACACAGTAGCGACACGCCTGGCGATTGAGGTGGCCCGCATCTGTCGCAAGAGCTCTCGCATTCAGGCGTCGGGCGAAGTCACTGCCTGGCAAAGGCAGCTAGCCCAAAACCGAGTCAAGAAGTACATCGACTACTATCTGCTCGGCTCTCGTCAGGGCAGAATTGAGCTGCATAGTCGGCTCAGTGCGATCGCCTACCGCTATATCTCTCCTGCCCGCACTCAGCTAGGGTTTCAAGGTCGATGCACGCTCCTAGAAGACTTTCTTCAGGGCTTCTACATTGAGGTGCTCAAAGCCTTTCGCCGAGAGAATCATCTTAGCGACGAATATTCCCCGCGCACTCGCCTAGAGCTGGCTGAATACATGGCCTTTAGCGAGCACTATGCCAAGCGCCGCATCTCTTTGCCTGGCTGCTATAACCAGCAGCTACTGGTCCTACGCGCCCAGGCGTTTGCCCGGCGGCTGCCAGCTGAAACCTCAGTGGATATTGAGCGGGCGGTCGATTCTCCCAAGGGAGATGACGACGGCTTTTTCCGCTCGCCAGTCATTCAGCAAATTAGAGAGAAAATGGTCTCTGATGTCAGCGATCCTTCCGAAGGTGTGCTGCGCAATCGCATTGTCAAAGAGCTAGTCCAATACCTCGAAGACCAAGATCAGCAAGCCTGCGTGGACTATCTTGCCCTGCGCTTACAAGACATGGCTCCTAGCGAAATCGATGATGTCCTGGGCCTGACCGCTCGCCAGCGTGACTATCTTCAGCAGCGCTTTAAGTACCATGTCGAAAAGTTTGCCCAGTCTCACCGCTGGCAGCTGGTTCATCAGTGGCTAAGCGCGGATGTAGACAAAAACTTCGGTCTATCACCGACTGAATGGCATACCTTTACTGAGCAGCTAAGCGCTGAGCAGTCTAAGCTGCTAGCGCTCAAGCAGCAGCAGCTTCAGGATGCGGAGAACGGCCCTTCTGATAAGGCGATTGCCAAAGCGCTATCTTGGACGCCCAAACGCGTAGAGCGCCGCTGGACCCAGTTGATTAGCCTGGCCTGGAAGGTTCGTAACCAGCACTACAAAGCTGCAAAGAAATGAAAGCAAGTTCAAAAAGGTCTTCCAACTGTCCTGCTTCTCTTGGCCTCCGCGCTGAGAGTCAACCTAGATAAAGGCAATCGGGAAGGCCATTTTGCTCTTTTCGCTTCTGCAATTCGTTGCTTCTGGGCCGTCACTCCAGAATCGTCACTTCACCTCTAACCCGCTACCTCTGGCTTGCCGATTTTGGTCTGCTACCGCTAACTCTCTATACGCTTTGGCTTAGATTCTATGCGCTTTCGCTTAGATCAGGCGGTTCAAACTTATAGCCGACGCCACGAACCGTCTGAATGAGAGTGGGCTGAGTCGTATCAATCTCAATTTTTTTTCTAATCTGACCAATATGCACATCGACCACGCGCTGGTCGCCGACATACTCGTAGTCCCATACTTTTTGGATTAGCTCCGCTCTACGCCATACCCGGCCCGGATGCCCCGCTAGAAAGTGCAGCAAGTCAAACTCTAGCGCCGTCAGTGGCACTAGGTCATTTGACAAGGTCACCTCGCGGCGAATCGGATCAATTGAAAGCTTGTTGAAAGTTAGGCACTGTTGCTCTGCGACTGTTACGGGTCGCTGCCGCTTTAGAATTGCGCCCAGCCTAACTTCTAGCTCGCCTAGGCTAAAAGGCTTGGTGATGTAGTCATCTGCGCCTGTATTGAACCCGCGAATTTTATCGGCCTCATCGGTACGGCTGGTCAGCATCAGGACAAACACACCCGTGCGAGCCTGCATATCTTTACACAAGTCGTAGCCGTTGGCATCAGGTAGATTGACGTCCAGAATTACCAAGTCAGGGTTGAATTGCTCAAAGATCGCGAGCGCAGTTTTCCCGTCCTCAGCTGATTCCATCTGATAGTCTTGTTTGGCTAAAAAACGATGAATCAGGTTACGGATAGCAGGTTCATCATCAACCACAAGGATTTTGGCAACGGCCATAATTTAGAATCCTGGTACTAAAGCAAATAAAAAACAACTATGGCATTAAAGGAACAGTCAGGCTGGTCTGGCTTGCTGAATCTAGGCTTACTGGCTTAGGCTTGCTGAGCCTGACTTAAACAGGCCGATTCGGGTGTCTTGTCTGGATATCTCATCTGGATATCTTAATCTAGGCTCTAAAGCTGTGATGAATTTAGTGACCAGCGACCAAAAATTCAGCAAACTTACGTACCTTACTTGTTCTGTATATCTACGAAAATTCAGCAAACTTTTTTCATAGTGCACCCACACCTTAGCAAGAAATCAACATTTGCTGATTAGATTTAAGCGAAAGACTCCAGCCGGATTACCTTGTTTCAATCTTTATGTACCCAGGTTTAGGACTATCTTCAAGCTTCCTTAACAACTTTTATAGAAACGACGGCGTGATCCATACTTTGGCTGCTATCCGTTTCGGCCTGTCCCCGGCTACACTGTTAGGCAGGTATACTTGCTTGACAGGTTTGACAGGATAGCCGTCTTTGGTTAGTCGTCAGCACTGATATCGTTAGACTTATATTACTAGATATCATTAGGCCGATTTGGAGGTTGGGCATGAGCGAACAAAACGTTCACTACGAAACGTTGGGACTGACAGAGGCGTCTTCGTTCGAGGAGGTTCAGTCTGCTCGCGCGCAGTTGGTAACTGCGTGCAAGGATGACCCTAAGCGGCAGCAGGAGATAGAAGCCGCCTACGATGCGATCCTGATGGAGCGGCTAAGACTACGCCAGGAAGGCAAGATCAAGGTACCTGATAGAATTCGATTCGCCGAGAAACAGACCCGGTCCAAGCCAGCGCTGCCTACGTTTGGAGGAGGCAGCGAAAGCTCAGGGCCGCAGTGGTTCTCGGATTTGTTAGATCAGCCTGAGAGCAGCAGCGAGCTGCTATGGCCGTCGGTTATCTTTGCAGCTCTAGTTGGGCTAGCCTGGTTTTTGCAGTCAGACGAGGCGGTTGGGGCTTCGATCGCGCTGGCTTTGGGTCTGATGGCAGCTATTTATTTTCTGAATCAGAAGACTCGCAGGCTATGGCGCTCGGTAGGTCTATCTGCGGTGGGTCTAGTAGTCGGGCTATGCCTAGGGCTGCTGGTTGCTCAGATATTCAGAGGTCAGGGTACTGTGCTCTCACCTAGCCAGGTGTCTTCTTTGTCTACGAGCATTACGCTGACGGTACTGTGGTTCTTTACGGGTTTCTTGAGGTAGGTGCATTACCTACCCTTCTATCGGGCTCCTCTCCAGCTGCGATCGCTCAATCGCCTCGAACAGAGCCTGAAAATTCCCCTCCCCAAATCCTTTTACCACCTTCAATTGACCGTTTTCTAGGTAGCTGCGTCGCTCGATAATTTCAAAGAAGAAAGTGGGCTCTGCAAAGATTGGTTGAGTGAAGGTCTGTAGCAGCATGCCCTGCTGCCCACCGTGAGGCCAATCAACCAAGATTTGCTGACGGCTAATGTCGGAAAGATCTTCTACTGGGCAGTCGCTGCGCTGGTAGAGGCTGTCGTAGTAGGCGCGTGGAATATCTAGCAGGTCGAGGCCCTGCGCTCTGAAGTGGGCGATCGCAGCGACCGCATTACCACTGCGTAGGGCTACATGCTGTACGCCTGCCCCGCGGTTGTGTAGCAAAAACTCTTGAATCTGCGAATTTGATGAGCTAGGTTCATTAATCGGTAGCTGAAGCGGACCGTCGGGATGAACCAACACCTGACTATGCAAGCCAGAGCGAGCAGTTTGGATATCAAACTGCTGACAGGACGTCATCCCAAATACTTTTTGATACCAGGTGGCAGCTAGCTGTAATTCTCCTTGCGGGACATTAATCACCGCATGATCGATGTCAGAAAGCTTTGTATTTGGCGCTGATCTACTCTGATTTTGCGTTTTAACCCAGTTGCTAGAAACCTCGACTAGCGTGTGGCATAGATGCGCCCAGCCTTCTAGCTGACACTGACGCTGACCAAACTCATCGAAAGTTATAGGCTTTGATAGAGATGCTCCCTGACTGAGTGCTTGCTTTAGCACCGCGTCAAATTTCTCAGTGGCAAAGGCGACGTCTACTAGTCCCGGTGGATGCCGCTGTAGATACCTTGCTACTTCGCAAGACGAACTGACTAGATCATCGGCTTGATTAGCTGCATTCTTTTTATTAGCGTCAGAATCAGGACCAAAATTAGGGTCAGAAAGCCGGATTTCGATGTTGCCCTGCTTCAAAACCTGGTGAGGGTGTATGGAATCTGGCTTTATAGGGTCTTCTGAGATAGAGTCAAACGATAGCTTTTGGCTAAACCACTCTTTCCAGAGGGCGGTGTCTTGTACGTAGAAGTGTAGATGGTGAAAGTGCATAGCCTTTTAATAGTCTTTGACTAGTCCTAATTTAACCAGTCCTAGATTGAAAGCCAGGTAGTTGAGCAGAGTTGCACCTAGTGACATCCCTTGGCATAATAGCTGCGAAAATTGATTAAGGAATGTCTCGATGGGCTACTTTAAGCATCAGCATCAGCGCATAGGTGGTCTAGGTGGCTACATTGTCAGCTGGGCTAGTTTGAGTGCAGCGCTGCTGCTGCCGTTAGCAGCTCAAGCCGAGACAATGCGCGTTAGCTGGTACGGGCCGGGTTTTGACGGAAACTACACGGCGAACGGTGAGATTTTTGACCGCTATAGTCACACGGCTGCTCACCCAAGCTGGCCGTTTGGCACGTTAGTGCAGCTCACCAACTACAACACGGGTGCGGTTGTAACTGTGCGGATTAACGACCGTTCTGGCGGGGCGCTAGATATCGCAGAACAAGCCGCTCGCGATCTGGGCACCTATGATTCTGGGATTGCCTCTGTTGACGTTGAGATTATTCGTTGGGGCGAATAAGACCGCTATGGTTCAGCGAATCACGATAGACGCGGACCAGCAACATGAAGGATTTCTCTTTTTAAGGACTGACCAGACTCACTATTTGCGCCGAGTGTTGCGATTGAGCTCGGGCGATCGCTTCATTGCTCAAGATGGACAGGGAAGGCGCTGGCTAGCCGCATTGAGTGATGAACCCAATCAAGCCCAAGTTGTAGAGACAATCGTGGCGCCTGTTACAGCGCTAGCAGTACCTCCACTTCGCCTGGCTGCGGCACTGCCCAAAGGCAACAGCTTTGATCAGGTGGTGCGTCAGGCAACAGAGCTAGGCGTTACACATATCTATCCATTGCTGAGCGATCGCACCCTACTCAATCCTAGCAACAACAAACTCAGCCGCTGGCAGCGGATCGCCCAAGAAGCTTCAGAACAGAGCGAGCGCATCACCGTACCCAAAATTTTTCCGGTAGCTGACTTTCGAGAGTTTGTTGTTCAGCCGGACTGGCAAGGCGTTCGATACATCTGCGCTACTAGACAAAACAGTCCCCATCTCTTATCAAAAATCCAGTCCACTTTACTATTGGTAGATTCACCTGATGTGACTTTGTTGATCGGGCCAGAAGGGGGTTGGGCGCCCACAGAAATCACGGTTGCCACAGAAAACGGCTATGAAATTGTCTCCTTAGGCTCCGCAATTCTACGGGCAGTTACAGCCTCTGTGACCGCACTATCCCTAGTCGCTGCAGCCAGAGAACTATTGATATAGCTTGATTTCATCGTATAAGCTCGGATGGCCAAACCGATTTCGCTTGTTTAAGCTGCTAGTATCCAGCGGCACATACAACAAGGTAGGAATGCGTTCGTACTTTGAGTAGTAAGTGATCAACAACATAAAAGCTATCTCTCGAGTCAAACTCACCATATTTAAAATGGCAAAATCATCAGACCCTGTTTTTTCTGGTTTCCACGCACTATCCGAGCCGATTCGTATCCAAGTCATCGAACTTTTGCAAGAGCGAGAGTTTTGCGTTGGCGACATGTGCGATCGCCTCAATATTGCCCAATCCAAACTCTCTTTTCACCTCAAGACTCTCAAAGAAGCTGGACTTGTTAACGCCCGGCAGCAGGGACGCTGGATGTACTACAGCCTCAATGCTGATAGATTTCATATCCTTGAAGGTTACCTCAGCAGCTACGGCAGCTAGATCGAGATAGGGCTCCTTCCCAACCTTTATCTTTCCGCCTCCACGCTTGCTATTGCCTCACATTCCCCCTTTTCTAGCTGGAATGTGAGGATTTTTTATCTTTTTTAATTTGTTCCTTTCAATTGGTCAGCGCCAAAATCTTAGAAGTCACCGCCAAACTTTCCTCAAACAATACATCTTCACCCCAGCTCTGTAGCTGCTGTTCTAGCAAGAGATCCGATCTCTGATCAGAAAGCGAAGTCACTTCTTCTACTAGACTACTCTGCGCACTGCCACCAGATTCCATCCGCATACAGCCCGCCGTTTCAGAACATAAAATCGTGTTGCAGTTAGCATTGGGATTGGTAGATTCTAGACGCACACCGGTCATATCGCCGAGCACTTCTCCTGGATTAGCCACCGGAATCGCGGCCAGCTCTGCCTGAATCTCTCTACCGTTCTCGTTCTTAAAGAAGATGCGCTTTAGATCATAATCACCTCCCTCCCTCTCATACGAGATTGGCTGCCAGTCCAGCCGACTCGCCAGCCAGCCCAGGAACATCAGTGCCTGTGCCGGGTTGCCCTTCTCGTAGTCAATTCCCACCCGGTCTATCTCCATAATCGCCATCCGTCTCTCCGGTGGGTCAAACGCCTCAGCTGTTAACTCTTGCCAAGGTGCTAGCCGATACCAGTTTAGATCCGCGATATTTGTGCGCTCGTTTACCAGTGTCTGAATCTTCAAAATCTCAGACTCCGCGTCGCCATAGTAGCTCGAATCTAAAATCAAACAGCTGCTGGTAAGTGCCAGCTTCTGGAACAAGATCTGTTCAGGATTAGGCGTCGCTTTCCACCAAATGAACTTGGGTAAATCCGAGACCACCAGAGAACTTACCAAGTCACCTACCCGTTCTAGAGCTTCTTTGGTGCCCCGCAGCGTAATGTACTCGCAGCATACCAAGTTGCTGTTTTGGCTTTTCTGCACAGGACAATAGGCCGACACTTGAGCGCTTACGCCCTCGTCATCGCCGAAAGTAGGACACAGCGTGATTACCCGACAGGGGTTCTGCGCGGCTAATGCGTTGAAACTATAGCCACGGACGTCCTCGTTCTTAAACTGGGGTCTTCCGGCAGGCAGATTGCGAACTTCCGAACGCAGCCGCGCTAGCGTTTCGGTATCGACTCGTCCACTCATTCGCATATCAAAGTCTTTCTGCGCCGCTAGAATCGCGTCTCTAGTATCGATTCCATGAGACCCGTCAATCTCGCCCGCGTAATAGCCTAGCGTCGCTAGCAGCTGTTGAATCTCATCTGGCTCGTAAATCACCATAGTGAAAGTGGCTGCTCTGATGGCAACTGGCGCTGAACCTCCGTCGTCTTGAACTCGCCAGATATTACGTAGCTCCGTTTCAATCTCATCGAGAGAGATATCCTTTGGTTTTTGCAGTGCGAGAAGAGAAGTTGCCATTGTTGTTTATGGAAGTGGTTGTGCAGGGTGACTGGTGCAGGGTCGCTGGTGTGAGGGTAACTGATAAGAAAAGTAGCCGCGTCTCTAGAGTCTTCTCCAACGGCGATTACTTTTTTTCAATAGCAGTTCGGCCTCTATCGGGCCCCAGGTGCCTGCTTCGTATAGGGCGATACTATCGGCTGGAGCAGGCGCATCCCATACTTCTAACAGCGGCGTCAGTACTCGCCAGGACTGTTCTACTTCATCCCCACGGGTGAAGAGTGTTTGATCTCCTAGCATAGCGTCGACTAGCAGACGGCTATAGGCATCGGTACTAGGCTTACCAAACGCCGCATCGTATCGAAAGTCCATATCCACAGAGCGCGTTCTGAGAGAAGAACCAGGCGTTTTTACCTCAAACCGCATCGCGACACCCTCATTAGGCTGAATTCGCAGCGCCAAGATATTTGTATTCATCTGTTTCGCTGCGGATTGAAACATCAGGTGCGGCACTGTCTTGAAGTGAATAGAGATCTCAGAGACTTTCTTGGGCAGGCGCTTGCCCGTCCGTAGATAAAAAGGAACGCCCTGCCAGCGCCAGTTGTCGACCCGCAGCTCTAGCGCCGCAAAGGTATTGTTGGTAGAGTCCTTGGGCGCATCCTCCTCGCTGCGATAGCCAGGGACTTCTTTCCCCTTCATCCAGCCCGAAGAATACTGACCTCGAATCGCAGACTGCGACAAATCGGTGTCGTTGGCTAACCTAGTCGCTTGAAGCACTTTTACTTTCTCATTACGGATGCTAGCTGCATCGAGCGAGTTGGGTGTCTCCATCGCGCTGAGGCAAAAGAGCTGCATTAGGTGGTTCTGCACCATGTCACGAATAGCGCCCGCTGTTTCGTAGTAACCTGCCCTTCCTTCTAATCCAACTGTTTCTGCAACCGTGATCTGAATGTGATCGACAAATTGCCGATTCCACAGCGGTTCAAAAATGGCGTTGGCAAAGCGAAAGACCAGCAGATTCTGAACAGTTTCTTTCCCTAGGTAGTGGTCGATGCGATAGATTTGCTCTTCTTTGCAGACGTTACGCACTTTGTAGTTGAGTGACTGCGCAGAGGCTAGGTCTCGGCCAAAGGGCTTTTCGATGACCAGTCTATGCTTCATTGGCTCTTCTAGCATGCCTGCAGCACCTAGCTGCTGTGCGGCCTCTGCAAAGAATCTAGGCGCAACGGATAAATAGAAGGTGCGGTTGCCCTGAGTATTTCTCTTCTCGTCTAGCTCTGCTAGAAACTGCTTGAGCCTTTGATAATCTTCTGGCTTGTCAATATTGCCGGGGCAATAGAACAATCCCTGAGCAAATTTGTCCCAAACAGCCTGGTTGCTAGCATCAATACCGCCGCCAAACTCTCGGACACCTTCTTCCATGTGATCCCTAAAATAATCGTGGCTCCATTCGCGCCTGGCCACACCTACTATAGTTAGCTCAGGTGGCAGTCGACGTTCTAACCGCATCTGATAAAGCGCTGGAACTAGCTTTCTTTGCGTCAGATCGCCAGAAGCCCCAAAGATAATCAAAATTTGAGGAGCTGGAATCTTGTCGTGTTGAAGTCCGGCGCGAAGAGGGTTTTCGAGTAGGGAGACCATAGGGAAGACAGTAGTGAACGAAGATATCTGAACGAGAAGAGAGCGTTTGAACGTAAACAGCAAGCGCTTGGAAAAGATTCAGGTGTTAGCCAACGGCACTAGGAATAGGCGGCCGCTCTACCTTGCGATCTTGGATAAATGATTCGACTAGCTCTACATCTTCTTGGCTGCCGATAATCAGCGGTGTACGGGTATGGAGCTGGTCTGGGACAAAGTCTAGAACTGCCTGCTCTCCTACTGTCGCTTTTCCACCTGCTTGTTCGGCTAGAAATGCTAACGGCGCAGATTCGTATAGCAGTCTAAGCTTACCTTGTGGTTTTTTGATGGTGCCGGGGTAGAGAAAGACGCCGCCCTGCATCAGAATGCGATGGAAGTCTCCGACGAGGGCGCCGCTGTACCGTCCGCTGTAGCCCTCGTGACGATGCATGTAGCGGATATAGTCTCGGTAGGGATCCTCCCACTGCCAGAAGTTGCCTTCGTTGACGCTGTAGTTGGAGCCGTGTTTTGGAATTTGAATGTTCTCGCTAGCTAGAATAAATTCGCCTAGGCTAGGGTCGAGGGTGAAGGCATGAACCCCTTTGCCAATAGAGTAGACCAGCACCGTACTAGGCCCGTAGAGAATGTAGCCTGCGGCGATCTGGTCGCGACCGTGAGTCAGCAAGTCGCTACCAGTCTGGTCTAGATCGTCCCCAACCTGACGGCGTACGGCAAAAATAGAGCCGACATTGAGGTTGATATCTACGTTTGAAGAGCCATCAATTGGGTCATACAACAAGGTGTAGCGCCCGATTGGACAATTCTCTGGCATGTAGTAAATATCGTCCATCTCTTCGGAGACTAGTCGACAGACTAGGCCGCTCTGCTGAAAAACCGAGACGAAGACGTCGTTGGCATAGACGTCCATTTTTTTGACAGACTCGCCTTGGACGTTGGTGCGTCCGGTAAAGCCTAGGGCATCTTCTACTAGCCCTGCGCGGGTTAGTCTGCGGGCGACTAGCTTGCCTGCAAAGGCGATGCGATTCATTAACGCGCTGAGATCCTGCGCGTCTGGGCCGAAGCTGTGGAGCTGCTGCAGGACATGCTGAGAGAGCGTCATGCTGTCTCTACCGATCGCGTCCACCTTAGGCTGACCTGTAGGCTCGTAAGTTTCTGTGTTTGTCATCAAAGAATCCTCGTCTTCGGCCAACTTGCTTTCTGCATGAACCAGTAATTTCTACATGAACTAGTAAGCGGTGCACTAGTAAGCAGGCTTTTCCGCTTACCATACTAAGAAAACAAAATGGTTTGATAGACCAACCTTTAGATCAACTATAGAAAGTGCCTTTGGTGGATATTTTTCTTTACAGCAATACTCATAAACTCAAAAAACTACTGAGGTTTCATACGCTTTTTTGTGTATCGGAATACAGCGAAGATGCTCTGCCTGCTGAAGATGTATTCGCTATGAATTTTGTCTAAGATACTTAGGCTTCCAGCCGGGGATCGACTTCTGAGGAGTGCGGGTGAAGACAAGGCAATCGGGGTCTACGTCTTTGGTAATGACTGAGCCTGCGCCGATGGTGACGTCTTCGCCAATAGTGATCGGGGCGACTAGGCAGCTGTTGGCTCCGGTTTTGGTGCGATCGCCCACCACCGTCTTATGCTTATTCTTACCGTCATAATTCACTGTAATCGTCCCAGCGCCCACGTTCACTCGCTCACCTAGATCGGCGTCACCGATATAAGATAGATGCGCCGCGTTAGTATTCGCGCCCACCGTTGATTTTTTAACCTCGACGAAGTTGCCCACACGGCAGTTCTCTCCGATCTCGGCTTGTCCACGCAAATGGGTAAACGGTCCAATTCGTCCACCGGGTGCTACTTTGCTATTGGTGACAACAGAATGAACAACGGTTGTATTTTCGCCGATTGTGCTGTCTTCGATTAGGCTTCCTGGACCAATGCGACAGCCAGTTGCAATCGTGGAATTCCCCCGCAGGTTTGTCTGTGGCTCAATTGTCACATCGGGTTCTACCGTGACAGTGGCGTCAATCGTGATGCTCTCGGGATTGATCAGCGTCACGCCTGAAAGTAGCAGCTCATCCTTAATGCGTTTTTGCATCACCGCTTCTGCCTCTGCTAGCTGCTTACGATTGTTAATTCCCGCAATTTCTGAAGGGGAGACATCGACTGCCATTACTGAGGCAAGATCCTTAATCACATCGGTTAGATAGTACTCCTGCTGGTCGTTGTCGGCTTTTAGGTGCGGCAAGATAGTCATCAGCGCCGACCAGCTAAAGCAGTAGATACCGGCGTTGATGCGGTTGTTTTCTCGTTGCTCTGTGGTGCAGTCTCTGTGTTCGATGATTTCTTTGACCGTGAGTCTATCGTCGCAAAAGACTCGGCCATATCCGGTTGGGTTGGCCATTTGCGCAGTCAAAATAGTGGCGGCGCTACCGTGTTCTGTGTGAACTCGGACCATATTTTCAATTGTTTCTGGCTTGAGCAGAGGCACATCGCCATTGAGCACTAGTAAATTTCCTGCAAAGCTGTCTAGCGCTGGAATCACTTGCTGGAGGGCGTGCCCGGTACCTAACTGCTCGGCCTGGGTGACAAATTCTAGATTGGGGATCGAGGAGAGCGTAGTTTTTACCTGATCGGCGGCGTAGCCGATAATGGCAATCTTGCGCTCTGGATTGACTAGCGCAGTACTGGCAATCACATTTTCGACTAGGGTGCGACCGCTGAGGCGATGGAGCACCTTAGGCAGGGATGAGCGCATGCGGGTGCCTTTGCCTGCGGCTAGGATTGCGATCGCAAGTGAATCAGTCATACTTCCCCTGTAAAGTTCCTCTTGGCGTTTCTTTCAATAGTTGATAATAATTGAGCCGATAGTGAGCCGATAGCCTATCAAGCCGATAGCCTATTTGGGCACCACAGCAATGCAGTCAATTTCTACCAGCACATCCTTTGGCAACCTCGCCACCTCCACACAAGCTCTAGCCGGACCAGTCTCACTATCAAAATGCTTTGCATACACCTCATTCATCGCCGCAAAGTCGTTCATGTCCTTTAGAAATACCGTCGTCTTGACCACCTGAGAAAAGTCTGAATTAGCAGCTTTAACCACAGCCGCTAAATTCTGCAAAGATTTTTCAGTTTGCTCTGCAACCGTCGAGCCGATCAGCTCTCCCGTTTGAGCGTCTAGTGGAATTTGACCAGCCACAAAAAGCATAGCGCCCGCGGCTACAATGCCTTGGTTATAGGGCCCCACGGGCGCAGGCGCTTGATCTGTCTGAATAATTTTTCGCACGGGTTTTACACTCTCTAGGTTGCCTAACTCTCCAGATTGATCTGGCAAGAATCACGCAACAATTCTAAGGGCTAGACGCAAACTAGAGTCAAGTAGCCCTGATTCCAATTTGAAACTTCTGACTAATTGAAACTAAAGTCTAGGTCGATGTCCGTAGTGACGGTAGCGCCAGTAGTCCTGAAGAATCTGGTCGTGGTCAAAGCACAGTTGTCCAGGCATCTCCCACGGATTGACGATGTTTAGACTTTTGGCATCGTCTTGAGCAGTAGGCTGACCAGTGGCTGTAGCGATAAAGACAATGCTAAGCGTATGTTTGCGCTGGTCACGAGCAGGATCTGAATAGACGTGAAACTGCTCAATGAGAGTAACAGGCAGGTTAGTTTCTTCTTTGGCCTCTCTCATGGCAGCTGTTTCAACTGATTCGCCGTAATCTACAAACCCTCCAGGTAGCGCCCACCCGTACGGAACATTGAGCCGTTCGATCAAGACGATGGGACGATGAGGACGATCGATCATCTCAATGATCAAATCAACCGTAGGGGCAGGATTTCTGTAGGTCATAGCTGCCAGCGAAGAAAACAGTTGCGTGATTTTTGATATTCTCTCATCTATAGCTTCTGTCGAGTTGGTTGGGATGTTAGTGACCGCTAGAAGCTTCTAGCTACAAAGGCTGACTCGACTAGAAGCGGTAGGACCCCGCGTCGCCTCGCGGCGCTAGCGGTGAGACCCCGCGTCGTCGTACGGCGCTAGGGAATGCTCACCAAGACAGGGAATGCCTTCCAAGACAAAGTAAGAATGCATCCTTACTTTTCTATATCTTTTACAGTTCCTTCAAAAAGCAGAGCGCTGCTGCTATCTACCCGTGATAGAGTCTGAGCAATCCTCACGCACTACCTATGTCTTTTCCCAGAGCCAGCGGCATTTTGCTACATCCCACCTCGCTCCCAGGCCGGTTTGGTATTGGGGATTTAGGCCAGCACGCGTATGAATTCGTTGACTTTTTAGAAGAGACTCAGCAGTCGCTGTGGCAGATTCTACCGCTGGGGCCCACAGGGCACGGAAATTCTCCCTATATGTCCTATTCGGCGATGGCCGGAAACCCCATGCTGCTTAGTCTAGAGAAGGTCCAAGAAGAAGGACTGCTGCATGTTGATGAGTTAGCGCCGACTCAGTTCTTTCCTGCTGAGGTGGTGGATTATAACGAGGTCAGTGATTTTAAGCTATCGCTGCTGCGGAAGGCGGCAGAACGGTTTAAGGGCGTTGCGAGCGATGAGACAAAGGCTGCGTTCAGCCAGTTTAGGATCGACCAGGCTAGCTGGCTAGAGGACTATGCCCTGTTCATGGCGCTCAAAGGGTTCAACTCTGGATTGCCGTGGTCGGAGTGGGATGATTCTGTAGCAGGTCGCAGCGCCGATGCGCTCAACCGGGCCCGCGTCGATTTGGCAACTGATATCTTCTTCCACGAATATATGCAGTTCGAGTTTTATCGGCAGTGGGGCGCTATTAAGCAGTATGCCAATGAGCGCGGTATCCAAATCGTAGGTGATATGCCGATATATGTCGCCCACGACAGCGCGGACGTGTGGGCCTATCCCGAAAAGTTCATGCTAGATCCTGAAACTCGCAATCCGTCTCAGATGGCTGGGGTGCCGCCCGATTATTTTAGTGAAACGGGTCAGCTCTGGGGCAATCCTACTTACAACTGGGAGGTGATCAAAGCAGATGGATTTGACTGGTGGCTACAGCGTATTCAGTCGCTGTTGGCCTTTGTTGATCTCATTCGTATCGATCACTTTCGAGGCTTTGAGGCGTTTTGGGCAGTGCCTGCGGGACAAGATACGGCAATCAACGGTGAATGGGTAAAAGCACCGGGTGTGGAATTCTTTGAAAAGGTGGAAGCCGAGCTGGGACAGCTACCTTTCTTGGCAGAAGATCTCGGACTGATTGATGAGGCGGTTGAGGAGTTGCGCGATCGCTTTGACTTCCCAGGCATGAAAATCCTTCAGTTTGCCTTCGGCGGCGATCATCAAAATCCCTACCTGCCCTACAACGTCAACCGGAACTCTTTGATCTATACAGGTACACACGATAACAACACAACTATTGGCTGGTTCGAGCAAGCCTCAGAACAAGAACAAAAGAGACTAACTAGCTTTATCGGTGCATTCGATCCGGTCTCGGTTCACTGGTCGATGATTCGCATGGCGATGCAGTCTATATCCAACCAATCCATCGTGCCTTTACAAGACGTGTTGGGCTTAGGCTCCGAAGCGCGGATGAACACACCGGGTGTCGGCGAAGGCAACTGGGGCTGGCGGTATTCAGAAGCCATGCTGACCCCGACTCTAAAGATGCACCTAAAAGAGCTGACAGAAATCTACGGACGGGCTCGCGACCAGTCGCAGGATTGAAGCTTGGGCACCCGAACCAGAAAACCGAACCTTTAAACTAGATGCGCTTTGCTACGCTGAGCTTGAAGCAAGTTTAGTGAGCAAGAGAGCAAATTCGTATGGCCGCAACTGACTTTAAAGACTACTACGCCATCCTAGGGGTCAGTAAGACAGCAGATGCTGCCGAAATCAAACGCTCATTCCGCAAGCTAGCAAGAAAATATCATCCGGATGTCAACCCGGATAATAAGGCTGCTGAAGCAAAGTTTAAAGAAGTCAGTGAAGCTTACGAAGTGCTTTCCGACTCGGATAAGCGCAAGAAATACGATCAGTTTGGTCAGTACTGGCAGCAGGCAGGCAGAGCTGGTGGCGGTGTCCCCGGAGGTGGCGTTCCGGGCGGGGCGGCTGGATTTGACTTTGGCTCATATGGCAGCTTTGAAGAATTTATCTTTGAACTGTTAGGCCGTAAAGGGGGGGCGGGCGGCACCCGAACCCGCACTAACTATCAAACCAGACCGGGTAGCAGCGGCTTTGGCAATGCTGGTTTTGATACGAGTGGCTTTGGCAGCAGCGGCTTTGGCTTCGACCCGAGGACTGCGGGCGGCGCTGCTGGTAGATCGGCTGGTCGAGGCATGTTCGACCAAGAGGCTGAACTAAAGCTGACTATGTCAGAGGCATTTCACGGTGTGGAAAAGCGTTTCAGCATTGGTGGTGAATCGGTAAAAGTTCGGATTCCAGCGGGCGTGAAGCCAGGTAGCAAGATTCGGCTAAAAGGAAAAGGGGCTGCGAATCCTCAGACCGGGCAGCGAGGGGATGTGTATTTAACCGTGGCGATCGCACCTCACAACTTCTTCCAATTCGATGGCGACAACCTCACCTGCGAAATCCCCATCGCTCCCGACGAAGCCGTCCTTGGTGCAAAAGTAGACGTCCCCACCCCAGACGGCAGCGTCACCGTCAGCATTCCTGCCGGGATAAAATCTGGTCAGTCTCTACGATTACGCGGCAAAGGCTGGCCAAAGAAAAAAGGCGCAGACCGTACTGACCAGCTAGTAAAAGTGGTGATTACGCCACCGAGCGATCTTAGTGATCAAGAGCGAGCTCTATATGAGCAAATTCGAGACAGTCGCAAAAGCGATCCTCGTTTGGAAATTTCTGGTGTGAAGCTGTGAAATTGAGTTTATCGCTATTGCTTCTGAAGCTGACTGCGAAGCTCTTGAGGCAGTTCGAGACAAGGCAGTTCGAGACATCGCAGTCTAATCGATAACCGCATAGACAAACTTTAGAGCCATAGGTCTCTGGTGCAACTCCAATCTTTCCGCATCCGTATAGCTCTACTCTCTGTTGCCCTAGCGGGTAGCGCCCTAGTTGGCTTTGCCCTAGTTGCTTGGCGGCTGATCTATGTGGCCAAAGTTGGCAGCCTGAATGCCAAGCTAGGGGGACAATTGCAGCAGATGACGGTGGTGCGATCGCCCGAATGGCTACAGAGTTTTGATCAAGCGCTACCGCGCGAAATCGAAACGCAAGTTGACACGCCAATCATTTTGCTAGCAACAGATGCCACAGGCGCTACCTTGCACTATTCTGTGACGGGCGCACGGCTAGGCAACGAAGCTTTGAATATAGAGAGTTTGTCGAAAACAGTAGGCGACGAGCTTGCTGAAGATATCGAAGCAGCTGTCGCAGCAGGCGAAGCCACCTTTCGCAGGAGCAGTGCCACACGGCTACTGACGCAAAATACTGCGGCCGGAAGCTGGCGAGTTGGGGTGGTCAAATCTGAGGCGGGTAGAGGCGCGATCGCCATCAGTCTGCAAACCATTGATCAGGATATGGCCGTTATCCGCAATATCTTTCTAGTCGCCATTCCAGGCACGCTGCTGCTGATTGCGATTGGTGCGTGGGTGCTATCGGGCAGCGCCCTCAAGCCAGTTAATAAGCTCACGACAGTTATCAAACAGGTGACCGCGACTGGGCTAGATCAACAGGTTCCGGTAGGCAGTACCGACGTTGAATTTGTTGAGCTAATTGAAGTCTTCAATCAAATGTTGACTCGCTTAGGGCGTAGCTTTAGGCAGTCTTCTCGCTTTAGCGGAGATGCGGCCCACGAGCTAAAAACGCCGCTGGCAATCTTACGTGGCGAGCTAGAGATGGTGATGCAGCAGGCCAAACCAGGATCTGACTTGCAACAAAGTCTCAGCAAGCTGATGGACGAAGTCTCTCGGCTGAGTACGATTGTGCGAAAGCTGCTGCTGCTGTCGCTAGCGGATGCCGGGCAGATGAGCCTGCGACAAAACAAGGTGGAAATAGAAGAGATTCTAGGTCTGTTGCTAGAAGATGTTGAACTGTTAGCACCCGATCTGTCGGTAGATGTGAAGCTGACGGCGGCGTTGACTGTGCAGGGCGATCGCGACCTGCTCACCCAAGTCTTGCAAAATCTGATCGACAATGCGATTAAATACAATCTGCCAGAAGGCTCCGCCAATCGGTGGTTAGCGATTATAGGAACAGCAAGTGACGAGACAATCGAGATTAATGTAGCTAATTCATCTATGGGAATTGGCCCTGAAGATCGCGATCGCATTTTTGACAGATTCTATCGCGGCGATCTTTCTCGCAACCGGAAAAGAGAGGGATTTGGGTTAGGACTTAGTCTGTCTAGAGAAATCGCTAGAGCGCACAGAGGAGATCTACGTTTAGATGAAACTCGGCCTGGTGTTGTTGCTTTTACGCTAGTACTACCTGCTCAGTCCTGACTCGCGGCGATTTACCACTTAGGCGATTTACTACTTAGTAGACAGCCACAGTAGACAGTCACAGTGAGCTATGTGCCTTCGTGGCTAGGATAGTGGATGACGCTGCTTGTCCGCTGATTCTACCAGACGTCATTCCAGTTGAATTTTACAAGATTTGGCAAGTATCTTAAGGAATGTTTATGGCTAGATTTGATTCTATCGGAAGGCGATTCTTGGAAGTGTGATTGTGTCTAAAGCGCGCTTGAAAATTGACCAAAAGGTATATTTCATTCGGATTACTTCCAAGATTCGCGAAAATCCTCTGAAAATCTCGAAGGTTAGATCGAGAAGTATCTTAGGATAGGGTCGAAGTAGCGCCTTGGCAGTCAAGCTGTCGGCAGAGGATATTCAGTGAACTATCAGCCCATTGAAGACTACGGCCTGATTGGTAATATGCGCACCACGGCGCTAGTTGGGTTCAACGGGTCAATCGACTGGTTCTGTCATCCGCGCCACGATTCTCCTAGTGTCTTTGGCGCTATCCTCGATAGCGAAAAAGGCGGCCATTTCAAAATTGAGTCCACGGTAGAAAACGATCATCACAAACAGTTTTACTACCCTGAAACAAACATTTTGGTCACTCGGTTTCTCTGCGACTGCGGCGTAGGAGAAGTGGTTGACTTTATGCCTTTGGGCAACTCTCGGATGCGCAACTGGATTATTCGACAGGTTCGTACCGTCCGCCGAGAAATTACCTTTCATGCCGAATGCTATCCCGCTTTTGACTACGCCCGCGCTCAGCACAAGACTAAGAAGATTCCAAATGGAGTGGCGTTTGTGTGTGATCGCAACCCCTGCAAAGACACCCGTCCGATTGATCCGAACGACGACTCCGACGAAGTAGAATGCCAGTACTTTGAGCTGATTACCGACGTCCCTCTACAAAAAGACGATAGGGGCGCTTCCGCAAAATTTACCCTAAAAGAAGGAGAAAGCGCCATCTTTATCTTTCGACCCGCTAGCCAGCTCATCGAAAGCGAACAGTTTGAAGATCTCAACCAAACTGCTGAAATCTTTTTTCACGAAACAACCGATTACTGGAGAAACTGGCTGTCCCAGTGCGTTTACACCGGACGCTGGAGACGCCGCGTAGAGCGATCGGCTCTAGCGCTAAAGCTCTTGACCTACGAACCCACTGGCGCAATTGTCGCCGCACCGACTACTAGCCTACCAGAACAGATTGGCGGAGAGCGTAACTGGGACTATCGCTACACCTGGATTCGTGACGCGGCGTTCACTGTGTATGCGCTAATCCGAGTAGGATTTACAGAAGAAGCAAGAGCGTTTATGGGCTGGCTAGAAGCCCGGTGTCAGGAACTAGGCGAAGGCGGTAGCCTGAAGGTGATGTACCGCATAGACGGAGAGCTCGATTTAGAAGAAAAACACCTAGACCATCTTGAGGGATACAAAAAGTCTCAGCCTGTACGGATTGGTAATGGCGCTTACGATCAGCTACAGCTAGACATTTGCGGTGAGCTGATGGACTCTGTCTATCTCTACAACAAGTATGGAGAATTTATTTCCTATTCTTTTTGGACGCATTTACGCTATTTGACTAACTGGGTCTGCGACAACTGGCAGCGAAAAGATCAGGGCGTTTGGGAATCAAGAGGGGGTGAGAAAAACCACGTTTATTCCCGGTTAATGTGTTGGGTCGCTGTAGACCGAGCGCTGCGAATTGCAGAAGAGCGCTCTTTCCCAGCCGATCGGCTGCGCTGGCTGACTGTTCGCGACGAGATCTTTGAAGAGATCTTAGAAAAAGGTTGGGACGAAGAGCGCGGTGCCTTTGTTCAAGCTTATGGCGAAAAGGACTTGGATGCAGGCTGCTTGATCATGCCGCTGGTGTTCTTTATGGCTGCTAGCGATCCGAAGATGCTGAGCACCATCGAGGAAGTTAGAAAGCCGCCAAGAGAGGGAGGATTAACGGCTAATAGCCTGGTGTATCGATACAATCCAACCACCTCAGAAGGCGAATCTAGCGACGGGCTAGAAGGTGAGGAAGGGACTTTCAATCTATGCACTTTTTGGCTAGTCGAAGCTCTCACCCGCGCTGGCTCCGCCAATCCGACTCTACTCAACGAAGCCAGAAGAATATTTGAAGAGATGCTTACTTATGCCAATCACGTCGGGCTATACGCTGAGGAAACTGGTACCAGCGGTGAAGGGCTAGGTAACTTCCCTCAAGCCTTTACCCACATCGCTTTAATCAGCGCTGCCTGGAACCTCAGTGAAGCGCTAGGGGAATAACCAGCGGCTGACGGGAAGTAGCGGTAGAATTCTTTTCGGTGTAATACCTTGTATAGTTCAATGCCTGCCAGTCGCTAGAACTACAACGCTTTAGCGCTAGCCAAGACATTGGCTATGCTGTGACTCTGTGTCAGTAATACGAAAAGTGTCCGCATTGTTTTGAACTATTGTAAATTCGTCTGCGAAATCAGCCTTTGTAGAGATTTTCGATGAATGAAGCTAAGGTTTTGCTTTCAGTATTCAAAAGATCGTGCACACTTAATCGTAGAAAAGAAAGTTCAACGAACAGGAGGACCGCTCGTGGTAACGACTCTCTCTGGACCCAATTCTGTTGTCGACCTTCTAGGCGATGAAGCAGATTCACTGCTGACATATGAGGCGAAGGTCTCGAAGGAGTTGCTGCACTTGCCGGGGTCGGATTGGGTGGAGCGGATCTTTTTGCAGAGCGATCGCAACCCCCAAGTTCTTCGCAGTCTCCAACAGCTTTACTCTACTGGCAGACTTGCCAACACTGGCTATCTCTCCATCTTGCCAGTTGACCAGGGATTAGAGCACTCCGCCGCCGCTTCTTTTGCTCCCAATCCGCTCTATTTTGATAGCGAAAATATTATCAAGCTCGCTCTTGAAGGCGGCTGTAACGCTGTAGCTACCACGCTCGGCGTCCTCGGCTCGGTTTCTCGCAAATATGCTCACAAAATTCCTTTTATCGTCAAGCTCAACCACAACGAACTGCTGAGCTATCCCAACGACCATGAACAAATTATGTTTGCCTCAGCAGAGCAAGCCTGGAAT